>JAFAJB010000160.1 GCA_019236395.1 Cupriavidus sp.
ACGCATGGCGCCCGCGATCGAGCGGCCGTTGTTGACGATGTTCCGGTGCGTGAGCGTGGCGCCCTTGGGCGCGCCGGTCGTGCCGCTCGTGAACTGGATATTGATCGGGTCGTGCGCGTCGAGCGTGGCGGTGATGTCGTCCAGCACCTGCTTCGGCACGTCCGCGCCGCGTTCGAGCATCCCGCTGAAGGTCAGCATGCCGGGCGTCGGCACATCTTCCATACGGATGACCCAGCGCAGCATCGGCAGCCGGGCGGCATTCAGCGCGCCCGGTTCGGCCTGGGCAAGCTCCGGGGCCAGGGTCTGGAGCATGTCCAGGTAGCGCGAGGTCTTGAAGGCTTCCGGCGCAATGATCGCCTTGCATCCGACCTTGTTCAGCGCGTATTCGAGTTCGGCGAGCCGATAGGCCGGGTTGATGTTGACCATGATCAGGCCAACCCGGGCCGTGGCGAACTGCGTCAGCAGCCACTCCACGCGATTCGGAGACCAGATGCCGACGCGGTCGCCGCGGCGCAGTCCCAGTGCATGCAGGCCGGCGGCCATCCGGTCCACCGCCGCGCTGAACTCGTTCCAGGTCCAGCGGATGTTCTGCTCCCGGAATACCACCGCCGGCCGATCGCCGTAGAGTCCGACGGTCTTCGCCAGAAGCTGCGGCACCGTCAGTTCACTGAGTGGGGGTGAATCGGTGCCCTTCACGTAGGACAGCCCCCCGATGGGCTGGGAGGTCCCGGGTTGCATCGCCATACCTGTCTCCTGTCGCGGCCGGGTCTGCCTAAAATTGAGCTAAACTCAATCTAACGTAGCCGGGCCTGTTAAGCTTGTTTGTAGGGGTACGATGCGATGACTGTATACCCTGCCCCTACAAAGGGCAAACGAAATTTGAGTATTATTCAAATTTCGGCAGCAAGTGACGGGCGCCCTATAATTCCGGGCCATCACAGTTCAGGTTACGCAACAGGGGACGCAAATGCAGCAGACCGTGAATCAGCGTCGCATCCCGGCGGGAGCCAAGGCGGAACAACGCATTCGCGACATCCTGCGCGTGGGCCGGCAGGTTTTCTCCGAACTTGGCTACGAGCGGGCGACGACGACCGAGATCGCGCAGCGCCTGGGCATCTCGGAAGGAACGATCTTTACCTACTTCCACAGCAAGCGGGATCTCTGTGTCCGCGTTATCCAGGACTGGTATGACGAGATCATTGCAGCGATGGAAGGCGGCATGCCACGCGAAGGCAGCGCCCGCGCGCAGCTCGAGTTCTTCATCGGCACGCACCTGCGCCTGTTCCTGATCCACGGCACCGGCCTGTGCGCGCTGGTGCTGTCGGAGGGGCGCGCCAAGGGACAGGGGCTCGACGAAGTCTTTGTCCCGCTGCAGCGCCGCTATACCGCGCCGCTCATGGAGTTGCTGACCGCCGGGCAGGCGCGCGGCGAGATCCGGGCCGATATGTCGCTGCGGCTGATGCGCTCGGCGATCCTGGGGCCGATGGAGCACATTCTCTGGGATGCCATCGTCAGCGGGCGCCCGGTGGATATGGATCGCACCACGCAGGACATGATCTCGCTGTTGTGGCCCGCGCTGCAACCGCAGGACCTGCAGGCAGCCGCACTGAAGCAGTTCTATGGCGACGTCAGCGCGGCGCTGGGGCGGGCGCAGGCGGCCAGCCAGTCAGGCGAGCCGGACGCCTGATAGACGCCCCCCCCGGGAAAACCCCCATTCAGACCTCGTCTTGAAAAGGAAATACCCCGTCCCTATAATTAGCACTCGCTGGGGGAGAGTGCTAACAACCTTCCCCGCGGTACCCCGAAACCTGATGGCCGTCCCCCTTTGACGGCCATTTTGTGAACCAAAACTCACTTTTGTATCTAGGAGTCCGTATGAACCTGCGTCCTCTGCACGACCGTGTGATCGTGAAGCGTCTGGACAACGAAACCAAGACCGCATCCGGCATCGTGATTCCCGACAACGCTGCCGAGAAGCCCGATCAAGGCGAAGTGCTGGCCGTTGGCCCCGGCAAGAAGGATGACAAGGGCAACAACATCGCCCTCGACGTCAAGGTGGGTGACCGCGTGCTGTTCGGCAAGTACGCCGGCCAGGGCGTGAAGGTGGATGGCCAGGAACTGCTGGTCATGCGCGAAGAAGACATCATGGCCGTCGTCAACAAGTAATCGACGCACCCAACGTACCCAATTCCTGACGCGTCCCCGGAACCCGCGGGACGCATCGATCCAGATCTGGAGATTCAGAACATGGCAGCAAAAGACGTAGTGTTCGGCGACGCCGCACGTGCCAAGATGGTTGAAGGCGTGAACATTCTCGCCAACGCAGTGAAGGTGACCCTGGGCCCGAAGGGCCGCAACGTGGTGCTGGAGCGCAGCTTCGGCGGCCCGACCGTGACCAAGGACGGCGTGTCCGTGGCCAAGGAAATCGAACTGAAGGACAAGCTGCAGAACATGGGCGCGCAGATGGTCAAGGAAGTGGCTTCCAAGACCAGCGACAACGCCGGTGACGGTACCACCACCGCAACCGTGCTGGCCCAGTCGATCGTGCGCGAAGGCATGAAGTTCGTGGCCGCCGGCATGAACCCGATGGACCTGAAGCGCGGCAGCGACAAGGCCGTTGGCGCCGCCGTCGAAGAGCTGAAGAAGCTGAGCAAGCCGACGACGACCAGCAAGGAAATCGCCCAGGTTGGCGCGATCTCGGCCAACAGCGACGCCTCGATCGGCGAGCGCATCGCCGAAGCCATGGACAAGGTCGGCAAGGAAGGCGTGATCACCGTGGAAGACGGCAAGTCGCTGGCCGACGAGCTGGAAGTCGTGGAAGGCATGCAGTTCGACCGTGGCTACCTGTCGCCGTACTTCATCAACAACCCGGAAAAGCAGGTTGTTCAGCTGGACAGCCCGTTCGTTCTGCTGTTCGACAAGAAGGTCTCGAACATCCGTGACCTGCTGCCGGTGCTGGAGCAAGTGGCCAAGGCTGGCCGCCCGCTGCTGATCATCGCTGAAGACGTGGAAGGCGAAGCCCTGGCCACGCTGGTGGTGAACAACATCCGTGGCATCCTGAAGACCGCTGCCGTGAAGGCTCCGGGCTTCGGCGACCGCCGCAAGGCCATGCTGGAAGACATCGCCATCCTGACCGGCGGTACCGTGATCGCCGAGGAAATCGGCCTGACGCTGGAAAAGGCCACGCTGCAGGACCTGGGCCAGGCCAAGCGTATCGAGATCGGCAAGGAAAACACCATCATCATCGACGGCGCCGGCGACGCAGCTGCGATCGAAGGCCGCGTGAAGCAGATCCGCGCCCAGATCGAAGAAGCGACCTCGGACTACGACCGTGAAAAGCTGCAAGAGCGCGTGGCCAAGCTGGCCGGCGGTGTTGCCGTGATCAAGGTTGGCGCTGCCACCGAAGTCGAAATGAAGGAAAAGAAGGCCCGCGTGGAAGACGCGCTGCACGCTACCCGCGCTGCCGTGGAAGAAGGCATCGTCCCGGGCGGTGGTGTGGCCCTGCTGCGTGCCCGCGCTGCCATCTCCAGCCTGCACGGCGAGAACGCCGACCAGAACGCCGGTATCAAGATCGTGCTGCGCGCCATGGAAGAGCCGCTGCGCCAGATCGTGCTGAACGCTGGTGAAGAAGCTTCGGTCGTGGTGGCCAAGGTCATCGAAGGCAAGGGTAACTACGGTTACAACGCCGCTTCGGGCGAGTACGGCGACCTGGTGGAAATGGGCGTGCTGGACCCG
The DNA here is from genome assembly GCA_019236395.1 of Cupriavidus sp. Lineage (GTDB taxonomy): Bacteria > Pseudomonadota > Gammaproteobacteria > Burkholderiales > Burkholderiaceae > Cupriavidus. The sequence continues at coordinate 3,736 of JAFAJB010000160.1, forward strand.
ACCAAGGTGACCCGCACCCCACTGCAGAACGCCGCTTCGGTGGCTTCGCTGATGCTGACGACCGACTGCGCCGTGGCCGAAACGCCGAAGGAAGAGTCGGCTCCGGCAATGCCGGGCGGCATGGGCGGCATGGGCGGCATGGAAGGCATGATGTAATTCATGCCGGACTGCTGAGCCAATCAGCCTGTCTGTGAAAAACCCCCGAGGGTGCGAGCCCTCGGGGGTTTTTGTTTTGGTCGATGGAAGACTAGCAACCGACTGTTTGCTCCCTTCTCCCGCGTGCGGGAGAGGGGCAGGGGAGAGGGCGAGCGGTTGAATCCGCGACATGTCGCAATTTGGGCCTCAATGCCCTCTCCCCCAACCCCTCTCCCACGTTGTGGGAGAGGGGAGCCGAAATATCGGGCAATCAAAGCTCCACGACCTTGCCCCAATCGAACACTGGATTCTCCGGTTCGCCGGTGCGCCGCGAGATGTACCCGCGCGGGTTGCACACCACGCGTGACTCGTCGATCCAGTAGTCGAAGCTCGTATGCGTATGGCCGTGGACCCAAAGGTCGGCCCGCGCCACCAGATCGGGCCTGCGCGAAATGAAGCCAGCCGAGACGATGTCATGCGCGTATCGCGGATCGAGGCTGCCCAGGTCGGGACCATGGTGGGTGACGACCACCGTCTTGCCGTCGAACGGTCGGGACAACGTATCGGCCAGCCATGCAGTGGCGGCGCGATGGCGCGCGAGTGCATCGGCCGGAGTGAAGGGGCGATGTTGCCCGTCGCCACTGGCCGTGGCAATCAGCCGATGGTCGAGCATCACGCGCGAGCAGGCTTCCATGGCTTCGTCGATACGGTTGGCGCCATAGAGGCAGTAGTCGGTCCACCACGTGGTGCCGATCACGCGCACGCGCTGGCCATCGGCATCCTCGAACTCGGCGACGGCATTGTTGAGCAGCGTGACGTTCCCGGATTCGTCCGCCGCGTCGACCATCTGCCGATCCACCGTATCGAACGTGCTTTCGTAGTACTCGTGATTGCCGGGTACGTAGAGCACCGGACCACCGAAGACGCACGCGGCCCAATCGAGGCCGTCGCGGCCGTTGGCGATGTCGCCGGCCAGGATCGTCAGGTCTGCGTGGCAAGCAGGCACATCCTCTGGCATGTGATGTTCGATATGCAGATCGCTCAGGATGCGAATTCTCATGGGCCTGTTTCCTGGCTGCCGCGTGGGCGGGGGATGTCAACGCATTCTTAAGAAGACTGGCTGCGTGGTCAAGCGGCTTCGGGACGATGAAATCGACGCGACCGGAAACAGAAAAGCCCGGAGCGAGTCCGGGCAAGACTGTCTTCCCGGCGTTGCGCCGCTGGACAGTCGGGGGAATGCGGTGCGCTGGTGGTGCACTGTTGCGGGCCGCTTCCCGCCGCGCCTTCAAGCCTGACGGCCAGACGCGGCAGCGAGGAGGTGCCTCGGCGTCCTTAGAAAATGCCGGGAAGAATCCGGTATCGCACCTGTGTGCAATAGGTGCGATACACCGGGTCTGCGGATAGCAGGCGCTCTTCCCGGATGACCCGCACAGCCTGCAGACTGTAGAGCCCCGCAAAAACCAGCAGATTTTGCACCCCGAAGTTGGCCAGCAGGAAGCCCAGATGGGCGAGGAAGTAGCCCAGGTACATCGGATGCCTGGAGAATCGGTACGCACCGCTCGTCACGATGCCCCGATTGGCCGGCAGGAGTCCAAAGGACAGGCGCAGCGACAGCTTTGCGTAGATCTGCCAGACAAGGCCGGCGATCTGCAATGCGACGCCTATGAACTCGGGAACCAGCTGCATCCCAGGCGCAAGCTTGATGCCAATGAAGTAATACGTGGCGCCGAGCGAGCAGAGAATGACGGCGGGATGCCAGTCCCGCCGAGTCGGCACTCTGGCCAGCAAGGCCAGGCAAACGGTAAGGGACTCGGCTACGACAATGAACAGCAGCGTGATGCGAGCCGGGTCGGCAACCCAGTGATTGAATGCGGCAACGGCGAAGGCGGCAAACAAAAACGCGCTGGCAATCCTGAAGCAGACTTCTATTGCGAGGTCTCGCACGCGGATGACGGGCGCTTCCATGAGCTTGCCGCTATCGGCATTCAATGTCTCATTCATGACAACCCCTTCAAGTTTTTAGTATTTACCAGGCCAGCCGTGGCGGTACATATGCGCCGTAGTACGGCCCTACGCCACCGCTATTGGGTATCTTGGCATTGCCGACAAAGTGACCGCTGATGTACTTCACCTTTCCCTGCCGGTTCACGTCCTTGATGTAGAAGGCGGCGAAAGCGACGATCGGTGAACTGGACCCCGGCACTACCTGCTGCACGACCGGAATGAAAACCGTGGTGCCGATAAGGGGAATGACCGCCTTGTAGATGCTGTCAGCCACGCCGTTGTTCAGAAAGGTGATGTTGTTCGTGATGGACAGAGGAGTCAGGTTGCCGGTGTTGATCAGGTTGGTGATCGTGGACGCACCTGTCTGCGCGGAGGTGAAGGCCGTCCACTGCCCGTTGTCGCATGTGCCATCCGTGACCGGGTTATAGCTGTCGTTGATATTGAAGACAACGGGCTGGTTCGTCGTGGGGTCGATCACCGGTTGCTGCTTGGTGCTGTCCCAGTATTTCTGGTACTGGCACAGCCCGATGGCCACTGGCAGCAGGGTGCCCGGTCCGACCGTGCCCGGCGCCGACAGCACCGCCACGGCAGTGGCCTTCAGGGTCATGACAGATACGCCGAACGATGCCGCCAGAAACATGCTGACCGGGCCGCCGTTGACGCCGACGTCGCGGCTGATCGTAACCTGCACGGCTGGCACAGTGTTCGCCCCGGGAGTAATGCTCTGGGACTGCAGGCCCGGCGTCTGCCGGCTGATATCCCAGTACCCGGCCTGCACGGACCCGGTTGCCAGATTCACACCCTCCGTCGCGTTCAGCGACACTGCGGCGCTGCCCTGGGTGACTCCGTTATTCCAGTTCGGTGTGGGGTTGGGAGGGTAGAGCGCCCCCGCGCCGACCAGTGCCGCGGCGTCTGCCGCATTCTGCAGTTCGTTCCGAATGATCATGACGCGTGCGACATCCGTCGCCAGGGCTCCGAACGCGATGGTCAAGCCCATCGTGCTGGCTGCCATCAGGCCGATGGACCCGTTTTCCCTGCGTCGTCCGTATCCGAGGTATTTCATCGCATGTCTCCCGGTCAGGTTGCCGCCTATTCGTACTTCATGACGGTCACGGCATTGATCCCCATCGGCCCGGAAACGGAAGCGAACATCGGGCCGAGCAGGAGGCCATTGAATGTGTAGGACACCTGTACCTGCAGACGGCTTCCGGTGAGGGTATTGCCGTCGAGGTTCGTGACCGTGACGGTGGGCGTCGGGGCCGCGCCGCTGTAGTCGATCAGGAAGTTCTGCACATAGTTTCTTGCGACATTGCCGATGCTGGCCGGGGTCATCGGGGTGGTCTGCAGCATGACCCCCGCGCGCGCGGCCTCGCGGCTGGCGTTGGTGAGGATGGCGCGGTCGTAGAGCGCCGTTCCCAACTCGACCGTGCCAAACACCACGAGCAGGAAGATTGGAAAGACAAGGGCAAACTCCACACCGGCGGCGCCCGCCATGCGCCCCGAATGCTGCCTGGCTCTGTACTTGGTCATGTTCATTCTCCTTCGGCAATGCGCTAGTGCTGGGTGGCGATGCGCAGCGCTGCCACAACCTGGATGGCTGGTGGCCCGAGCAGCACGACGAGCAGCGAAGGGAAGATGCAGAGGATCAGCGGGAACATCAGTTTGGTGCTGATCTTGACGGCCCGTTCCTCGGCCAGCATCTGCCGCTTGACGCGCAGCATGTCCGAATGCACACGCAGCGAATCCGCAACGCTGGTGCCGAAGCGGTCGGCCTGAATCAGCATGCTGACCAGCATGTCGACTTCGCTCACGCCGGTGCGGACAGCCAGGTTGCGCAGCGCCTTCTCGCGCTGCAGCCCGGCACGCAGCTCCAGTGTCAGGATCTCGTATTCCTCGGCGATCTCCCGGTGCGCGCCGCGCATTTCCTGAACCACGCGCAGGATCGCGGCATCCAGGCTCAGACCCGCTTCCACGCAGACCATGATCAGATCCAGGCTATCGGGAAACGCCTCGAATATGTTGCGCTGGCGGCGTCTGATCTTGTGGCGCAGCACCAGGTTCGGAAAGTAGAAGCCGGCAACCGCAGCAATGAACAGCAGATTGATGAACAGGATCTGCCGGCCTTCGCCAACATGACCGACCAGCGCGACCGCGAGCAGTAGTGGCAGGCAGCAGGCCAGCAGGGTTTTGCTGCCAAAGTAGATCGCCACGGCTTCCGGGGCTCGCCATCCCGCGTTCATCAGGCGGATACGCAGTGCGGAAGCATCCCATCCTTCATTGGGAGCCGACAGACGGGCAAACGGCGTGGTGATCTGTTCCACCGTCTTGAGCCAGGCCTGGGACGGGTCCTCGTCGGCGGCGACCGGGTTTTCCTGGTTGATCTGCGCCACCCGCCGTTGCACCGCGCTCTGGCGCAGCAGCGATAGTGCCGCCCACGTGACACCGGAAACAATCACGAAGGTGCCGACCATCAAGACAATCTGGGCTATCCACATAGTCGTACGGGAAATTCCCGCCTCCAGTTCGCAGTTCGCAGTCCGCTGTCAGACGTGGATACGGATGATCCGACGCATCCAGAACACACCGCCCAGGACCATGAATCCCGAGACCCACAGCAGACGAATGCCAAATGGATCGGTCCAGAGCGTTTGCATCAGGCCTGGGTTGATCATGTAGACCAGGGCGCCGACCGCTACTGGCAGGCAAGTCAGAATCCGGGCACCCAGGCGGCCTTCGCCGGAAAGCACGCGCACCTTGTCCAGCAGTTGCAGGCGCTTGCGGATGATGTTGCCGACGTTGTCCAGGATCTCAGCCAGGTTGCCGCCCGACTCCCGCTGAATCAGCACGGCGATGACCAGGTAGCGCAGATCATCGATCGGCACGCGGTCGGTCAGCCCCGCCAGGGCGTCGCTCATCGGAACCCCGTAGTTGATCTGGCTGAAGACGATGCCGAACTCCGCGCCGACGGGCGCCGGCAGCTCTTCGCCCGCCATGCTCAGCGCCGTGGGCAGCGAGTGGCCGGCCCGCAGTGCGCGGCCGATCATGTCGGTGGCGTCGGGGAGTTGCTCTTCAAGCTTGCGCAGCCGCTGGGTCCGGCGGCGCCGGACGTACATGATTGGCAACGGGCACAGGCAGCCGGCAACCACCAGCACGATCTGGGTTGGGAAGACCAGGACGGTGCCAACGCAGATCGCCACGACGGGCAGTGCGACCGTCAGCGTCAGCAGCAGCCCAACCGACCATTCGAGCCCCGATTGCAGCAGCATCCGGTCCAGCGCGACGATGTGGGGAAAGCGCTGAAGCAGGCGGGCGAGCCACGGGGAGTCGCTGAGCACGCGCTGCTTGAGGATGCTGGCGTCCTTGCCGTGGCTCGCGCTGTTCAGCATGGCCGCCTGCAGACGCTGGTTGAGCCGCCGTGCGCGCTGGCCATGGCGGCTTTGCCACCACTGGTACATGCCTGCGACAAGCAGCACCGTGAAGACGAAGATTGACAGCGCGAAGCCGAGGATCAGGATGTCCATGTCGATTCTCCGCTCTAGACTTCATGAAGCACGGCCGGATCGTAGAGCGAGTCTGGCAGGTGAATGCCAAACGCCTGCAGACGCTCCGAGAACTTGGGCCGGACTCCGGTGGCGCAGAAGTATCCGTGGATGCGGCCGCTCCGATCCACGCCCTTGCGCTTGAAGGTGAAGATCTCCTGCATGTTGACGACTTCCCCTTCCATGCCGGTGATCTCCTGCACGCTCATCAGCTTGCGGCTGCCGTCCGTCAGCCGCGATACCTGGACGACTACGGAAATCGCCGAGGTAATCTGCTGCCGCATGGTCTTGGTCGGCAATGACAGGCCGGCCATGCTCACCATGTTCTCGAGGCGGGTCAGCGCATCACGCGGCGTATTCGCGTGGATCGTGGCCAGTGAACCCTCGTGCCCGGTATTCATCGCATGGAGCATGTCGAGGGCCTCGCCACCGCGCACTTCGCCGAGGATGATTCGGTCAGGCCGCATGCGCAGGCAGTTCTTCACGAGCGCTCTCTGGGTGATTTCACCGCGCCCCTCGATATTGGCCGGGCGTGTTTCCAGGCGCAGCACATGTTCCTGACGAAGCTGAAGCTCGGCGGCGTCTTCGATCGTGACGATGCGCTCGTCGGCGGGAATGTATCCCGAGAGGATGTTGAGCAGCGTGGTCTTGCCGCTGCCGGTGCCGCCGGAGATCAGGATGTTCAGCTTGGCCTTCACCATGCCGTCGAGCAGTTGCGCCATCGGCTGCGTGAGTGTCTGGCCCGCGATCAGGTCATCGACCGAGAGCGGCCGCACCGAAAAACGCCGGATCGACAGCAGCGGACCATCGATCGCCGAAGGCGGGATGATGGCGTTGACGCGCGAGCCGTCGGGCAGCCGCGCATCGACCATCGGGCTGGACTCGTCGATGCGGCGGCCCACGCGGGACACGATCTTCTCGATCACGCGCATCAGGTGTGCGTTGTCGAGGAAGCTGACCTCGGTAAGCTCGAGCCTGCCGCGGCGCTCCACGTACACCTGCCTGGCCGTGTTGACCAAAATGTCGGAGATGGTGGGGTCGGCCAGCAGCGGTTCCAGCGGGCCGTAGCCGAGCATTTCATCCTGAACGTCGGAGACCAGGCTGCGGCGCTCGGCCTCGTTGACCTGGTGATTGCCTTCCTCGATGAGGCGCTCGACCAGCTGGGCCAGCTCGCGCCGCACCTGCTCGGGCGATAGCTGCTGCAGTTTGCTCAGCTCGACGCGATCGATGATGGTCTGGTGGATCTCCCGCGCCAGGCGCTGGTACGTGGCGCTGGGGGCGCCATTGGACCGGAGGACCCGCTGGGGCATGGATTCTCCGGCCTGCTGATAGAGTTGGTCGCGCAGTGACATGGGGCACTCCGTCTACGATGTCTGTTCAGGCCTGCCGTTCCATGCGCAGGGTGGCGGGGTAGGCCCGGCCGCCATGGCCGAGCAGTTTGCCCAGCAGGCCTTCGCTGCGGGGCACGGATTCGGGGTACAGCTGGTCGGCCATCTTCTGCAGGGCGCGCGAGATCGCACTGTTTTCGGCCAGTTGCACGACGGGTACGCCCTGGCTCGCGGCCTCCCGCGCTGTCGCGGGGTCGTTCGGCAGGATGTATGAGACCGGCATGCCGAGGTTCTCCTCCAGCGTCCGCTGTGTGACCTGTGCCTTCTTGTCGAACTGGTTGACGATCAGCCGCATCAGCTCCGTGCGATAGCCGAGCGAGCTGAAGATGTCGAGCATGCGGCGGCCGGCGCGCAGATGGCTGAGGCTCTGTTGCAGCACCGGGAAGATCAGGTGGCTGCGATCGAGTACCTGGATGGTTATCGGGTTGATGTCCTGGCCCACGTCGACCATCACCACGTCGTAGAGCGGCAGCGCAACGTCGATGATCCGTTCGAGCTGGGAGGCCTTGATCTCGCCGACCTTGATCGGGTCTCCGGCTCCCGCCAGCACGTCGAATGTCTTGTTGACATGGGTGACGCAGGCATCGAGCAGGGCGGGGTCCAGGCGATCGATCTGCCGGCAGACGTCGGACAGCGTGGCCGAGGGCACCTGGTCCGTGACGAGGAACGCCGCGTCGCCGTACTGCTGGTTCAGGTCCAGCAGCAGTACGTGCTTGCCGTGCTTGTGCGCCAGCACGCTGGCCAGGTTGCTGGCGGCAAACGTGGTGCCGCTGCCACCCTTGCAGGAGACGAACGAGAGCATCTGGCCGTCATTGCGGGCGGCGCCGGTGGCGTGGCGCGTGCAGCGCTGGAGTTCGTCACGAAACTCGTGTTCTGCAGGCGGCCAGGGCAGCACGCACTGAACGCCTGCCCGCATCGCGCCCATCAGCAGGTCGGTTGACGGGTCGGTTGCCAGCAGCATGCAGAGCATCTCGGGCTTTTCCGTCAGGCAGCGGCGCAGCAGACCGAGTTCGTCGCTCGTGAAGTCCTGCCCGTCGAGGATGAGCAGGTCGGCGCCAGGCAGATCCGCCCCCTGGGCCAGGACCTGCCGCGGCTGCGCATCCTGCTGGATGACCACGTGTGCGGCGGATCTGGCGATCAGGTCCGCAACCAGCTTGCGATGCGCGCCATTGGCGGAAACCACGACTATCTTTGCCATGTCTCGACTCCCAGTGAATATGCCCGTGCTGAACGCGTCCTCGTGGGCCCGGTTTATTGGCCTGTCATGAGGGAGCCCGTTCCGATGCCCACGGTGTACGCGTTCGTGTCGGTCGGTGGCTTCACGAACGATGCGCCGTACCGATCCATGGCGGCCACCGCGGCCTTGCCGCCCACGCCGGTCACCGGGTCGTTGTTGACCGCGTCCGGGTTCAGCGTTTGCATGGCGCGCACGATGCGCACGGATTCACCGAAGTGGGCGTCGTAGTTCGGCGTGGTGGTCATGCAGGCACCCAGTGACAGGGCGAGCCCACAGGCGAGGCCGATACGGGTCAGGGCGTAGAGCGATTTCATGGCGTCTTCCTTTGGCTTGTGGGGCGTCGGTCACTGAATGCCGGCAGGGTTGCCGGAGCGGACCATCGCGCCGGAATACGTGTTGCCGGCTGCGACGTTCGCGGGAGCCAGCGCGGCCTGCGGTGCCGACGTGACGGGCGCTGACGTGGCCGGGGCCGGAGCGGGCTGGGCGGCCGGTACCGGTGCCGGAGCATTGGTAGGGGGCGTGTGCAGATGTCCTTCCATGTTGCCGTCGAGGTAGACCTCGCCAGGGATCGGGGTACCGAAGGTATCGGTAGGCATCGGATAGTTGGCGGGCAGCGGCTTCACCAGGCGCGGTGTGACCACGAAGAGCACTTCGCTCTTGTCCTGCTGGAACTTGGTGCTACGCGCCAGCGCCCCGACCACCGGCAGATCGCCCACACCGGGCAGGCCGTTCAGGCTGCCGGTGATGTTGTTCTTGATCAGCCCGCCGATGGCAAAGCTCTGGCCGTCCATCACCTGTAGCGTGGTCGAGGCCCGGCGCGTAGTGATCAGCGGCAGGATCGAGGTGTTGTTGGTGCCAGGAGCGGTCACTGACACGCCGGTGGGCGAGAGCTCGGAGACTTCCGGCGCAACCCGCAGGTTGATGCGGCCGTTCTCCAGCACCGTCGGCGTAAAGCGCAGCCCCACGCCGAAGGTTTCCTCCTGCAGCACGATGGTGCTGCTGCCACCGACACCCGTGGACTGCGGCACCGGGATGAACACCTTGCCGCCAGCCAGGAAGCTGGCTTCCTGACCGCTGATCGCCATCAGGGTCGGCTCGGCCAGTACCTTGACCAGGCTGTCACCCTTCTGGGCGTCGAGCGCAAACTTCAGCGGCAGGTTGTTGGCCTTGCTGAAGCTGAGCAGGTCGGTGGCCCCGGAGAGGAAGTTCGCCAGCAGGCCGAACGACCACGTGCCGAAGGCGCCCTGCAGGTTGAGTGCGGACCCCATCTGATCGATCAGGGTCTTGGAAACCTCGGCCACCTTCACTTCGAGCATGACCTGCTGAGGCGCTTCGACAGACATCATGTTGATGAGCCGCGGGCTGCGTACCGGCATGCCGTTCTGGTTGCCCATCCCCATGCCCGCCATGTTGCCGCCATTCATGGCGAGCATTGGCGTGGCGCCGGCGGCACCGGCCTGGGGCGCCTGCAGCGGGCTGCGGGTCTGGCGCATGACATAGGCATTGGCGATGTCCATGACCTTCTGGGCCAGCACGGCGTCGGCAACCGAGCCACTGAGCACCAGGCTGTCCGCGGCCGCCGATACGCGCACGTTCTTCGCTTCGGGCAGCAGGTCACGCAAGGTGGATTGCAGGCCGCCAGGGTCCGCGCCCACCACCACGTCCACGATCGTGCAGCGGCCACTGCGACCCTGCAGGATCATGTTGGTGGTGCCCACATCGAGTCCCAGCAGATAGAGGGACGTCGGCGAAACCAGCATGGCCTGCACGATGGCAGGATTGCCAAGGGTGCGGGTGCGCACCGGTTCGGGCAGCGAGAGGATGCGCGATTTGCCGACCGGCAGAATCACCTGCTCGGGCTCCGATGCGGCGCTTGCACATGCGGGCACGCGGCCGGCATTGCTTTCGACAGGAGCGGCGGGCACGTTGGTGGCGCCGATGGTGAGCTGGATCGGGCCGCCGGCGGCCAGCCTCATCGGCTGGGCCGTTGCACGTCCGGCGGCATCCGCAGGTTGCGCGTGGCCTGTCCCGAGCCACATCGCACCGGCCACCGCTGCGACGATCACTCGCCGCGTGGTGCGTGCGCTGACGCCATCGCGTGTCTTGTCCAGACTGGTCGATTGGTTCATGTTATTCCCCCGGGTTGTTGGTCCTGTTTTCAGGGCCAGACGCTACATTGGCGTGTTGTCTTGTTCGAAAGCCGTTCAGAAGCACTCCTGTGCCGTGTGCATGCCGCTGATGACCCCGATGCAGTTGCCTTGCCTCACGGGCGCGGCAACACGCTTCACGACCTGAACGGTCTTGATCGCCTGTACAGGCTCCGCCGGCGGCGTTTCCTTGAGCAGCGTGAGCTTGGTGGCTCCACTGGTGTCCACCGGCCGCGGATCGGCCTGGTTGCGCAGGACCAATGACAGGGTGCCGACGCTGCGGGCCAGATCGAGCTTCTCGGCTTCGTCCGGAGAGACTTCCAGCGTCACCGCGTTGACCACCTTCGGCTGCGTCTCGTCGCGGTTGACCTCTTGCGCCACGGCCAGCACCAGGATCTTCTCGAGCACGATCTTCGAGATCGACTGGTCGTTCCGGTCGTTCGTGCGGGCGGTCTTGGCGTCTTCCTGCTTCTGCGTGTTGACGATGATGTCGACGAAGCTGCCTGGCAGTGCGAAGCCCGCCACGCCCACGACATCGTTGACGCGCACGGTGATGGCGCGCTTGCCGTCGGCAATCACGGCGGACAGGCCGCCCTTGGTGCCGACGGGCGTGAGCTTGGCGTCCAGGATCGGCTCGCCTCTCGTGATGCTGGTCTTGGCCACGCGGCCCTCCAGCGTGTGCGAGTCACTGACGATGCCGGGGGGCAGGCTGGCCGTCGGCCAGTCCACTTCCTTGACCAGTTCCGGCGTCAGTCGCTGACCCATGCTGATTTCGTTCGTCGCGACCGCGACTTTGGTCATGCCGCCGTTGCCGTGCTGAAGTAGCCAGCGGGAGGCGAGACCCACCGCGACGAGGCCGGCTGCCGCGGCGATGACCAGGATGAACAGGGTGCGCAGGCTTTTCATGGTGCATGACCTCTTCAGTTACGGGCCGGACATGTCCGCCGGGCGGGCGGGGCATATGCGACGGATCGCGGGTTCACAGTTTCACAGCGGCCCCCATGCCACCAGCAACGCGCCAATCGCGATGGCTACGGCATAAGGGACTTTCGTTGGGGCACCTGCCCGGCATGCGTTCAGATCGGTGCGCGTGACGCCAATGCCCAACGGGAGCAAAAGCAGAAGATTCGAGAGGCCCGCACGCGCTTCCTTGCGCATGAGGGTCATGACAAGCGCCAATGCGTCCCCCACGATGCAGGCAAGCAGCGCGATATGCAGGGCACCCAGCGCGCCGGTGAAGGCACCGACGGCCCCCATCAGCTTCACGTCGCCAGCGCCCATGCCGCCAATCAGGTACAGGCCGATAAACAACCCCATGCCCATCGCCGCGCCTGTCAGCCATGCCCAGCTTCCGGCGGCCACGCCGGCCCCCAGGCACTGCGTGACGAGTGCGATGACCAGTCCCAGCGCGATCAGCCGGTTGGGCACACGGCGCGTGCGCACGTCGCTGGCGGCGGCGGCAAGCACAAGTGCGCTCAGGCTGAGTGCTGGCAGGTTGGCTGCGATCGTCATGATCAATCTCTCAATGAGTCTCTCAACGGATGCTGTTGATTTCCCCGGAACCCTTCCCCGATCTCCGCCGTCCGCGCGAGATGGGGGAGGGTGTGCCAGGCCATCGTGGATGGCGCGCAATGGCCTGGCATCCCGGTCGGCGAGTCAGCCCACAGCGGCCGCGCCAGCGTTCAGTCCGGTCTGGATGGCGTTGAAGATCGTTCTGACGTCGCCGCTCAAGGCCGCGACAAACGTGGCGATCACCACTGCAACCAGGCACAGCAGAAGGGCATATTCCACGCCCGCTGCACCGTCTTCTTCACGTACAAAACGCTTGATGTCATCGAACATGGCTTTCATGTCCTTCTCCTTCACGTCATGGTTTGTGGGAAAAAAGCGCCCGCTGGAGATCGGGCACAAGGTTTCGGCCAATCCAACCGACCGAGGCCAAACCGCAAAGCTGTCACTGACGTGGCGTCTCTGACGATTCCACCTGACTCAGGCGGCGTACACCCGGAAATCCGGGCAGTGCCGTTCGCCCACCGGCGCGCGTCAAGGTAGATGTCGCCTCATTCATGCAGCCAAACGCTGTTTTTCG
>JAFAJB010000216.1 GCA_019236395.1 Cupriavidus sp.
CATGTCCGATGTGGCCGAACCGATCAGCGCGGCCGCCAAGCCGCTTGGCGCCCAGTACGTGGTGGCGTTCCAGTGGACCGCACTGCGGGCCGATGACCGCACGTTCGAGGCTGGCCTGAAGCTCGGCCAGGCATCCGACTGGAAGTCCTTCCTGGCTGCGCTGCGCGATTTCCACTCGCCACAGCAGAACATCGTCTATGCGGACGTCGATGGCAACATCGGCTATATCGCCCCGGGACGCGTGCCGCTGCGCCGCGCCGACAACGATCTCATGGGGCTCGCCCCGGCGCCCGGTTGGGATGCGCGCTATGACTGGCAGGGTTTCATTCCGTTCGAGCAGTTGCCGCAGCGTTTCAATCCGCCGGAGGGCATGATCGTCACGGCCAACCAGAAGATCGTGGCGGACGACTATCCGTACTTCATCACGAGCGAGTGGACGGTGCCATATCGATACCAGCGTATCCGTACGCTGCTTGAAGCCGAGCCGCACCATACGCCGGACACTTTCGCGGCAATCCAGAAGGACGTGGTCTCGCTGGCCGTGCGCGACGCGCTGCCGCTGCTGCTGGCCGCGCCCGTGGCCAGCGATGCCTCGCGCCCGCCGCGCGAGCGCGCGTTGTTCGACGCACTGCGGAAGTGGGACGGCACGATGTCCCCGGACCGGGCGGAACCGCTGGTGGTGACGGCCTGGCTTCGCGAGTTGTCGAGGCTGCTGTTCGAGGACAAGGTAGGCGAATCGCAATTCAACCGGCTCTGGGAGCAGCGCAACGTCCAGTTGCCGATGCTCAATGCGATGCGCGACCCGAAGGGCATGGGGGCCTTCTGGTGCGACAACTCCCATACGACCGCGCATGAAAGCTGCGCGGACACGATCGGGCTTGCGTGGCAGCGCGCCATCGCCGATCTGGACCAGCGTTATGGCGACGACCCGGCCAAGTGGCGCTGGGGTAAGGCCCACACCGCACGCGCCGAGCACAAGCCGTTCGGCAAGGTGCCGTACCTGGCCGGCCTGTTCAACGTGCGCGTGCCGACCGGTGGCGACACCTATACGATCGACGTGGGCCGCTACAATCTTCGCGACGAACACGCGCCGTTTGAAAGCACGCATGCGGCCAGCCTGCGCGCCATCTACGACCTGGCGGACCTGTCGGAGTCGCGCTTCATGACGTCGACGGGGCAGTCGGGCAATGCACTGTCGCCGCACTACCGCGACTGGACCGAGAAATGGGCGGCGGTGCAGTTCATTACGATTGGGGCACATCGGCGCAATCCGGGAGGCGACAGCTTCGACACGCTGGTCATGCGGCCCGATACGGATGGGCGTTGATAGGGGCGGCGCTGATGGGTTGGGTGCTGAGGCATCCAGAGATGTCAAAGATTGTGTCAGTGGGGATGGCTCGCGGCGGGACCGGCGCTAACATGGCGGAGCTTTCTTTCGCAGGAGTCATTCGATGAGCGATACCCAGGCAGGTCGCAGCACGCGCCGCACTGACGTCATCCAGCACGTTGCCTTTGAACACGCCGGCGTGATCGCCGACGCGGCCCGCGCTCGCGGTCATGAGATCCGCATCTACCAGGCCGGCGTGGACGACCTGTCGCCGGTGCAATCCGATCCGGCCGACCTGCTGGTGGTGCTTGGCGGGCCGATCGGGGTCTACGAAACCGAAGCCTATCCATGGCTCGAGGCCGAGATTGCGGTGATTCGCCAGAGGCTGCAGGCGCGCCAGCCCATGATCGGTGCCTGTTTGGGCGCGCAACTGATTGCGGCTGCGGCAGGCGCACGCGTGTATCCCGGAACGCGGGAAATTGGCTGGGCGCCGATCACACCGACGGACGCGGGGCTGCGCTCGCCACTGGCTGTGCTGGCCGAAGCCGACTGGCAGGTACTGCATTGGCACGGCGATACCTTCGACCTGCCGGCCGGGGCGCAACTGCTCGCATCGACAGCCGCGACGCCGCACCAGGCCTATGCCATCGACAAGCACGTGCTGGCGCTGCAGTTCCATCCCGAGGTCAAGGCGAGCGATATCGAAACCTGGCTGATCGGCCATACGGTGGAGCTGGCACGCGTGGGCATCGATCCGCGCACGATCCGTCGCCGTACCGAAGAGATCGGGGCGATCGTCGCCAGCGCCGGCGAGCGGATGTTCGCACGGTGGATGGAGGAGGCAGGTCTGTGAAGGATGCGGTGATTGATATTCCGATCGACGCGGTGCTGGCAGGCAGGGTGCGTCCGTTCGGTCCAAAGGGTTTGCCTAGCGGTATCGCCAAACTGCCGGTTGATGGCCCGGCGCGGATCACGAGGGTTGGCTTCGACATCGACGAACAAGGCGACCCGAAGCATCATGGCGGCCCCGAGAAAGCCCTTCACCACTATCCACGCGATCACTACCAGGCGTGGCGCGAGTCTCTGACGGCGCAGGGAGGCGAGGTCGGGGTACTGGACCGGGCAGGCGCATTTGGCGAAAACCTGAGCACGCAGGGTTTGACGGAAGCGGATGTCTGCGTCGGCGACCGCTTCCGCATCGGTACCGCGTTGGTGGAAGTCTCGCAGGCGCGCCAGCCGTGCTGGAAGCTCAATCACCGGTTCGGCTATGCCGGCATGTCGCGCGCCGTGCAGGAAAGCGGGCGCACGGGCTGGTACTACCGGGTGATCGAAGAGGGAGAAGTCGCGGCTGGCGACAGGCTGGTGCTGGTGGCGCGCCCGCACCCGCAGTGGAGCCTGCAGCGGCTGCTGCACGTGCTCTACGTCGATCGGCTCAACTACCCCGCGCTGGCCGAAATGGCCGAACTCCCACCGCTCGCCGAAAGCTGGCGCAAGCTGGCTCGCCAGCGCGTGGCGAGCCATGTGGTGGAGGATATGGAGAGGCGGCTGGCTGGAGGGTGACGCGGCAGGCTTGAGATAGCAGGCTTTGTAAGGGCCTGCCATCTTCGCCAGACACAGCCGCGCGAAGTGGTCAGCGCCTGTCAGCTACCGGCGTCTGCGATCTGTATCGTCGCTGTTGGGCCCCGGGTCGGCGTCTGGCTTGAAGTCGGAGTCTGACGAGTCGGGCGGCAGTTCCACCAACTGGAAGCCGGCACGTTGCTTGACGAGTGCCGATGGCGTGGTGATTGCCGTGGCT
>JAFAJB010000083.1 GCA_019236395.1 Cupriavidus sp.
CGCTGCGCGGCGCGCGCGCGTCGAGGTCGTCACGCACCGCGCCTTCCAGCGTGCTCATGTCGATCCAGCTATCGGCCTTCGACACACCGACGCGGTCGCAGAACAACTGGATCGATTCGGGCGTGAAGCCGCGGCGGCGGATGCCGACGATGGTCGGCATTCGCGGATCGTCCCAGCCGTCGACGCGCTTCTCGTCGACAAGCTGCTTGAGCTTGCGCTTGCTCGTGATCGCGTAGGTCAGGTTCAGGCGAGCGAACTCGTACTGGTGCGGCAGCGGATTGGCAAAGACGCCGGCGTCGCGCAGGTGCTCGAGCACCCAGTCATAGAGCGGGCGGTTGTTCTCGAACTCGAGCGTGCACAGCGAATGCGTGATGTTCTCGATCGCGTCGGAGATGCAGTGCGTGAAGTCGTACATCGGATAGATGCACCACTTGTCGCCGGTCCGGTGGTGATGGGCGTGGCGGATGCGGTAGAGCACCGGGTCGCGCATCACGATGTTCGGCGCGGACATGTCGATCTTCGCGCGCAGTACGTGTTCGCCATCGGCGTACTTGTCGTCGCGCATCTCGCGGAACAGCTTCAGGTTTTCCTCGACCGAGCGGTCGCGGTACGGCGACGGTTTGCCGACCTCGGAGAAGTTGCCGCGGGTGGCGGCGATCTGCTCGGCGCTCTGGCTGTCCACGTAGGCCGCGCCGCGCTCGATCAGCGTCTCGGCGAACTGGTAGAGCTGGTCGAAGTAGTCGCTCGCATAGTACAGGTGCGGCGTGCCGCCGGCCTTCTTGCTGTCCCACGAGAAGCCGAGCCAGTGCACGGCGTCGATGATCGAATCAACGTATTCGGTGTCTTCCTTGACCGGGTTCGTGTCGTCGAAGCGCAGGTGGCAGCGGCCGGCGTAGTCGCGGGCCAGCCCGAAGTTCACGCAGATGCTCTTGGCGTGACCGATGTGCAGGTAGCCGTTCGGCTCCGGCGGGAAGCGCGTGACGACCGTCGGCAGCGCGTCGCCTTGCTGGTCCGCCCGGCCGCCGTACGTGCCGGCGGCGAGGTCCTGGTCGATGATGCTCCGCAGGAAGTTGGAGGCGGCGGGCGTGTCGTTGGGCTTGTTGTCTTGGCTCATGGTGGCGCCGCAGCGCGTGCGGCTCGATAGCTTGGGCGGACGGTCCGGGTCTGGATTGACCCCGACTACGTTCGCGATGTTCCGTGGAATGGGGCGATTTTACCGTGCCTGCGGGGCAACCCGGCGCAGACACTTCGTTTTCGGATTCGTCTCACTGCGCGATGGGCCGAAGTGGTGCAGAATCCACGACGAGTCACGGTTGTCATCGTGTGGTTGCCCGCCGGGCGCGCGGCGTGTTTGTCGCAAAGTGGTCGTCGCAAGGTGGTCGCACAATCGTCGCACAGCCCGAACGGCTTGCGCTGCCGGAATACATGCCATGAATCCTGCTTCTTTCTCCGCTTCCACTGCTTCCGTTGATTCCGTTCCCCAATCCGCCGCCGATGTCCTTGCCGCGCTGTGGTGCGATGCCGGGATGCCTAATGAGGCACTTGCGCACATGACACTGACCGGTGCCGATCCGGTATTCCCGTCGAGCTTCGCGGTTGGTGCCGCCGCCCAGGCCAGCCTTGGCGCCTCGGCGCTGGCCGCGGCGGCGCTCTGGGCGCAGCGCACCGGGCGCTGGCAGGACGTGTCGGTCGACATGTGTCACGCGCTGGCCGAGTTTCGCAGCGAGCGCTACCTTCGCGTCAACGGTGGCGCGGCCTCGGAGCTGTGGGACAGGATTGCCGGCCTGTACCCCTGTGGCGACGGGCGCTGGGTTCGGCTGCACACGAACTTTCCGCACCACCGGGACGGTGTGCTGAAGATCCTGAAATGCGCGTATGAGAAGGATGCAGTACGCGCCGCGCTCGCCAAGTGGAAGGCCGAGGATTTCGAGGCGGTGGCCTCGGATGCCGGGCTGGTGGTCGCCGCGATGCGCACGTACGACGAATGGCAGGCGCATCCGCAGGCAAATGCGTTGCGCGGGCTGCCGCCTGTCCTCATCGAGAGGATCGGCGATGCGCCCCCGGTGCCGCTGCCGGCATTCGCGCCTCATGCCGAGATCAATGTCGACGCGCGGCCGTTGTCGGGTGTGCGCGTGCTGGACTTCACGCGAATCATTGCGGGCCCGGTTGCCGGGCGCACGCTGGCGGCCCATGGGGCTGACGTCCTGCTGGTCACCGCAGCCCACCTGCCGTCGATCCCGCCGCTCGTCATCGATACCGGGCGGGGCAAGCGATCCTGCCAGCTCGATCTGCGCGATTCCGATGACAAGCGCGCGTTGCACAAGCTGCTGCATGGCGCGGACGTGGTGGTGCAGGGATATCGGCCGAACGGGCTCGCCGAGCTTGGCGTCGGGGCCGAGGCCGCAGCGCGTGCGCGGCCCGGCATCGTCTACGTTTCGCTATCGGCGTACGGCCACGTCGGACCCTGGGCAGGCAAACGCGGCTTTGATTCGCTCGTGCAGACGGCCACCGGTTTCAACGCCGACGAGGCTACGGCGGCCGGCAGCGCGGAACCGAAACCGCTGCCGGCTCAGGTGCTTGACCACGCGGCGGGGTACCTGCTCGCGTTCGGCGCGATGGCAGCGCTGCATCGCCGGGCCGTGGAGGGCGGAAGCTGGCATGTGCGCGTGTCGCTGGCGCAGGTCGGGCAGTGGCTACGTAGCCTCGGCCGCGTGGCCGATGGATTCAGCGTGCCTGATCAGCACATCGATGAAATCTCCGATCTGCTCGAGGTCCAGGAGTCAGGGTTTGGCGAACTCACGGTAGTGCGTCACGCTGCAAAGCTCTCGGAAACGCCCGCGCATTGGGCGCTGCCGTCAGTTCCGCTTGGGACGCACGCGCCGGAGTGGCTGCCGCGCTAGTACAGGTTCTTGCGCAAGCGGTCGGGCAGCTCGCGATCATAGGTGGCTGCGTCGATCGCGTTCTGGCTCAGTGCGGCCACGATCGTGCCGTTGCTGGGCAATGCGTCGCGCGGGATCCGTGCGTCGGCAGACCAGAGGTGCGACCGCATCAGCGCGCGAGCGCATTGGAAGAACACTGACCGGATCGTGATCGCGAGCACCGTGGTCGGGGCCTTGTCCTGGACCAGGCAGCGCGCGATCAACGCGGGATCGGTGGAGATTTTCGCGGTTCCGCTCACGCGCAGTGTCTCGTTGACGCCGGGTACCAGGAACAGCAGTCCGACGCGCGGGTCGGCGATGATGTTGCGCAGGCTGTCGATGCGATTGTTGCCGCGCCGGTCGGGCAGCAGCAGCGTGCGGTCATCGAGAACCTGTACAAATCCCGGCGCATCGCCACGCGGCGTGCAGTCGCCGCCCTTGTCGCTGACTGTCGATAGCAGGCAGAACGGCGACGCCTCGACGAAGGCGCGGTAGTGCGGGTGGAGGTAGTCCACTTCCTTGGCGAGCGATGCCCCCGATGGCTCCGCATACAGGGTTTCTAGATCGGCAAGCGTGGCGATGTCGTGCGATGGCATGACGAAGTCCTTTTTCTATCTCAGAGGGTCACGGTGCCGCGGCCCAGTTCGATGACGCGGCCGCCCACGCGAATCGCGCCCTCGGCCGTGACGGCAAGGTCCAGATGGCAGCGGCGGCCGACGAACTCGCCCTGGTCTACCTGGTAGCGCGCGGGCAGGGTATGACCGGTGGCCAGCAGCCATCCACCGAGATTCGCGCAGGCGGAGCCGGTGCCGGGGTCTTCGGCCACGCCGCCGCCCTGCTTGGTGAAGAAATAGCGCACGAGCACCTTGCCCGGCTGCTCCGGATCGAACGCGAACACATAGGCGGTCTTGCGACCGAGGCTGCTTTGCGGCCAGCGATCGAGGCGGCTGCTGTCCGGTTGTGCGCGACGCACGGCGTCCGGTGTTTTCAGGGGTACCAGCAACTGGTCGGCGCCGGTATCGACCCACATCGGCGACCCGGCCAGATCGTCCGCCGACAGACCCAGCAGCGATGCCATTTCGGCGTCAGGCAGGCCAGCCGGTGCGGTCTTTGGCGCGCCTGCGTGTGGTGCGGTCAGCGTCCACCGATCAGCCGCCGCGGTCACCGGGACCACGCCAGCCTTGAATTCCAGGGACAGCGAGTCGCCGGTCTTCGCAAGATCGCGAACCACATGCGCGGTGCCCAGCGTTGGATGCCCGGCAAAACGCATTTCGTAGCCGGGCGTGAAGATGCGCACGGCGGCGGTGGCGCGGTCCGAAGGGAAGACGAACGTGGTTTCTGACAGATTGAACTGCAGCGCCAGCGCCTGCATGGCGGCGTCGTCGAGTCCACGCGCATCCTCGAACACGCACAGTGGGTTGCCGCCGAAAGTGGACTCGGCAAAGACATTGACGATTCGGAATGCGTAGGTGGTCATGTGGGTGATTTCAGGAGAACACGATCCGGGTAGTGTAGGGGAGCCGCCATATGACGCCATGCACAGTTTTGCAGATGTGCAACAGAACAGTTTCAGACCAGGAAAGGGCTGATTGCGGCTGTCCACGGTACCCATGGCCGATGCCGGAGCTTCGGCAAATTTAGGTGAAACGCGATTGGCGTGAACGGCTTCCACGCCAACAATGGGTTCCTTCTTGATCAATCGCCCAATCGAACCCAATCGCTCATGCTAGAACTCAATACCTATGAAACGCTCGTCGCGGCATCGCTGGTGCTGCTGGCCGGGCGCAAGATTGTTTCGGTCACCGCGCCGTTACGCACGTTCAATATTCCCGAGCCGGTTGCGGGCGGCCTGATTGTCGCGCTGTGCCTGGCGTTGGCCCGCTATGTCGCCGATGTGCAGGTCAAGTTCGACACCAGCACGCAAGCGCCGCTGATGCTCGCGTTCTTTGCCTCGCTGGGGCTCAGTGCAAACCTTGCCAGTCTCAAGCAGGGTGGCAAATCGATTGGCGTGTTCCTGGTGGCGGTGGCCGGCCTGCTGGTGCTGCAGAACGGCATCGGCGTGGGGCTGGCTAGTGCGATGGGCCTCAATCCGGCGACCGGCCTGCTCGCGGGGTCGATCTCGCTGTCGGGTGGTCACGGAACCAGCGCCGCGTGGGGCAAGACCTTCGTCGAGCAGTTCGACATGTCCTATGCCACCGAGCTTGGCGTGGCCTGCGCCACGTTCGGGCTCGTGCTTGGCGGCCTGATCGGCGGCCCTGTGGCGCGCTATCTGCTGCGTAACGTGGCCAAGCCGGCGGCCGATGCCGCGGCCAATCCCGATCCGCTTACCTTCGAGAATCCACAGGCAGTGCGCCTGATAACGGCCTCGTCGCTGATCGAAACGCTTGCGCTGATCCTCGTGTGTCTGACTGCTGGCTATGCGCTGGCTGGTGTGTTCAAGGGTAGCTGGCTGGAGTTGCCGACCTTTGTCTGGGTGCTGTTCGTCGGGGTCGTACTGCGCAACGGGCTGGCCTTGCTCGGCTGGTACAAGGTGTTCGACCGCGCGCTGTCCGTGCTCGGCAACGTCAGCCTGTCGATGTTCCTGGCGATGGCCCTGATGAGCCTGCGTCTGTGGGAGCTTGCCGCGCTGGCCCTGCCGATGCTGGTGATCCTGGGCGCGCAGACGGCGGCAATGGCCGCGTACGCGGTGTTCGTGACCTTCCGCGTGATGGGGCGCAACTACGACGCGGCGGTGCTGGCGGCGGGCCATTGCGGTTTCGGCCTCGGTG
Source organism: Cupriavidus sp. (assembly GCA_019236395.1). Lineage (GTDB taxonomy): Bacteria > Pseudomonadota > Gammaproteobacteria > Burkholderiales > Burkholderiaceae > Cupriavidus. Next base: position 5,687 of record JAFAJB010000083.1, read on the forward strand.
CCACACCCACGGCCATCGCGAACATGCAGGCCATCACGGACCGTTTCGGCCCGTCGCACCTGGCGTTCCTGATCGTGCCGATGGTCGGTGCGTTCTTTATCGATATCGTCAACGCGGTGGTGATCAAGCTGTTCCTGAGCCTGCCCGTGTATTGAGCGTTGACGGAAAAAAGGCGCCGTGGGTTGCCCCAGGGCGCCTCGCAGGACTACTTACTACGTACTACCTACTGCGGTACTGCAAAACCTTCATCAGAAGCCCACGGCCTGGCCGTCGCGACGGCTGTCGCTGGCGGCCACGTAACCTTGCTCGGCGTCATCCGACAGGCGCCAGATGAACTGGCCGGAGCCGAAGTCCATATATGGGTCATCCACCGACTTGAGCTTGTGGCCGCGCTCCTTGAGCCCGGCCACGGTGTTCGGGTCCATGGTTCCTTCAACGTCCAGCGTGAAGTCGCGGTTGACCTTCCATCGCGGCGCGCAGCATGCCGCCTGCGGCTGCTGGTTGTAGTCGAGCATGCGCACCACGGTCTGCAGATGGCCTTGCGGCTGCATGTCGCCGCCCATCACGCCGAAGCTCATGACGGGCTGCCCCTGCTTCGTGAGGAAGGCGGGGATGATCGTGTGGAACGGGCGCTTGCCACCTTCCACCACGTTGGCCGACTTCGGATCCATCGAGAACCCCACGCCACGGTTCTGCAGGCTGATGCCGGTACCCGGCACCACCACGCCGGAGCCGAATCCCATGTAGTTCGACTGGATGAACGAGATCATCATGCCGTTCTCGTCCGCCGCGGTCAGGTAGATCGTGCCGCCCGTGCGCGGCATGCCGAAGTTGAAGTGCGTGGCGCGCTGCATGTCGATCAGCTTCGCGCGAGACTTCAGGTAAGCGTCATCGAGCATCTGCTCGGGCGTGACTTCCATGCTGCGCGGATCGGCCACGTAGCGATACAGATCGGCAAACGCGAGCTTCATCGCCTCGATCTGCAGGTGCTGAGAGTCGACCGAGTCCACCGGCAGCGAACCGACATCGAACTGGTTCAGGATGCCCAGCGCCATCAGCGCCGCGATGCCCTGGCCATTCGGCGGGATCTCGTGCACTTCGTAGCCACGGTAGGACTTGCTGATCGGCGTGACCCACTCCGGGCGGTAATTGCGCAGGTCATCGAGCGTCATCGCGGCGCCGCAGGCCTTGCTGAATGCGGCGATCTTCTCCGCGATCTCGCCTTCATAGAAGGCGCGGCCACGGGTTGCCCCGATCTTGCGCAGAGTGTCGGCGGCGTCCTTGAACACGAACTTCTCGCCGACGTGCGGCGCGCGGCCGTTCGGCATGAAGGTGTCCGCAAAGCCTGGCTGGTTCTTGAGGTCCGGCACTGCCGCGGCCCATTTGTGCGCCACCACCGGCGGCACCGCATAGCCGCGCTCGGCGATCTCGATCGCGGGCTCCATCAGGTCTTCAAACGGCAGCTTGCCGAAGCGCTCATGCAGCGCGGCCCAGCCAGCGACCACGCCGGGTACCGTGACCGCGTCCCAGCCACGGATCGGCCGATTGGCCAGGCCGTTGCCATCCACGCCGTACTTGTTCTTGAAGTACTCGGGGTTCCACGCGGCCGGTGCCACGCCCGACGAGTTCAGGCCGTGCAGTTGCTTGCCATCCCAGAGAATCGCGAACGCGTCGCTGCCCAGGCCGCACGATACCGGTTCGACCAGTGTGATCGTCGCGGCGGCGGCAATTGCGGCATCGATGGCGTTGCCGCCCTTCAGCAACATGCGCAGGCCGGCTTGCGCGGCCAGCGGGTGCGATGTCGACACAACGTTGCGGGCAAACAGCGGAATGCGTACGGTGGGGTAGGGGTTGGTCCAGTTGAAGTTCTGCATGGTATCTCTCGTTATGCCCAGTGTTTTCTCCCTCTCCCATTTATGGGAGAGGGGCGGGGAGAGGGCCAGGGGATCAAAATGCGACAAGTCGCGATCTGAGCCGCAACACCCTCTCCCCGAACCCCTCTCCCGCATTGCGGGAGAGGGGAGCAAAAAATGCGGAGGAGGAAATCAATCCACCTGGATCTTCCGATCCTTGATCAGCTTGCCCCAGCGGGCGCTGTCCTTCTTCACCATCGCGGCAAACTGCGCCGGCGTGCCGCCAACCGGCTCCGCGCCAAGCTTGGCCAGGCGATCCTTGACGTCCTGCGACTGGATGGCCTTGTTGAACTCGGCATTCAGGCGATTGACGATATCGGCCGGCAGGGCCTTGGGGCCGTAGATGCCGAACCACGTATCCGATTCGAATCCGGGCAGGCCCGATTCGCTTACGGTCGGCAGGTCCGGCGCCAGCGGCGAACGCTTCAGGCTGGTCACCGCCAGCCCCTTGAGCTTGCCATCCTTCACGTGCGGCATGCCGGACACGATGCTGTCGAACAGGACCTGCACCTTGTTGGAGATCAGATCAGGCACGGCAAGCGCGGTCCCGCGATACGGGATATGCGTGATGAACACGCCGGCCTGCGCCTTGAACGCCTCGGCGGTCAGGTGCACCACGGTGCCGTTGCCGCTCGACGCATAGTTCAGCTCGCCGGGATGCTTCTTCGCATAGTCGATCAGCTCCTTGACGTTCTTCACAGGCAGCGAGTTCGGCACCACCAGCACGTTGGTGGCCGTGGCCACCTGGCCGATCGGCGTGAAGTCCGTCTCGGTGTTGTAGGGCAGATGCGTGTTGATGTACGGGCCGATCGAATGCGTGCTGGTGGTTGCGATCAGCAGCGTGTAGCCGTCAGCGGGCGCCTTGGCGACCATGTCCGAGCCGATTGCGCCGCCGGCGCCGGGGCGGTTGTCCACCACGATCTGCTGGCCGATGCTCGTGCCCACCTTCTGGGCGATGGCACGTGCAAGGAGGTCGGTAGCGCCACTGGCCGGGAATGGCACGACCAGGCGAATCGGCTTGTTGGGGTAGGTGTCGGCACGCGTCGGGGCGGCGGCCAGCGTCAGGCTCGTGGCGAGGCCAATGCCGATCAGGCGAAGCCAGCTGTTCATGTCTCTTCTCCGGTGCAGATGGGTGCAACGTTTTTTTCTTGGGCAGGAACCCAAAATTATTCCGCGCCGGTGGACATAATGAAAGTTAATATTCCTTGCTTGATCCACAAGAAAAACTTGTGAATCGCTGGCCTGAGGCATACAAGACGCAATGAGCACAATCCGCTTTCTTAGAACCTTCGTAGCCGTGGCCGAGCACGGCTCGTTTGCCGCCGCCGCCGGGCAGGTGGCGCTGACCCAGGCTGCGGTGAGCCTGCAGATGCGATCGCTGGAGGAAGAATTGCGACGCGAGCTGTTCGATCGCAGCGGCCGGGTGGCGGTGCTCAATGCCGATGGCCGGGAACTGCTGCCGCAGGCGCGCCGGCTGCTGGCGCTTTATGAGGAGATGCGGTTGCCGCTGGCAGGGTCCGAGGTCATGGGCGGCGCCGTGGCGGTGGGGGCGGTGGTTTCCGTGATGGGTGGGTTGTCGCACGTCGTTGCGCGGCTCAAGCGCACCTATCCGGCGCTCGACGTGCGGCTGGTCGGCGCCAAGTCGATCGAACTGGCGGCGATGGTGGAAGGCGGGGAGCTCGATGCGGCGTTCCTGGTGGAAGGCATGGCGCGCCCGTCAGGCGTGCTGCGCTGGACGCCGCTCTACGACGAACCGCTGGTGGCCATTGCGGCGCGCGGCAGCAACGGCGGCACCGCGCAGGAGGCGCTGGCCGCCAATCCGTTCCTGCGCTTCGACCGCAGCCAGCGCACCGGCGCGCTGGTGGAGCGCGCGCTGCGCCGCGCGCATCTGCGCACCAATGAGTTCCTGGAACTGAACTCGATCGAGGCCCTGGTGGAACTGGTGCGCCAGGAGGTTGGCGTGACCGTGGTGCCGCTGCTCAAGCGTGCCCGCTGGCATGAGGACGAAGCGCTGCGCATCCTGCCGCTGCAGGTGGACGGGGAGCCGACCGTGCGCACCATCGGCATGCTCGAGCGGCGCGACCATGCCCGCGCGCATGTGACCGAGGCGATCCGCGCCGCATGCGCCGCATCATTTGGCGCCTGATTTCGGCGGCGCGGGAATGAAAAAGGGCGCCACAACGGGCGCCCTTCGGGAACAGCGGAGTCAAAGCCCGAGGCTTTATTCCTCCTGGAACGCTTCTTCGCGCTTGGCCTTGATCGAAGGCATCGCCACGATCGCAACCAGCACGGCCGCGCCGATCAGCAGGCCCAGCGACAGCGGACGCGTCACGAACACGCTGAAGTCACCACGCGACAGCAGCAGCGAGCGGCGGAAGTTCTCTTCCATCATCGGCCCGAGCACGAAGCCCAGCAGCAGCGGCGCCGGTTCGCAACGCAGCTTGATGAACAGGTATCCGATCACGCCGAAGGCAGCGGTCTGGAACACGTCGAACGTGGTGTTCTGGACCGAGTACACGCCGATGCAGCAGAACACCAGAATCGCCGGGAACAGGTAGCGGTACGGCACCTTGAGCAGCTTCACCCACACGCCGATCATCGGCAGGTTCAGGATGATCAGCATCAGGTTACCGATCCACATCGAGGCGATCAGGCCCCAGAACAGCGCCGGGTTGCTGGTCATCACCTGCGGGCCGGGCTGGATGTTGTGGATCGTCATTGCGCCCACCATCAGCGCCATCACGGCGTTGGGCGGAATACCGAGCGTCAGCAGCGGGATGAACGAGGTCTGCGCCGCGGCGTTGTTGGCCGATTCCGGACCAGCCACGCCTTCGATCGCGCCCTTGCCGAACTCATGCGCGTACTTCGACGTCTTCTTCTCCAGCGAGTACGCAGCGAACGATGCCAGCGCCGCGCCGCCGCCCGGCAGGATACCCAGTGCCGAACCCAGTGCGGTGCCGCGCAGCACGGCCGGGATCATGCGCTTGAAGTCTTCCTTGGTCGGGAACAGGTTGGTCACGCTGTCCGTGAAGGTCTCGCGGGCTTCCTTCTGTTCGAGGTTCGCGATGATTTCCGCGAAGCCGAACACACCCATCGCCACCGACACGAAGTTCAGGCCGTCGGTCAGTTCGGGCACGTCGAACGAGAAGCGCGCGGCGCCCGAGTTCACGTCAGTACCGACCAGACCCAGCAGCAGGCCCAGCACGATCATCGCGATGGCCTTCAGAAGCGAACCCGAAGCCAGCACCACGGCGCCGATCAGGCCCAGCACCATCAGTGAGAAGTACTCGGCGGGGCCGAACTTGAACGCCAGTTCCGACAGCGGAGCGGCGAACGCAGCCAGGATCAGCGTGGCCACGCAGCCGGCGAAGAACGAGCCCAGGCCAGCGGTGGCCAGCGCCACGCCGGCACGGCCACGACGCGCCATCTGGTAGCCGTCGATCGTGGTCACCACCGACGATGATTCGCCAGGCAGGTTCACCAGAATCGCGGTGGTCGAACCGCCGTACTGCGCGCCGTAATAAATACCGGCCAGCATGATCAGCGCGGCCACCGGCGGCAGCGTGTACGTCACTGGCAGCAGCATGGCGATGGTCGCCAGAGGCCCGAGGCCCGGCAGCACGCCGATCAGCGTCCCGAGCACGCAGCCCAGGAACGCGTACGCGAGGTTTTGCAGCGACAGGGCGGTAGCAAAGCCCAGTCCGAGGTTGTCTAACAGTTCCATGAGGCCCGTCTCCTTAGCTTGCCAGGAAAGCCGGCCACACCGGCATCTGCAGGTTGATGCCGTACACGAAGGCACCCATGCTGATCAGCACGAGGATGACCGCGTTCAGGATGGCGCCCTTCCAGCTGAATTCATGACTGGCCATCGAGGAGACCAGCACCAGTACCACGACCGACAGCACCATGCCGAGCGGCTTGAGCAGCAGGCCGAACAGAACGACCGCACCCAGGATCCAGAGCAGGATCTTGACGTCCCAGCGCTCCAGTTGGTCTTTCGCCATCTTGGACGACAGCGAACCCCACAGTACCAGCGCGCCCAGCAGGGCGAGCACGATGCCGAGCCAGAACGGGAAATATCCCGGTCCCATCTTGGCGGCTGTTCCCATGGAATAGCCACGGGCGACGAAGGAAAAGCTCAGACCGACCAGAATGAACATCAGGCCGGAGGCAAAGTCCTTTTGGCTGCGTATGCGCAAAATTATTCTCCTCGATTGACTTTCTTGAACTCACACGCGACGTGCCGGAAACCGGCCTGTCAACTGGGTCGAGGACGCACAGCACCCCCGGCCCCGCGACACTCCCCGTCGCGGGCAGGGTGGAAGGTAAAAGTGCATCCTTTCAGCTACCTTTCATATGTCTGCAAATAGGGTCATCCTCAGGGTATGTCCCTAGGCATACGTCCGAAACGCGTTTGCAAGTCGTGTCTATAAGTCGTTGACGATGCAAGAGAAATGCGGGATCGGCAGGTGTCGGCGGGTGGGGCGAGCGGGGGCGAGCGGGGGGCGGAATCGGGGGCCTTGCAGGTCCGCGCGTGCACTATCATCGACAGCACCGGTGGTCACATCGGTGCGACTCTACGGGGGAGCAACGGGGTGGAAAGTATCGACCATGCCATTCTGCTCGGCGCCGTTGTGATGACGGCGGGCATCCTGCTTGGGGTGTTTTCGTCACGATTTGGCGTCCCGTTCCTGCTGGTCTTCCTCGGCGTCGGCATGGCAGCGGGCGTCGACGGCCCCGGCGGCATCCGCTTTTCCAATACCTGGCTCAGCTTCCTGGTCGGCAATATCGCGCTGGCCGTGATCCTGCTCGATGGCGGGTTGCGTACGCGCCTGGCCACATTCCGCGTGGCGCTGCGGCCGTCGCTGTCGCTGGCCACGGTGGGCGTGGCGATCACAGCGGGGCTGGTTGGCCTGTTTGCCGCGTGGCTGCTCGGGATCGACTGGAAGCTCGGCGTGCTGCTTGGCGCCATCGTCGGCTCCACCGATGCCGCGGCGGTCTTCTCGCTGCTCAACAGCAGTGGCGTCCGGCTCAAGGAGCGCGTGGCCAGCGTGCTGGAGATCGAATCGGGCATCAACGATCCGATGGCGATCTTCCTGACGCTGACGCTGATCGAATGGATCACGTCGCCGCAGGGGCTGGCGCCCGGCGCGCTGATCCTGCGGCTGGTGGTGCAGTTCGGCGTGGGCGGGCTGCTCGGCGCGGGCCTTGGATACTGCCTCGCCAACGTGATGGAGCGCGTCAACGTGGCCGAGGGCCTTCAGGCCATCCTGGTCTGCGCGGGCGGCTGCATGGTCTGGGCGATTGTTCAGACGGTCGGCGGCAGCGGCTTCCTGGCCGTGTACCTGACCGGGGTGATCGTGGGCAACCGCGAGCGCGCGGTCAGCGAGGACACGATGCGCGCGATGGACGGCATGGCCTGGCTGGCGCAATCGGCCATGTTCCTGCTGCTCGGCCTGCTGGTTGCGCCGCACCGTATCTGGGAGATCGCGCTGCCGGCAGCGGCCGTGGCGTTGTTCCTGATGTGCGTGGCACGCCCCGTGGCGGTCTGGATTTCACTGGTGCCGTTCCGCTTCAATGCGCGCGAGAAGGGTTTCCTGGCGTGGATGGGTTTGCGCGGCGCGGTGCCGATCGTGCTGTCATTGTTCCCGCTACTGCGCGGCATGGAGGATTCGGGGCTGCTGTTTCGCGTGGCATTCGCCGTGGTGCTGGCCAGCCTGTTGTGTCAGGGCACCACCGTGGCCCTGGCAGCCCGGATCGCGCGTGTGTCCCGCCCGCTCTACGACGAGCCGCTGTCGCGCGAGCGGCTGCGCGGCACGCGGGCACCAGCGATGGAGCTGATGCAGTTCGAGGTGGCGACCAACGCGCCGGTGGAGAACCTGCGTGCGGACCGGCTCGAATTGCCGCTGCGCAGTCGCCTGATAGCCGTGGCGCGCGATGGTTCACTGGTGCCGCTGGAGCGCGCCATCCTGCTTGCCGGCGATACCGTGTCGGTGCTCGCGCCCGGCGGCCTGGTGCCATTGCTGTCGCGGCTGTTCCTGACGCCGGGGCCGCCGCCCGCGTGGGATCAGGTCACGTACGATTTCCTGCTGAACGGGCAGGCGAGATTGCTGGAAGTGGTGGCGCTATATGGCACGCGGGCGCTTGGCCCCGAAGAACGGCTGCGCACGCTCGAGCAGGCGATGCTGGCCGCATTCGAGTCGCCGCCAGTGGAGGGGGATGCCGTGGAGATTGCGGGCCTGCGTCTGACGGTGACCCGCATGGACGGCCAGCGCATCATGCAGGTGGGGCTATTGCTGCCGCGTTCCGTTACGGCCGACGCCGACGATGGCAATCGCCATGGCTGGCGCCGGCGCAACCGGGCGCGGCCGGGGCTGGATCGGGCTAGTCGACCTTCGCGCCGGAGACCTTGACGACCTGCCCGTACTTCTTCAGTTCGCGCTGGATCAGTGCCGCGAACTGGTCCGGCGTGGTCGGCGCCGGCTGCGCGCCGATACGCGCCAGTCGCGCCTTCATGTCATCGGTCTTGAGGATCGCCACGATATCGCGATTGAGCCGATCGACGATGTCGCGCGGCGTGCCGGCCGGGGCGAGCACGCCGAACCACGTCGAGATATCGAAGTTTTCAAGGCCCAGGCCCTTGCCCGCTTCCGCAATCGTCGGCAGGTCCGGGAACGCCGCGGCGCGGCTGGCGGTGGTCACCGCGAAGGCCTTGAGCTTGCCGGCCTTGATGTTGGCCGATGCCGAGGCGAGGTTGTCGAAGATCAGGTCGGTCTGGCCCGACAGCACGGAAAGCTGCGCGGGCGCCGCCCCGTTGTACGGGATATGGACCATGCTCACATGCGCCATGCTCTTGAACAGTTCGCCGGACAGGTGCCCGGCGCTGCCGTTGCCGCCCGAAGCGTAGTCGAGCTTGCCGGGGTGCTTGCGCGCGTACTCGACCAGGTCGCGCACATTGTTGATATGCAGCTCGGCGGCCTTGCCGGGGTGCATCACGAGCACATTAGGCACATCCGCCACCAGCGTGATCGGCGCGAAGTCCTTGACCGGGTCATAGGGCATCTTGGCGAACAGCGTCGGATTGATCGCATGCGTGGCCACGGCCCCCATCACGATCGTGTAGCCGTCGGCAGGCTGCTTGGCCACGAAGTCGGCGCCAAGGTTGCCGCCCGCACCGGGCCGGTTCTCCACCACCACGGGCTGGCCGAGGCTATCGCGCAGCTTCTCGCCGATGGCGCGCGCCACGGTGTCCAGCGGGCCGCCGGCGGGGTAGGGCACGACAAAGCGGATCGGTTTGGTGGGCCAGTTGCCGGCAGCGGCATGGGCCGGCGCCGCAAAAGCCAGCGTGGCGGCCATGGCGGCGGAGAGCAGGGTCTTCAACATAAGTCAGTGGAACGATCGGGAAATCGGCAGGCCCCGGGGCGTACGTCGCGCCCCGGGCTTATGGCTTGTTTTACGTGTTGTTCAGTGAATGCCGATGCCGCGCGCCATCATCACGGCGCACAGCGGCAGCAGGATGAATGCGTGGGCTTCGATCATGACCCAGCGGCGGACCCTCTTGATCTCCGCCGGCGTCGGCACGAAATCGGGCAGCTTCTGGGACTGCTTGCGCCAGCGCGAGAACGCGAAGGTCGGCGGCAGCGTGGCCAGTGCGATCAGCACGAACACGGTGATCTTGGCGTGGAACCACGGGTTGTGGATATAAAAGTCCACGCCCTTTGCGCCATAGAACAGGCGCATCAGGCCGGTGGCCAGCACCAGCATCGCCGACAGGAAATAGAAAAAATCGTACTGGGACAGGCGGCGCACTGCGGCCGGTGTCATGTCCGGGCGCAGAACCACGGCCTCGGCGGCCATCAGCGTGACAAGGACGAAGATCGCCGTGAAGTGCAGGAACGCTAGCAAGGCGTCGGTCAGCATGCATTCTCCTCAGGGTTGGGGGAAACGTCATGATCACCGGCTGCGTGCACCCGCCGGGGCGGGTGCGGTCAAGCAAGATCGGAAAAGCGTGGGTCGCGGCAGGTCAGACCACGCCCTTGGCGCGCAGGTCGGCGATGTGTTCGGCACTGTAGCCGAGTGTCTCGCCAAGCACCACATCCGTGTGCTCCCCAAGCAACGGCGGATGGCGCAGGGCCTCGGGCGGCGTGGCGCTCATCTTCATCGGGCT
>JAFAJB010000097.1 GCA_019236395.1 Cupriavidus sp.
CGCACGTACCGATGGCGATACGCGGCTGTCGCTTGGCAACGCCAGCCTGACCGAACGCGCGCCGGACGGCAGCGTGCGCAAGACCGAACTGGCATCCGCCGAAGCCGTGATCGATGCGCTTTCCACGCGAATCCGCATCCGGCTCGATGCCGACCTGCGCGCCGCACTGGCCAAACGGCTACCCATAGTGATCGGATAAAGCACCCCGGCGGCACCCCGGCGCCAATTCCGCGCTGCGGCACGCGCCATGCATCGCGTGAATTGCCCGCAGAAAGTTTGCTGATACAGGCTCCGCCGCCCTGCTTTCGCTGTGGACTGAGGCCGGGGGCCTCCCCATAATGTCCCGGCCAATCACCCATTCAGGCGACGGCCATGACCGTTGTCAACCAACAGGAGACGCCATGTCATTGTTCGACCTTTCGGGCAAGGTAGCCATCATCACCGGATCATCACGCGGCATTGGCCAGGCCATCGCCGAGCAACTGGCGGTACAGGGCGCCAAGGTCGTCATTTCGTCGCGCAAGATCGAAGCGTGCCAGGAAGTGGCAAACGCCATCAACGCAAAGCACGGCGCCGGCACGGCGCTGGCCGTCGCCGCCAATATCTCGTCGAAGGAAGCCCTGCAACACCTGGTCGACGAAACCAACCGCGTCTTCGGCAAGGTCGATGTGCTGGTCTGCAACGCCGCCTCGAACCCGTACTACGGCCCGATGAGCGGCGTGACGGACGAGCAGTTCCGCAAGGTACTCGACAATAACGTGATCTCGAACCACTGGCTGATCCAGATGGTGGCGCCGCAGATGATCGAGCGCCGCGACGGCTCGATCATCATCGTCTCGTCGATCGGCGGCCTGCGCGGCTCGCCCACGATTGGCGTCTACAACGTCTCGAAGGCCGCCGACTTCCAGCTGGCCCGCAACCTGGCCGTGGAGTTCGGGCCGCACAACGTGCGCGTCAACTGCATCGCCCCGGGCCTGATCAGGACCGATTTCGCACGCGCGCTCTGGGAAGATCCGGTGCGCTACAAGCAATCCACCGAGAATGCGCCGCTGCGCCGCATCGGCGAGCCGGTCGAGATCGCCGGCGCGGCGTGCTACCTTGCCTCGGCGGCCAGCACGTTCATGACTGGCCAGGCGCTGGTCGTCGACGGGGGCGTCACCATCTGACCGTTGTCCATTGTCTTGCGGGAGGCCACACATGTCGCAGCAACCGCAGCAAAACCAGCAGCAACCACAGCAGCCATCGCAGCAACAACCGCAGACCGGCGCCGGGCAATGGCCGGTCATGTCCCTGGCCGAAGCGCACGCGCGGCTGACCGCACCGGGCGCACCGTTTGAAACCGAAACGCGCGTGATCCGGGGCATCCCCACCACGGTCTGGAAGAACGCGCCGCCAACGCTGCGCGATCTGTTTCTGATCGCGGCGGCTTGGGGGGACAAGACCTTCGTGGTCTACGAGGATGAACGGGTCAGCTATCGCGCCTTCTCGCTGGCCGCCACTGCGCTGGCCCAGCAGCTTGTGCGCGACGGTGTACGCAAGGGCGATCGCGTGGCGGTGGCCATGCGCAACCTGCCCGAGTGGCCGGTGGCGTTCTACGCGGCCATCCTCGCGGGCGCCATCGTTACCCCGCTCAATGCCTGGTGGACCGGGCCGGAACTCGAATACGGCCTGGCCGATTCGGGCAGCCGCATCGCGATCGTCGATCACGAGCGACTCGACCGCATCCTCGAACACCTGCCCGCCTGCCCGGCGCTTGAACGCATCTACGTCTCGCGTGCGCCCGCGGATGCCAGGTTCGACGACCCGCGCATCGTGCCGCTGGCGTCGGTCATCGGCGAATCGGACGCGTGGCCGGCGCTGCCCTCGCAGTCGCTGCCCGCCGTCCCGATGGACCCCGAAGACGACGCGACGATCTTCTATACCTCGGGCACCACTGGCCGCCCAAAGGGCGCCGTCGGCACGCATCGCAATGCCTGTTCGGTGGCCGTCTGCGCGCCGTTCAGCCCGATGCGCAACCTGCTGCGCCGTGGCGAGCCAATTCCCGAGCCTGATCCCAACGCGCCACAGAAAGGCGGCTTGCTGGCCATACCGTTTTTCCATGTCACGGGCTGCATGTCGGTGCTGAACGGCGCGCTGGCCTCCGGCAGCAAGATCGTCCTGATGCACCGCTGGGATACCTTGCGCGCAATGGAGCTGATCCAGCGCGAGCGCTGTACTGCCGCCGGCGGCGTGCCAACCATCGCGTGGCAGATCATCGAGCACCCGCAGCGCGGGGAATTCGATCTGTCATCGCTCGAAAACGTGAACTACGGTGGCGCGCCGGCCTCCCCCGAACTGGTACGGCGGATCAAGGAAGTATTCCCGCATGCCGCGCCCGGTATCGGCTGGGGCATGACGGAAACCTCGGCGACCTTCACGAGCCACAGCGCGGAGGAATACATCCACCGGCCCGACAGCAGCGGCCCCACCCTGCCGATCGGCGAAATGAAGATCGACGACGGCTTCGGCCGGGCGCTGCCTCCTGGAGAAATCGGCGAACTGATGGTGCGCGGCGCCAACGTGGTCCACAGCTACTGGAACAAGCCCGAGGCCACCGCGAAGACCTTCGTCGACGGCTGGCTCCATACCGGCGACGTGGCGCGGCTGGACGAAGAAGGCTTCGTCTATATCGTCGACCGCATGAAGGACATGCTGATCCGCGGCGGCGAGAACATCTACTGCATCGAGGTGGAAAGCGCGCTCTACGATCACCCGGCGATCATGGATGCGGCGGTGGTCGGCATTCCGCACCGCACGCTGGGCGAGGAACCCGGCGCCATCGTAAGCCTGAAGCCCGGTATGCAGGCCACGGAAGCCGAGCTGCAAGCGTTTGTACGCGAGCGGCTGGCGGCGTTCAAGGTGCCCGTGCGCGTTATCGTCCGGGACGAGATGCTGCCGAGAAATCCGAACGGGAAGATTTTGAAATCGAACCTGAGGAAATTGTTCGGGGCCTGAACGGCTGGGGGTGTGCTCCCCTCTCCCGCCCAGCGGGAGAGGGGTTGGGGGAGACGGCCAGCGGCTCGTTATGAGACAGGTCGCAATTTGAACCTCAATGCCCTCTCCCCCGGCCCCTCTCCCATAAATGGGAGAGGGGAGAAAACCGTCAGCAAATCAGGCTCACTTGACCGGAATCGGCGTCCCAGCCGGAACTGGCACCGCCGTCACCGCGTTCTGCGGGCTGCCGCTGACAATGCGATCCGAGTAAGTCAGATAGACCAGCGTATTACGCTTGCGGTCCACCGCACGCACCACGTGCAGCGTCTTGAACAGCATCGACATGCGTTCCGAAAACACGTCCTCCTGCGCCTTGACCGGCCCCTTGAACGCAATCGTGCCCACCTGACGGCAGGCGATCGACGCCTCGGGCGGGTCTTCGGCCATGCCAAGCGTGCCCTTGATGCCGCCCGTCCGCGCCCGCGAGACGTAGCAGGTGACGCCATCCACCTGCGGGTCGTCGTAGGCCTCGATCACGACCTTGTCCGACCCGGTCATGCGGAAATTGGTGGAAACGCTACCGATCTCTTCCGCGACTGCCACGCCCGCCAGCAAGCTGGCGACCAGGCCCGCGGTCAAACCAATACAAAGTCGTCTCATATGTGGGTCAGGGCGTGGTGCCCTTGATTTCATCGTGGCGGCGTTCCATTTCCTGGCGCAGCGCCCGGCGCTGCTTGGCGGCCTCGAAACGCTGGCGCTCCACTTCATCGCGCGGCTGCAGAGGCGGCACCTCGGCCGGCTGGCCGTTGTCGTCGACGGCCACCATCGTGAAATAGCAGCTGTTGGTATGGCGCACGACCTTGCTGCGAATGTTCTCGGTCACCACCTTGATGCCGATTTCCATCGAGCTGCGACCCGTGAAGTTGACCGCGGCCAGGAACGTCACGAGCTCGCCCACGTGGATCGGCTGACGGAACATCACCTGATCCACCGACAGCGTGACCACATAGCGCCCGGCGTAGCGGCTGGCGCAGGCGTAGGCCACCATGTCGAGATACTTGAGGATCGTGCCGCCGTGAACATTGCCGGAGAAATTGGCCATGTCAGGCGTCATCAGCACGGTCATGGAAAGCTGGTGGGACAGATCATTCATCGCAGAAAATCCAGATTGGGGGCATCAGGCGCGGGCAGTGTAACTCGCCGCGCGAGGCAATGGGAGCCCGTTCCGATCCAGCCGCGTGAATTGTCCGTCCCGGCAAAAGAAAAGCGGCCCTGCAGGCCGCCCCTTTTGCTTAGCAGACGCGATGTGCTTACTTCTTCTTGTTCACGGCATCCTTGAAACCCTGGCCGGCGGAGAACTTCACCGTCTTGGCGGCCGGGATCTTGATCGTTTCACCGGTGCGCGGGTTGCGACCGGTGCGTGCTGCACGCTTGCCCGAGCTGAAGCTCCCAAAACCCACCAGGGTGACCGAGTCGCCCTTGGCCACTGCCTTCTTGATACTGTCCAGCGCAGCGTTCAGCGCACGCTCGGCGGCGGCATTGCTGAGTTCTGCTTCCGCGGCGATGGCCGATACCAGTTCACCTTTATTCATGGTTGATTTCCCTTGTTGGTCGTCGTCATCAGACTTTTTCCATTTGGCAGAATGTCCGATCGGCGCAGTCTAATCTGCCCTTTACGCGTTGGGCAATCCCTCGTGGCACCGAAGCAACGAAAATACCCGGAAATCGTTCTGTGGCAAGACTTAGCGGGTGTTTTCCCCCTCTTTTTCGTGAATCGGCAGATCACTTTTACGGCAACTTTACGTATCGGGCGACGCACACTGGCTGACAGAGCACCAATTGCCGTATCCGTCACAAAACAGTCAATTATTCGACGCACCCGGCTGCCGGGGGCATGCTCCCTGAATGCCCGATCACGGTGCAACGCACCGACTTGGAACATTGGCAGCCGCCCAGCATGCCTCGTCATGGCGAAATAGCGCCCCATTTCGAGGCATGCCGTTTTCAGGGCCGACCTGACGGAAACGCCATCGAAGTGCGACGCGCCCTGAGATGGCGCGAATTTCCAGATTTGCGCCCGCTTCTGGAACAAGTCTTGCTTACCCATGCTCCCATTTTGAGCATGGGGTAACAATGGACAAGTGGAAAACCGGCACGGATGCGATGTTCATCCTGCTTGGCGCAATCATGGTGCTAGCCATGCACGCAGGATTCGCGTTCCTGGAACTCGGCACCGTGCGCAAAAAGAATCAGGTCAATGCACTGGTCAAGATCCTGGTCGATTTCGCAATCTCGACCATTGCCTACTTTTTTGTCGGCTATACGATCGCGTACGGCGTGCAATTCATGTCCGGCGCCGATGTGCTGGCCCAAAAGAGCGGCTACGAACTGGTGAAATTCTTCTTCCTCGCCACGTTTGCCGCAGCCATTCCGGCGATTATCTCGGGCGGAATTGCCGAGCGCTCGCGCTTCAATCCGCAACTCGGGGCCACGTTCGTGCTGGTCGGCTTCGTCTACCCGTTTTTCGAAGGTATCGCCTGGAACAACCGCTTCGGCATCCAGGACTGGATTGCCTCCGTCGCCGGCGCGCCATTTCATGATTTCGCGGGCTCGGTCGTGGTGCACGCGGTGGGCGGCTGGATTGCCCTGCCCGCCGTGCTGCTGCTCGGCGCGCGCCGGGGCCGGTATCAGAAGGACGGCCGCATCAGCGCCCACCCGCCCTCGAATATTCCGTTCCTGGCGCTGGGCGCCTGGGTGCTGGCCGTGGGCTGGTTCGGATTCAATGTCATGAGTGCACAGACGGTCGACAAGATCAGCGGCCTGGTGGCGATCAATTCCCTGATGGCGATGGCCGGCGGCACGCTGGCCGCCTGGTGGGCGGGCCGCAACGACCCCGGCTTTGCCTACAACGGCCCGCTGGCCGGCCTGGTCGCGGTCTGCGCCGGTTCCGACCTGATGCATCCGCTCGGTGCGCTGGTGACCGGTGCCGTGGCAGGCGTGCTGTTCGTTCACCTGTTTACGCTGGCGCAGAACAAATGGCACATCGACGACGTACTCGGCGTCTGGCCGCTGCATGGCCTGTGCGGCGCCTGGGGCGGCATCGCGGCCGGCATCTTCGGCTCGCACGCCTTGGGCGGCATCGGCGGTGTGTCGATCGTGGCCCAGCTTATCGGCACGGCAATGGGCATCGTGATCGCGCTGGTCGGCGGCACCGTCGTCTATGGCACGCTGAAAAAGCTCGTCGGTATCCGTCTGGATGCGGAAGAAGAGTACAACGGCGCCGACCTGACGCTGCATCGCATCTCGGCCACGCCGGAGCGCGAAACCAACTGGTAAAGCGTGCGGGTTCAACAAGCAATGAAAGCGGCCGGGATGTTCCGGCCGCTTTACTTTGTGTTCACAAAGTTTGACTTGAACTTTCCCCGCGAGGCGCCCAATAATGCCCTTGCCTCCCTAAAACGCCGACACAGGCGTGTCTTGCTGTCCTGGCACCATCGACACCGATCACCATCGATTTGCCGTCGATTTTGCTGTCCCTGATCTTCATCTGCCCGTTAGAAACAGGAGCACGCCCCATGGATACCACTTCGCTGCAAAGCATCCGCGACGTTATTTATGGCTATGCCACCGTCTTCGGCGTCAAGATTCTGGCCGCCCTGGCATTCTGGGTGGTCGGGCGCTGGCTGATCCATTTCGTGGTGCGCATGGTGCAGGGATCGCTGGCAAAGCAGAAGGTGGACCCCACGCTGCTGCGCTATGTCGGATCGATCGTGACCGTCACGCTGAACGTCGTGCTGGTGATCGGCATCCTTGGATACTTCGGCATCCAGACCACCACGTTCGCGGCGCTGATTGCCGCGGCCGGCGTCGCCATCGGCATGGCGTGGTCGGGGCTGATGTCGAACTTTGCGGCCGGGGCATTTCTGGTGGTATTGCGGCCGTTCAAGGTGGGGGATTTCGTGACCGTTGGCGGCGTCACGGGCACGGTGCGCGAAATCGGCCTATTCGCCACCGCACTCGACACGCCAGACAATGTCATGACCGTTGTCGGCAACAACAAGATCTTCAGCGATACGATCCAGAACTACACCGTCAACCCGTTCCGGCGCGTCGAATTGAAGGCGCAACTGGCCGGTACGACCGATGCGGCCGCGGCCATGGCACTACTCAAGGAGAAAATTGCCGCGATTCCGAACGTGCTGACCGATCCGCCGGTCGACGTCGAAATCCTGGAATTCACGCTGGTCGGACCAGTCCTGGCCGTCCGCCCCTACTGCCACAACGATAACTACTGGCAGGTCTATTTCGATACCAACCGTACGATTCGCGACAGCTTCGGCCAAGCCGGATTTGCCGCGCCGATGCCGGCCCAGCTTGTGGTGATGCAAAACGCGCCGGCCGTGTCCGTGACCCCGGCCGTCTCCGCGAATCAGGCGGCCTGAAGGGACGTGAAGCGAGCCAGGCAACTTCGGCGCGAAATCAGGCACGCTGGCGCGCACCGGCCCTACCGTAAAGACGCAGCAGCACCGCGCCACTGCCGCAAATCGCCATCACCACGGCCAGCGGCAGCGCGGTGCCATCGTGCCAGATACTGACTGCGGCGCCGGCGAGCGTACCGAAGCCGAATTGCAGCGTGCCCATCAGTGCCGACGCCGTACCGGCACGCTGCCCCTGATGAGAGAGCGCCAGGGCCGAGGCATTGGGCGAGATGCAACCCAGCCCGGCCAGAAAGACAAAGAAGCAGACCAGCAGGACCGGAAGCGTCGCCCAGCCGAGCAAGGCCGTCACGGCCAGCGTCAGGCCGGCCAGGCAAGGCGCGAACAGTGCCACGCGCAGCACGTCGTCAAGCGCCCGCGCACGGACCAGCCGGACGTTGACCTGTGACATCCCGATCAGGCCGAACGCGTTGGCGCCAAACACAAAGCCGTAGTGGGAGGGATCGATGCCATGCAGTTCGATCAGCACAAACGGCGACCCCGCGATATAGGCGAACATGCCGCCCTGCACGCAGCCCGCCGCGAGCGAATAGCCAAGGAACTCGCGGTCGCGCACCAGTTCCCAGTAACCTCGCAATACGACAACAGGATGCAGCGTGCGGCGACGCTGGGGGTCGAGCGACTCCTCCATGCGCGTGTGGACAAACCACAGCAGCAGCACCGCGGCGCCACAATGAATCCAGAAGATCGCGCGCCAACCGGACGCCGCCAGCACGGCGCCACCGATCATCGGCGCGAGGATCGGCGCCAGGCCCATCACGAGCATCAGCGACGAGAACGCCCGCGCGGACTCATGCGCCTCAAGCCGGTCACGAATCACGGCGCGCGACACGACCAGCCCGGTGCAGCCACCAAGGGCCTGCAGAAAGCGCCAGGCCATCAGCGAATCGACACTCGACGCCATGGCACATCCGGCCGCTGCCGCCCCGTACAGCGTGAGGCCGACGTACAGCGGCGGCTTGCGACCGAAGCGATCGCTGATCGGTCCGTAAAAAGCCTGTCCGATAGCCAGCCCGACCAGGAACGTCCCGAGCGTCAGTTGCACCTGTCCGATATCGGTATGCAAATCGGCAGCCAGCGCTGGAAAGCTGGGCAGGTACATGTCAATGGACAACGGCGCAATGGCTGTCAGCGACGCGCAAATCAACAGCCAAAGCGGAAAACGCGCGGACGAAGGCGCGCTCGTGGTCGACGTCATGAGGGGGTTCCGAAAATGCAAGGCGCAATTGTTGCACAGCCGGCAAGCGCGTAGCACCTCGCACATCAAGGGCGCGCGCGCCGTGGGAAATCTGTCGCAAGCCGCCTGCTGGCGCGGAACAAATGCGCGGAACAAAGGTGGCGCAGCTTTCACGTGCGCCGGGGTGAAGGGTACAATGCTTGCCTGTCGGTTCAGATGCTGCGCCGACCACGCAGTCAGACGCATCGCGGGAGACGGATCACGGGAACCGTCCCCGGCACCGTTATCCTGCATGACCATACGATACAAGCCGTTAATTGCCTCGCTGAGCCTGGTTGCGATCGCAGCCCTGCCGCCGCTGTCCGCTCGGGCAGCGACGGGCAGGCCGACCGCGACGGCCTCGACGCCGGCTCCGTCTGCCCCGCCCGTGGTGATAGACGAAGCCGACGCCCTGGCCAGAATGCTCAAGGGCGCAGCCACAGGACAGAACACCGGCGCCGCCGGTGTTCCCGAACTGCTGCGCAATACCAACCGCCCGGACAGCGTGCTGGCACGCGCCTGCCGCCAACTCAACGACGCCCTGCCGATCGAGATCGATGGAGAGACACGCCTGCGGCGCTGTCAATCGATTCCGGGCAAGCACGTGCTGTTTCAGCTGGAGCTGACCAACTACCGCGGGCCGATGCTTGACCTGGCCAGTTTCGAGGTCAACTTCGCGGCCCCTCTTCAGCGCAACATCTGCGCGAACCGCGACGTCGAAATCCTGACCAAGCTTGGCGTCAGCATGATGTTCCGCTACATGACCCGTAATGATCGCGGCGAACGCCGCGTCGGCGACGTCTATATCAACGCACCGATCTGCGTCTCAGCGTTGCGCTAAGAAACGTTTAAAGCAGAGATGAACGGCGTGCAGGCCGGTGACAGCGTATTGTTCGCTGCCTGGCCGGCCATTTGTCCGCAGGATGAGTGCCGCCGGATGGGTGCCGCCCCTTCGCCCGAGCGGCACCTTGAGGGAACCGCTTAGATGCGGATGCCCGATTTGCCCGGCGCCAGGATGCCGTTGGGGTCCAGCGCGCGTTTGATCTTGCGTTCGACGTCGCGCTTGACCGGGATCGTAGCTGTGTTCAAGTTCGTCTCCCCGTTGTATTTGGACTTTCGCATCGCCTGGGAACGCGTGCTCAGAACGGATAGTGGCGCGGCGTCGTCTGCAACGTGATCCAGCGCAGTTCGGTAAAGGCATCGACCCCGGCCTGGCCACCGAAGCGCCCATAGCCGGACGCCTTCACGCCACCAAACGGCATCTGCGCCTCATCGTGCACGGTCGGCCCGTTGATGTGCGTGATACCTGCCTCGATGCGCGAAGCCACCTGCCAGGCCCGCGCGATATCGCGGCCGAACACCGCCGAGGCCAGACCGAATTCGTTGTCGTTGGCCGTGGCCACCGCCTGCTCCACACCGCGCACACGCACGATGGCCTTCACCGGGGCGAAGGACTCCTCGCGATAAATCCGCATTGCCGGGGTGACGTGGTCCAGCAGCGTGGCGGGCATCAACGTGCTGTCGGCCGTGCCGCCGCAGACGAGCGTCGCGCCCTTGGCCAGTGCATCGTCGATCAACGCGTTGCAGCGCTGCACCGTGCTGATGTCCACGACCGATCCCAGCACCACCGGGCCGTGGCGCGGGTCGCCCAGCGGCAGGCTCCGGGCCTTGTCCGCCAGCTTGGCCACGAATTCGTCGGCCACGGCCTCATCGATGACGAGGCGCTCGGTGGACATGCAGATCTGCCCCGAGTTGGCGAAAGCACCGAATGCGGCAGCAGCCACGGCGGCATCGACGTCGGCGTCGTCGAGGATCAGCATCGGTGCCTTGCCGCCCAGCTCCAGCACCACCGGCTTCAGGTATTTCGCGCAGGTCTGAGCAATCAGCTTGCCCACTTGCGTGGAGCCGGTGAAGTTCACGCGGCGCAGCGCCGGATGCGCGACCATGGCCTCCACCACCGCTGCGGCATCCGCCGGCGCGTTGGTGACGAAGTTGACCACGCCCGGCGGCAGGCCGGCATCCTGCAGCGACTCGATGATCAGGCCGTGCGTGGCCGGACACAGCTCCGAGCCCTTGAGCACCACTGTGTTGCCACAGGCCAGCGGCGTCGCGATGGCGCGCACGCCGAGAATGACCGGCGCGTTCCACGGTGCGATACCGAGCACCACGCCCGCTGGCTGGCGAATCGCCATGGCCAGATTGCCGGGCACGTCCGACGGAATGATCGATCCCTGGATCTGCGTGGTCAGCGCGGCGGCCTCCCGCAGCATCCCCGCTGCCAGATGGACGTTGAATCCGGCCCAGATGTCCGAGGCACCCGTTTCCGTAGCCATCGCGGCGACAAAGGCGGCGCCCTTGGCTTCGAGCGCTTCCGACGCTTTCAGCAACAGCCCGCGGCGCTCGCCAGGCCCCATTGCGGCCCACGCCGGAAATGCCTTGGCCGCTGCATCGACGGCCGCCACGGCGTCGGCGGCCGTGGCGGCTGGCGCGCGCGTTGCCACGCTCTGGTCCAGCGGATTGCGGCGCTCGAACGTGGCGCCGTTGCTGGCGCCGCAGCCGGCGCCGCCAATCAGCATCTGGATATCGGTCATGGGAGGTCTCCTGAAATTGTGGGGCGAATGGAAAATGCGCTTGTGCCGAATCGTAGAAAGAATCGCCAGACAACGCTTTGCCAGATGCGCACAGGACACTGTTCGGATCGCGCAAACCGCCTAGGGATTCCCCCAATCCCCGCGCCGGGCGAGATTTCCCCCGCCTGCCTATAATCTGGACTCCCCCGCAGCCACCCTCAGCCAGCATCATGTCCAGCCCCCAGACGATGTCCACCGAGCAATTCGCCCCGTGCGAACGGGTGGGGGTATGGCGGGAGTGGATGTGGCGCCAGTTCGGCGGGCTGGAATGTGACGTCTACGGCGACACCTCGTTCGATGGCTGCCTCGATGTGCGCCACGCCGGCGACGTGGTGCTGACCCGGCTGGAAGCCAACCGTCATCGCGTCACGCGCGCGGTGCCGCTGCCGCGCGTGAGCGAAAGCGCCTACCTGAAAATCGTGGCGCCGCAGCATGGCAGCGCGGCAGTGACGCAGCACGACCGGCAGGCCGCAGTAGGCGCCGGTAGCTGGACCATCTACGACACGACCGATCACTATACGGTCGCCAGCCCGCAATCATCGGATCACCTGATCGTGATGGTGCCCAAGGCGCGGCTGCTGATGGCGGGCCTGCCGCTTGCAGCGCTGACAGCGCGGCACGTGGGCGGCACCATCGGCATCTCGCGCGTCACGCTGGAAACACTGTTCAAGACTTGGCAGGAACTGCCTCACATGAATGCATCGACCGCGCATGGGAGCGGCGAGGTGATCATGCAACTGGTGCAGATGTCGCTGCTGGAGCTGGCCGGCCAGCGTACCGAGCAGACACAGCGCGAACTGCTGCGCGATCGCGTACGGCAAGTCATCGCCATGCACCTGCGCGATCCCGATCTCAACGTGAATCGCCTGGCCGAACTGCTCAGCTGCAGTACGCGGCATCTGCACAGTGTGTTCGCTGGTAGTGGTGAAACCCTGGCGGAGAGCATCCAGCGACAGCGACTGGATGCCTGTATGCGCGAGCTTCGCGCGCCGGAGCTGGCCGCGCGCTCGATCACGGAGATTGCGATGTCCTGGGGCTTCTGCAACGTATCGCACTTCAGCCGCATCTTTCGCGGCCACACTGGCTGCAGCCCCAGCGAGTATCGCGTCGCCCAGTAACTGGCGGGCGCATCGGCGGAAAAGAAAAACGGCAGGCCTGGCGCCTGCCGTTTTTGTCTGCAAAAGAGCGCCCGCTCAGAAGGCCGCTCAGGCCGCCCGGGCCACTCAGGCTGCCCGTGGCCGCAGGGGCAGCACGTTCGGCGCGCGGCGCATCAGAACGCGCGTTTCCTTCCACGCAGCATCGGCCAGCGGCGACCCCCACACCAGCTCGTGGAGCCTGGACAGCGCGAACGGGTCGCCCAGCAGCACATGCTTCTGGGCCGGCGACAGCGACTTCGGGCCATTTGTCAGCGCGTGCTGAACCAGTGCCGCGTGCTGCAACCGGGCCGCCTCGGGCTGGACCTTGCGCGCGGTGCCCGTGGCACACATCAGTGCGTTGGTCACCGGATCGACCACCGCGTCGACAAAGCCCGGCACCTCGCGTGCGCTTTCCACATGCTGCTGCGTCTCCACGATCTCGCGCGGCACAACCGTTTCCTCGGGGATCATGAACAGCCCGGCGCGACGCGCGGCACGACCCAGCGACACACGCGAGAGCATGACCGAAAGCGGAATCGACAATGCCAGCGACCCGACGATCGGCAGCAACCACCAGATAAAGCCGGGGCTGATCCAGTAGACGCCCGCGCCCCACACCAGGCCCAGCAGCGTGTGCCAGCCGTGGCGGCGGAATGCTTCGCCCCAGGTGGTCTCCGCATCTTCTCGCGGCGGGGATTTCCACGAAATGCCCCAGCCGCTATAGGCCGCAATCACGAACTTGGTGTGGAACAGCATGCGTGTCGGCGCCAGCAGCGCGGACATCGTCATCTCCAGCAGCATGCTGATGAACAGCCGCGTCACGCCGCCATACTGCTTCGCATCCTTGAGCAGCAACACCACACTGGCCAGCTTGGGCAGGAACAGCAGCGTTGCCGTGGCCGAGAACAGCGCCAGCGCCTTCTCCGGATGCCACTCGGGCCAGGTCGGGAACATCTGATAAGGCTTGGTGAAGTACTCGGGCGGCACCAATGCGTGCTTGGCCAGCGCGGCGGTGGACAGCAGCAGGAACAGGAACCAGAGCGGCGCCGACACATACGCCATGATGCCGGTCAGGAACACGGCGCGGTGCACCATGTGGAAACCCTGCTTCATCCACAGGCGGAAGTTCATCAGGTTGCCCTGGCACCAGCGGCGGTCGCGCTTGACCTCGTCCAGCAGGTTCGGTGGCAGTTCCTCGAACGAGCCCGGCAGGTCATAGGCAATCCACACGCCCCAGCCTGCGCGGCGCATCATGGCTGCTTCGACGAAATCATGCGAGAGAATTTCGCCGGACAGGGGCCCCTTGCCGGGCAGCGGCGCCAGGCCGCAGTGCTCCATGAAAGGCTTGATGCGGATGATCGCGTTGTGGCCCCAATAGTGCGACTCACCGAGCTGCCAGTAGTGCAGGCCAGCCGTGAACAGCGGACCGTAGACGCGCGTGGAGAACTGCTGCACGCGCGCATAGAGCGTGTCGCGGCCCACCGCGAGCGGCGCGGTC
>JAFAJB010000135.1 GCA_019236395.1 Cupriavidus sp.
CGTTGCCGCGCATCTCCACCAGGCCGTTGAGCAGACTGACCGTGGCCACGCCGGCCAGCGCCAGCCCGCGCCAGTCCAGCGGACGGCGCTCGCCCATCATCGCCGAATCCACCGCCATGTAGCGGCGCGCCATCCACAGGCCGAGCAGCGTCAGCGGCACCACCACGAAGAAAATCGAGCGCCAGCCGAAGGTTTCCACGAGGAAGCCGCCCACGCTGGGCCCGATGGCCGGCGCCAGCACCACGCCGAACCCGAACAGCGACAGCGCCTTGCCCTGCTCGCGTTCGTCGAAGACACGCAGGATGAAGATATTCGGTAGCGGCTGCATGATGCCGGCGGCGACGCCCTCGGCCACACGCATCGCCAGCATCACACCGTAGGTGGGCGAGAGGCCGCCAACCAGCCCGCCAACGCCCAGCAGCATCAGCGAGCCGATGAACGTCCGGCGCAGCCCGTACCGGTTGAGCAGCCAGGGCGTCAGCAGCATCGACAGCGTCATGGCGATCATGAAGCTGGCGGCCACCCATTGGGCGCGCTCCTGTCCAAGCGAAAAATGGCGGCTCAGATCCGGGATGGCAACGTTGACGATGGTCGACGAAACGATCGACGACATCGTGCCGAGCATCAGCGTCACCAGGATCAGCCAGCGCAGGCGGTCGCCGTAACGGGCGCGCAGTTCGGCGCGCGTGGGGCCGCCGCGGCCCTGCCTGGCGCCGTTGTCTCCTCCGTTGGGCTCCCCGCTGCCGGTACGTGCCGGCGCAGTGGATTCGCGGTTCACCCGAGCCGCCCTGTCACGGCAATTTCCCGGATCTTGCGGACGGTGTCGAGGTCCGCCTCGTGATAGGCGGACTTGACGATCTCGGCGTAGCGGCCATCGCCGCTTTCGTCGACGTTCGGCATCGTGGTTTCGTAGACGAAGCGCACCAGCAGCGCGGCGGACGTGGGAGTTTCGACGCTCATCGTCAGCGTGCCGCCCGCGTGTTCGGCCGTGGCAGCCGATTCGTAACGGACCGATCGGCGCGGCTCGTACACCACGCGGTCGCGCACGTGGGCCTTGCCGAAATGGAGCACCCGCTCGATCCACCCGTCTCCGCGCTCGACGATCTCGGCACGGTCCAGGCCGAGCATGAACAGCTCTGGCGACTCGGCGCGCAGCACCAGCCCCTGCCAGAGCTGGTCGGCTGTCAGCGGCTCCAGCGTGGGGTTGGCCGGGTCATTGATCTCCACCAGGTGTTCGAAACGCAACTTGATCTCTCCCAATCGTGAATGTCCGTATTATGGGGCCTCTCGCGTGCCAGCGCCGGAACGCTTTAACCCGATCGGGTGCGCGCCGGACGGGTATTTGCGCATCACTCCTGACAGCTTTTGTCAGGAGCCTGCGCGCACAATGCTCGCCCGGTTTCAGCCCGCGCGTCAGTAGCCGTCAGGAGCGGCCTTGACAGACCACGGCACCGGGAACATCGCCCAGAAGGCGCTCAGGAGGCATGCATGGAGTTGTTGATCAACATCGACGTCGATGACCTCGAACGCGGCATCGGCTTTTATCAAGCAGGACTTGGGATGCGGCTCGCCCGCACGCTTTTCAACGGTACGGTGGCAGAAATGCACGGCGCCTGCGCGCCGGTGTTCCTGCTGGCCAAGCCGCCTGGCAGCTTTGCCACCACGCGCTCGGACAGCCGCCGGGACTACGCGCGGCACTGGACGCCGGTACATCTGGATTTCGTGGTCGAATCGCTGGAACCGGCGATCGAGCGCGCGCTCGGCGCCGGGGCCGAACTGGAAGACTGGCCGCGCGACTTCGACTGGGGCCGGCAGGCCATGCTGTCCGACCCGTTCGGACACGGGCTGTGTTTTATCGAGTGGAAGGAGGAAGGCTATGGCGCCAGTTCGGCGCGGTAGACCCATCGCCTCCCCCGGGCTCCCCGGGCGAAGCGCGCAAAGCAAAAAACCCCACGGCTTACCGGTGGGGTTTTTTTCAGCCGATGACCAGACTCAGACTTCCTCGTACAGCGGCAGCGTCAGGAATTCGGCAAAGTCTTCCGACGTCGACATCTGCTCGAAGATCTGCGCGGCGCGGTCGTAGGTCTTCGTCTCGCCGCCGACCGTTGCCTTGACCTTGGCCAGTTCTTCCGGAATCAGCGCGCGCACCATCTCGGCGGTCACCTTGCGGCCGTCTTCCAGTTTGCCCTTCGGCGTGCGAATCCACTGCCACACCTGCGAGCGCGAGATCTCGGCCGTGGCGGCATCTTCCATCAGGTTGTGGATCGGCACGCAGCCGTTACCGTCCAGCCAGGCGCCCAGGTAGTGGATGCCGACATTGATGTTCATGCGCAGGCCGGCTTCGGTGATCGGCGCTTCCGGCTGGAAGTTCAGCAGGTCGGCGGCCTTCACTTCCACGTCCGGACGTTGCTTGTCGAACTGGTTCGGACGGTCGCCCAGCACTTCCACGAATTCCTTCATGGCCGGCTCGACCAGGCCCGGGTGGGCCACCCAGCCGCCGTCGTAACCGTCGGTGGCGTCACGGCGCTTGTCGCCGATGATGCCCTGCATGGCGATGGCGTTCTTCTCCGGATCGTTCTTGATCGGGATCAGCGCGCTCATGCCGCCCATCGCGGGCGCGCCGCGCTTGTGGCAGGTCTTGAGCAGCAGCAGCGCGTAGGCGCGCATGAACGGCGAGGTCATCGTCACCTTGGCGCGATCGGCCAGGCAGAAGTTCTTGTCGGCCTTGAACTTCTTGATGCACGAGAAGATGTAGTCCCAGCGGCCGGCGTTCAGGCCAGCGCTGTGCTCGCGCAGCTCATACAGGATCTCGTCCATCTCGAACGCGGCGAGGATCGTCTCGATCAGCACCGTGGCCTTGACCGTGCCTTGCGGCAGACCGACTTCCTTCTGCGCCATCACAAAGATGTCGTTCCAGAGGCGTGCCTCCAGGTGGCTTTCCATCTTCGGCAGGTAGAAGAACGGGCCGGCGCCGCGAGCGATCTGCTCCTTCGCGTTGTGGAACAGGAACAGCGCGAAGTCGAAGATGCCGCCGGAGATGCGCTTGCCGTCGATCGTGACGTGCTTCTCGTCCAGGTGCCAGCCGCGCGGACGCACCTGCAGCGTGGCGATCTTGTCGTTGAGCTTGTAGTGCTTGCCGTTGGAATCCAGCGTCAGCGTGCGGCGCACGGCAGCCTTCAGGTTCACCTGACCCTGCATCTGGTTGTGCCAGTTCGGGGTGTTGGAGTCCTCGAAGTCGGTCATGTAACTGTCAGCGCCCGAGTTGAAGGCGTTGATCACCATCTTGGCCTCGACCGGACCGGTGATTTCCACACGGCGGCATTCCAGCGCCTTGGGCACCGGGGCCACCTTCCAGTCGCCTTCGCGAACGCTCTTGGTCTCCGGCAGGAAATCGGGGATTTCGCCGGCGTCGAGGCGCTTGGCGCGCGCCACGCGCGCTGCCAGCAGTTCCTGGCGGCGCGGCTCGAAGGCGCGGTGCAGTTTGTCGACCAGGGCCAGGGCTTCCGGCGTCAGGATGTCTTCATAAGCCGGCAGAATCTCGCCGGTAATCTTCATGCCCGCGGGCAGCGTGATAGCCATCAGTCTTCTCCTGTAGGTGCGATGGTGTGTTGAGGGTTGGCCTGGCTCGTCAGACGGCAACGCCCGTGGCGGCAACGAAAGCAAGCAGGTCGTTCATGTCGTGCCCGGTGCCGGTGGGCGCCACGTCCAGGCGCTCCGCCGGGTGGCCGGCACGATTGATCCAGAAAGTGGTGTAGCCAAACCAGGTGGCACCGCAGGCGTCCCAGCAGTTGGACGAGACGAACAGGATCTCGCCCGCCGGCAGGTTGAACGCTTGCGGCCCCAATGCATAGGCGGCCGGCGAAGTCTTGTACTGCCGCACCGCATCGACCGACAGCACATGGTCGAACAGCCCGTGCATGCCCGCGCTCTTCACGGCGATGTCGAGCATCTCCGGATTTCCGTTCGACAGGATGCCGAGCGGCAGATTCGCGCGGCGCAGCCGCTTGAGCGCGCCGAGGTTCTCCGGGAACGCCGACAGGCACGCGTACTCCTTGAGCAGTTGCGCTTCCGATGCTTCGTCCAGCTTGAGTCCAAGGCGCTCCGCCGCATAGCGCAGCGCGTCGATCGTGATGTTCCAGAACGGCTTGTAACGCGATCCATCCGGCGCGGCCAGCGAGCGCAGCCGCGTGTAGTCGATCTGCCGCTCGCGCCACAGCAGGGCCAGGGCCTCGCCCTTGCCCGGGAACAATTGCTCCGCGCGCGCCGTGACGGAATACACGTCGAACAGCGTGCCGTAGGCATCGAAAACCACCGCGCGAACCTTTGTCATCTAAGGACCGTATCGACTGAATGGATCTGTACACGATTGAATGCATCGAATTGTAGTGAGACGTTGCAGTGCGGCAAAGCCAGGGCTGGTCACTTGATCTTTTACTTTTGCACCACTAATCTTGGCCAACTCGACCTCGACTCATGTATCAACCGGCGAACATCCGTGGATCATTTCAAGCAGTTGGAGACATTTGTATCCGTTGCGTCACGTGGCAGCCTTTCTGCCGCCGCAGCCGCGGAGGGCGTGGCGCCCGCCATCATCGGGCGCCGCATCGATGCCCTGGAGGAGCGCCTCGGCGTCAAGTTGCTGGTGCGCACCACGCGCAGGATCAGCCTGACGTTCGAAGGCTCCGCGTTCCTTGAAGACTGCCAACGCATACTCAACGATCTCCACAATGCCGAGGCCAGCGTCTCCGCCGGCGGCGTCAAGGCCAGCGGCCACCTGCGCATCACCGCGCCGGCCGGCTTCGGCCGCAAGCATGTGGCGCCACTGGTACCGCTGTTTATCGAATCCCATCCCGACGTCACCCTCACGCTTGACCTCTCCGACCGCGTCGTCGACCTCGTCAACGAAGGTTTCGACTGCGCGATCCGGCTTGGCGACCTGCCCGATTCGAGCCTTGTTTCCATCCGCCTGGCGGAAAACCGCCGTGTTGTCGTGGCTTCGCCCGAGTACCTCGCACGCGCCGGTACTCCAAGACAACCCGAGGACCTGGCGCGTCACAACTGCCTGGCCTTCGGCGCCAGCGCCAACGTGCAGCGCGGCTGGGTCTTCCAGCAGGACGGCCGCGCCACCACGGTCAAGGTCGGCGGCACCATGGAGTGCACCGACGGTGCCGTGCTCCACGAGTGGTGCCTCGAAGGCCATGGACTCGCATGGCGTTCGTGGTGGGAAGTCGGCCAGGAAATCGCAAGCGGCCGCCTGGTCACCGTGCTCGACGACTTCCAGGCCCCGCCCATCGGCATCCACGCCGTCTTTCCGCAGCGCAAGCACCTGCCGTTGCGCGTCCGCCTGTTTATCGACCACCTCAAGAACACCTACGGCAATCCCGGCTACTGGCGCCGCGCCGAACTGGCGCAGGCCCACACCGCCACCGAGGCGCCGGCCGAAGTCGGCTAAGGCTGACCGGCATCGGTGTCACCTCGCCGCCACCCAAGTTCTCATCCACGGTGTCACCCGCGGTGTCACCCACGGTGTCACCCACGGTTTAGTGCTTTTCCGCACACCTTGATATTTCGCAATGACGCACAGTTCACACTGACTACAATCAAACCAGTCAGGCGTCTTATGGCCTGCCCCCATCCACTCGTGAAAGGAGGTCCGGTATGTTCAAGCACATCCTGCTGCCCACCGACGGTTCGGAGCTGTCCAAGAAAGCCATCGACGGCGGCCTTGAACTGGCCAAGGTTATCGGCGCCCGCGTGACCGCCTATGTGTGTCTCGAGGAATATCCGTACACGCCCTTCAGCGAGATCGTGGTCGAGGCCCCGCAAGCGTTCAAGGAACGCATCGAGAACCAGGCCAGGCTCTACCTGAAGGAAATCGAAGCCGCTGCTGTGGCAGCCGGCCTGCCGTTCGACTCCGACATGACCTCCTTCGCGGTGCCATACCTCGGCATCATCGACGCGGCAGAGCGTCATGGCTGCGATGTCATCTTCATGGCATCGCACGGGCGGCGCGGCCTCTCGGGCCTGCTTCTAGGCAGCGAAACCCAGAAGGTGCTCACGCATACGGATATTCCCGTGATCGTCTATCGGTAAAACAAACGAAGGTCATTACCGACCGGAGAGGTGCTAGCAAAACGAAGCGAAGCGGTTCTGGCTAGGCGGCGCGGCCGCAGACAGTACAAGTAGTACGGCAAGGCCGCGCCAACGACGCCAGAATCGTTTTGCTAGCGCCTCTCCAAAAAAACCGCGCCGCAGGTCATGCGGCGCGGGCCCAACTTGGCGGCACGATGGTCGCGCGCCGCCCCCGAATTTCCCTCTCTCTCTTTCTCCCTCTTTCTCTCCCTACTGCACGGCTCTGGCGGCTTCAGGCCACCTTCTTGTCGAAGAACTGCTCGTCTTCGGTCGAGCCCTTGAGCGCCGTCGTCGACGACTGGCCGCCCTCGATGGTCTGGGTCACGGCGTCGAAATAGCCGGTACCGACTTCGCGCTGGTGCTTGACGGCGGTGAAACCGCGCTCGGCAGCGGCGAATTCCGATTCCTGCAGTTCCACGAACGCCGACATCTGGTTGCGGGCGTAGCCGTAGGCCAGATTGAACATCGAGTAGTTCAGCGAGTGGAAGCCTGCCAGCGTGATGAACTGGAACTTGTAGCCCATCGCACCGAGTTCCTTCTGGAACCGGGCGATCGTGGCGTCGTCGAGGTTCTTCTTCCAGTTGAACGACGGCGAGCAGTTGTAGGCCAGCAGCTTGCCCGGGAATTTGGCGTGCACGGCTTCGGCGAAGCGGCGGGCGAACTCGAGGTCCGGCTTGCCGGTTTCGCACCACACCAGGTCAGCCACTTCCGCGTAGGCCAGAGCGCGCGAGATCGACTGCTCCAGCCCGTTGCGCACGCGGTAGAACCCTTCCACGGTGCGCTCGCCGGTGCAGAAAGGCTGGTCGCGCTCGTCCACATCAGAGGTCAGCAGGTCGGCGGCTTCAGCGTCGGTACGGGCGATCACCAGTGTCGGCACGCCCGACACGTCGGCAGCCAGACGCGCGGCGGTCAGCTTGGCCTCGGCCTCGCGGGTCGGCACCAGCACCTTGCCACCCATGTGGCCGCACTTCTTCACCGAAGCTAGCTGGTCTTCGAAGTGCACGCCGGCGGCGCCAGCGTCGATCATCGACTTCATCAGTTCGAACGCGTTCAGCACGCCGCCGAAACCGGCTTCGGCATCCGCCACGATCGGTGCGAAGTAGTCGGTGTCACCCTTGCCTTCGCTCCACTGGATCTGGTCGGCGCGCTGGAACGTGTTGTTGATGCGCTTGACGACCATCGGCACCGAATTGGCCGGGTACAGCGACTGGTCCGGGTACATTTCACCGGCCAGGTTCGCGTCGCCAGCGACTTGCCAGCCCGACAGGTAGATGGCCTTCAGACCGGCCTTGACCTGTTGCATGGCCTGGTTGCCGGTCAGCGCGCCGAGCGTGTTCACGAACGGCTCGGTGTTGAGCAGGTGCCAGAGTTTCTCCGCACCGCGGCGGGCCAGCGTGTGCTCGATCTGGACCGAGCCGCGCAGGCGAACCACGTCTTCGGCGGTGAAGTTGCGCTTCACGCCCTTCCAGCGCGGGTTGGTGTCCCAATCCTTTTGCAGGGCTTCGATCTGTTGTTGACGCGAAGTCATGATCACTCTCCTGAAAACAATTACGCGATTGGCTTGGAATTCTGTGACGCCCACCCTGCTCAGCTGCCGGGCGACCTGGACGCTGTATCTCTTGCGTCTCAAGTCATGTGTCTTATATAAGAGTGTAGGGAAGACTCCCGCGTCGCAACAAGCGTCGAATGCAGTTGCCGCCTTTTTTTTAATTCTTTTAAAAACAATAGCTTGCGTTATTTATTTCACGATGCGGCACGCAATCTTTCATCATGAGAAATGACCCTTGTGCCCCGCAGGCATGTATTTTTGCGGAACAAAACATCTTTCCGCATTATGAAATTTCAGCAGCCTCAGGGGTAACATGTGTGGCCGGCAACGGCCAGGGAGGAAGGTGTAGCGCCGCAGGCCGAGCTGCGGCGATTGAGACGCGACCCAAGTCGACCCGTCAGGCAGACCTGGCGTCTCGCGCTCGGCGATAGGCAACCCAGTCGCCGCCGTCGATACGCACGAGCCCCAGCACCGCGCTATCGGCAACCGGATACAGCAGGCAGTCGATGGCGGCGCCGGCCAGCATCACCGGCCGGGTCTCCCGCACGAACAGCGTGGCCTGTCCCGGGTAGACCTCCTCGATCTCGTCGAGCACAGGCAGCAGCGCGTCGGGAATATCGTAGATGTCGCCCGCCACGGGGCCTGCCGAGGCATCGAGCACCAGTCCGGGATAGGTGCCGAAATCATAGAGCCGGCCGGCAATCGTTCCCGTGCCGACCAGCGTTGGCGGCTCGATGCCGTGGCGCGCGGCGGCCCGGTTCAGGTCGTTGACCTCGCCGGCGCGCAGCGTGCCATAGACGAACACACGCGCAAACACCTGCGGCATGGCTCAGGCCTCCGGCAGCTTTTCGTCGGAGACCAGTACGCCGTCGGCGTCGGCATAGATCCAGTTCCCCGGCCGCACCACGGCGCCCGGCATCTGCACGACCACGTCCTGCTGGCCGATGTTGCGCTTCTGGCTTTTCTGCGGATGCACGGCCAACGCACGGATGCCGATGTCGCACGTCTTCAACTCTTCGGTATCGCGCACGCACCCATTCACGACGATGCCGGCCCAGCCATGCTTCTCGGCCAGCACGCCGAGCATGCCGCCAACCAGCGCGCAGCGCAGCGAACCGCCACCATCCACCACCAGCACCCTGCCGCCGCCCGGAGACTCCAGCGCGGCACGTACCAGCGAGTTGTCTTCGAACACCTTGAGCGTCGCGGCGGGTCCGGCAAACGCCGCACGCTTGCCAAAATGGAGGAACCCCGGCGTCAGCACGCGCAGGGAACCGTCGGCCAGGCGCGCTTCGTTGGCATCGCAAAGATCGGTGGTAACAGGCTTCATCGATGACTCCTCAGGAAGGGATTTGACGAGGCAGTCATCTTAGAGGAATTCGGCGGCGCACTACATCTGCTTGAAAAGATGGGCGTACTGCCTGGCAACCGGCAGCGATTCCTGGCGATTGCGCAGCCGTAGCGACAGCCGGCCCAGCGACTGGGTCACGGCGCTGGCCACGCAGTCGATGTTGACCACCGTGCCACGGTGGATCTGCCAGAAGCGGTCCGGATCGAGCTGCTGCAGCAATTCGCGCAGGCTGGTGCGGATCAGCGCCTCGCCGTTGGCGGAGACCACGTTGACATACTTGTCGGTGGCCTCGAAGTAGATCACCTCGTCCACCGGAATGATGCGCACCTCCTGGCCCACCAGCGCCTTGACGAACCGGAGGTACTGGCCGCGCATCTGCGCCGGCCTGTCCAGCGACTCCAGCCGCTGCAGCAACTGCGCCAGCCGGTCGGTATCGACCATCGTGCCGATATCTGTATCGGCCTCGCCCTGCCCTTCTTCTTCCGCTTCGGCCCTGGCCGCCATGCGCGCCTTCAGGCGTTGCACGGTAGCCTCCAGCCGCTCGTGCTGCACGGGCTTCAGCACGTAGTCGACCGCGGCCCGCTCGAAGGCCTCCAGCGCGAACTGGTCGTATGCGGTTACGAACACCACCAGCGGCGGACGATCGAGCTCGATCAGCTCGCGCGCCACGTCCATGCCACTCATGCCGGGCATGCGGATATCGAGGAACGCCACATCGGGCTGATGGGTGCGTGCGGCATCCAGTGCCGCCACGCCGTCGTGCACCACGGCGACGATCTGCGCGTCGGGCCACAGGTTCGTCAGTTCGGATTCCAGCACGCGCGCGAGCAGCGGCTCGTCATCGGCGATCAGCAGCGTCGGGGACATGGGGGCGAATTGTCAGGGCCTATCGGGAAGTTTGGGGACGTTTGGGGACGTTCGGGAGAGATCAGGTACGGGAGACGGCTGGCGCCACGCCGGCGGGTGCGCGCTGCGCTTCCCGGGTATCGGCCGTGGCGCGCACTGGCACGAACGTCGGGTCGGTGCTGCGCAACAGCGGCAGCGTCAGGCGCACCACCACGCCGCGCGGCGTGTTCTCTTCCATCTGCATGGTCGCCGCTGCACCGAAGATCCGCGCAAGACGCTCGCGCACATGGGTCAGTCCAAGCCCGGACCCACCCTTGCCGCCCTTGCCGCCCCTACCGCTCTGACAGAAGCCCACCCCGCTATCGGCAATGATGACCTGAAGACTGCCCTCGCCGGCCTCGCGAGCCGAGAGCACGATCTTGCCGCCGCGCATGCATGGCTCTATGCCGTGCGTGACCGCATTCTCGACCAATGGCTGGATCAGCATTGGCGGAATCTCCGCCTCTGCCAGTGCCGGGGGCAGATCGATCTCATAATCCAGCCGCGCCCCGAAACGCATGCCCTGGATGTCCAGGTAGCTGCGCAGCAACTCGAACTCCTGCGCCAGCGTGCAATGCTCGGCACGCGTGTGCGACAGGGACATGCGCAGGAAACCGATCAGCCGCTGCAGCAGCTGGCGCGCCGCGCGTTGGTCGGTGGCGATCAGGCCGTCCAGATTGGCCAGCGAGTTGAACAGGAAATGGGGTTCGATCTGGGCCTGCAGGGCCATCAACTGGGCGCGCACGAGCTGCTTTTCGGCTTCCTCGCGCTGCAGCGCGTCCAGCGCCGCCTGCCGCTCCAGATAGGCCAGCTTCTCGCGCGACCAGTAGAAATAGATCATGCTGGCCGACGCCAGCATGCCGACGATCAGGCACATGCGCAGCATGTCACCGGTTTCCGCCGCGGACTTTTCCGGCAAGCCAAGGAATTCGCGCGTCGCCCAGCTACCGAGCACCACACCCATCGGCACGGCCACCACGGCCAGGCACATGAACGGCCAGCGGCGCGGGCGGTCGTTCCACCAGATCAGCACGCGCGGAATATCGATCAGTACCCAGATGGACAGCCCGATCAGTTGGCTGTAGACAAAGTTCTGG
>JAFAJB010000064.1 GCA_019236395.1 Cupriavidus sp.
CACCAGGAAGTCGAAACCGCGCAGCAGCTCGGTGGAGCCGAACGTCATGCGCAGCGTGCCGGACACCGTATCCATGCCGACTGCGGCGAGCGCGAATCCCATGCACATCGCGATCACGATCTTGGCTTTCGCTTCCTTGCCCATGCCGACGAAGCTGCAGAACGTCAGGAAGTAGACCGCGAAGAATTCTGGCGGCCCGAATCGCAACGCGAACTTCGCCACCAGCGGCGCCAGGAACGTGATCAGCAGCACGCCCGCCAGCGCACCGAGGAACGATCCCGTGAAGGCAGATGTCAGCGCGCGTCCCGCTTCACCTTGCTGCGCGAGCGGGTAGCCATCGAACGTGGTGGCCACGGACCACGCCTCACCGGGGATGTTGAACAAGATCGACGTGATCGCGCCGCCAAACAATGCACCCCAGTAGATGCAGGACAGCATGATGATGGCCGACGTCGGCTCCATCGAGAATGTCAGCGGCAGCAGGATCGCCACGCCGTTGGGACCGCCCAGGCCCGGCAGCACGCCCACCACGATCCCGAGCAGAATGCCCACCAGCATCAGCCCGACGTTATGCCATGACATCGCCACGGCAAAGCCGCCCATCAGTGCATTGAGTTCTTCCATGCTCGCCCCTCAGAATCCGAAGGCCGCTTCGAGCGGGCCCTTGGGCAACGGCACGCGGAACTGCATCTCGAAGATCCAGAACAGCACGACGTTGATGACCACGCCAGTCAGCACGGCACGCCACACGGCGAATTTTCCGATCGCCCGCATGAAGCCGGCGATGAAGAGCGCCGAGGCCACATAGATGCCAGCGAACGCGATCAGCGCCACGTACACCGTCAGCGGCACCAGGATCACGGCCACCTGCCGCAACTGCGGCCACGTGACGAAGACCTTGTCGCTGTCGCTGCGCCACGCCTGCCACAACACCACCAGGCAGGCGATGAAAATGATGGCGCCAATGCGCATCGGGAAGTAGCCTGCCTCGGGGCCGTCGGGTGCCCAGCCGGCGCCGATCTGGTAGTTGCTGACCATCACCACCACCGCGCCGATCGCGATCAACAGTGCAACGGCGATCTCCGCCGCGCGCACCGAGATCGCGGCCGGCGCGGCAGCGTCATGCGTTGGTTCACTCATGGGATTCGTCTCCTCTATGTTGTCTCCCCTCTCCCGCTCAGCGGGAGAGGGGAGACAACAAGCGGTGGATCAACCGTCCTTACTTCGCCGCCAGGAAGCCCGCTTCCTTGATGATGTCCTTGTGGCGGGTTTCATCGGCCGTCAGGAAATCGGTCAGCTTCTGGCCCGTGAGGAAGTCGTTCTTGAGCGCGTTCTTCTCGAGGTATTCCTTCCATTCCGGCGTGGCCACCACCTTCTGCATCAGGTCGACGTAAAACTTCTGTTGATCCGGCGTGACTCCGCCAGGCAGCATGAACACGCGCAGC
The DNA here is from genome assembly GCA_019236395.1 of Cupriavidus sp. GTDB lineage: Bacteria > Pseudomonadota > Gammaproteobacteria > Burkholderiales > Burkholderiaceae > Cupriavidus. The sequence continues at coordinate 1,446 of JAFAJB010000064.1, forward strand.
ATCTGGTATTGCACGTCCAGGCCCTGTTCCTTGCAGGTGGGAATATCACCCCAGCTTTGCGTGCCAGTGATCTTGGCCGTGTACTGCATGCGATCGGGGGCAAACACGCAAAGCGCGCGATGCTCACCGGCGCGCCACTGGCCGATCGATTCGGAAGGATTGTTGACGTTGGAGTCGATATGCTTGCCGGAGAGCTGCGTCGCCGCTTCGCCGCCGCCCTTGTAGGGGATATAGATGAAGCGCACACCGGCCTTGCGTTCCACCTGCGCGGTGATGATCTGGTCCTCGCGTTTCGAGCTGGTGCCGCCCATCTTGAGCTTGCCGGGATTCTTCTTTGCCTCGGCGATATAGTCGGCCGGCGTCTTGTATGGCGCATCCGCATTGGTCCAGAGCACGAACTCGTCCATCGCCACCATGGCCACCGGCGTCAGGTCGCGCCAGTTGAATGGCAACTGGCTGATCATCGGCACCGTGTAGAGCGCGGACGATGTCACCAGCAGCTTGTGCGCGTCACCCTTGGAGGCCTTGGTGTCCATCAGCCCTTCAGCCCCGCTGGCGCCAGCCTTGTTCACGACGATCATCGGCTGGTTCATCAGCTTATGCTTGGCGATGATGCCCTGGATCGAGCGTGCCATCTGGTCCGATGCACCGCCCGCGCTGAACGGCACGACAACCTCGACCGGCTTGGTAGGCTCCCACGCGAATGCGGGGCTGGCCAGCGCGGCACCGAGCAACGAAGCACACGCGAGCGCGCGTGCGGCATAACGCAACGTCATGGTCTGTCTCCTTGGGATGGCGGGACGACTCTTGTGGGCGTCCTCGATTTGAATTCACTGCTTGTTCACTGCCTGTTTGCTCCCCTCTCCCCACTTCATGGGAGATGGGGAGCGGATATCAACGGCTATCGCAATTACGCAGCATGCAGTGCGGGCTGCGATGCCGCGGCGCGCAGGCTGTCCATCGCCGCCAACACTCCGCCCGCGTGGTGCGGCACGCCCGCCAGCGCAAGACCCATCTCCACACCGGCCAGCGTGCCCATCAGCGTCAGGTCGTTGAAGTCGCCCAGGTGTCCGATCCGGAAGACCTTGCCCGACAGCTTCGACAAGCCCTGTCCGAGTGACATGTTGAATTTCTCGAGCACGACCTTGCGGAATGCATCGGCGTGATGGTCTTCCGGCATCACCACAGCCGTCAGCGCCGGGCTGTACTCGGCCGGGTTCTGGCACAGGATCTCCAGACCCCAGGCATTGACGCAGGCGCGCGTGGCCTCGGCGTGGCGGCGATGGCGCGCGAACACGTTCTGCAGCCCTTCTTCGAGCAGCATGTCGCACGCCTCCGACAGCCCATAGAGCAGGTTCGTCGCCGGGGTGTAGGGCCAGAAGCCGTTCTTGTTGGACTCGATGATTTCTTCCCAGCCCCAGAACGCCTTTGGCAGTCGGGCCTTGGCCGATGCGGCAATCGCCTTGGCGCTGACCGCGTTGAACGAGATGCCCGGCGGCAGCATCAGGCCCTTCTGCGAGCCCGAAACGGTCACGTCCACGCCCCATTCGTCGTGGCGATAGTCAACGGACCCGAGCGAAGAGATCGTATCGACCAGCAGCAGCGCCGGGTGGCCAGCCGCGTCGATGGCGCGGCGCACCGCGGCCACGTCCGACGTCACGCCGGTCGACGTTTCGTTATGCACCACGCAGACGGCCTTGATCTCGTGATTGCGGTCATCGGCCAGGCGCGCCCCGATCGCGGCGGCATCCACGCCGTGGCGCCAGTCGCCAACGATGAACTCGGGATGCAGGCCAAGCTTCTCGGCCATCTTTTTCCACAGCGACGCAAAGTGGCCGGTCTCGTACATCAGCACCTTGTCACCCGGCGACAGCGTATTGACCAGCGCGGCCTCCCAGGCACCGGTGCCTGATGCGGGGTAGATCACCACAGGCTGATTGGTCTGGAAGATCTTGCGGATATCCGCGAGTACCTTCTTGCCCAGTTGCTGGAACTCGGGGCCGCGGTGGTCAATCGTCGGGAAATCCATCGCGCGCAGCACGCGATCGGGCACGTTGGTGGGCCCCGGAATCTGCAGGAAATGCCGGCCGCTGGGGTGGGAATTCAATCGGATCATGTCGCCTCGTGTCCTCACGTTTGAATTTTGTATTCAAAAAACAGGAATGCACTGCGGGTCCGGCATGCGGGATAATGTTGGCAGGCGCAAGCAACGCCTTCACCGCATAAAAGCCTTATGAATCAACATATACGTGGCCTTTACGCCGTCCGTTGAATGGTTTCGGGCAGGGCCAGTGACGCCAAAACGCATTTCGTGCTTGCCCCAGAGTAGGTTTTGAATACAATACTGTCAAGCCACACGTTCCCTAATGAGCACAAATCCGACTTCCCCTTCGCAAGCCGTCGACCGCCAGATCCTGCATGTGGCGGTGGCCCAGCGCCTGCGTACGATGATCATGGAAGGCGACCTCGCGCCTGGCACGCGGCTCAACGAGCGTGTGCTGTGCGATCTGCTCCAGGTGTCGCGCACCCCGCTACGCGAAGCCTTCAAGGTGCTGGCTGGCGATGGGCTCGTGACGCTGCTGCCCAATCGTGGCGCCGAAGTGGTGGTGCTCTCGCAGGAAGCGATCAACCATCTGTTCGAGATGATGGGCGCGCTTGAAGCGATGTCCGGCGAACTGGCCTGCCAGCGCATCACGGAGGCCGAGCTCAACGAGATCCGCGCGCTGCACTACGAGATGCTCGCCTGCCATGCACGGCGCGACCTGCCCAACTACTACGCCCTGAATCGCCGCATCCACGACGCCATCAACGCCGCGGCACGCAATCCGATCCTCGAGGAGACCTATCGACGCATCAACCTGCGTATTCAGGCGCTGCGCTTCCGATCGAACTTCGACCAGGACAAATGGGACATGGCCGTGCGCGAACACGGCGACATGCTCGATGCCCTGTCGAAACGCGATGGCGCCGCACTGCGTGACATCCTGCGCGCGCACTTGCAGCACAAGCACGACGCGCTGATCGCCGAACTAGAACGCGCACAGGACGCCGCCGCCTGACCTGCCCGCGCCCGAGCGCGCAAGCATGGCCATGGCGCCGTCTCTCAGTGCGTGCAACCGGAGACATCCACGGCCATGGCCTTGCCAACCACTCCCACGCCGCCCGGCGTGCATCCGCTGCGCTTCATGCCCGGCGCCGCCGCGCCTGCCCTGCAATCGCCGCTGTACCGGCGCCTGACCGCCGAACTGCGCGGCGAAGTCCTGTTCGACAACGCCAGCCGTGGCCGCTATGCCACCGATGCATCGATCTACCAGGTCATGCCGATCGGCGTGGTGGTGCCGCTCGATGAGGCCGACGCGCGGCTGGCGCTAGATATCGCCCGCGACTTCAAGGCGCCGCTGCTGCCGCGCGGCGGCGGCACCAGCCAATGCGGCCAGACCGTGGGCGAGGCGCTGGTCATCGACAACAGCAAGTACCTGAACCAGGTAATCGATTTCGATCCCGAGGCACGCACGGTGACCGTGCAGCCAGGCATCGTGCTCGATCACCTCAACGCGTGGCTCAAGCCTCACGGTCTCTGGTTTCCGGTCGATGTCTCGACGGCCGCGCAATGCACGATCGGCGGCATGACCGGCAACAACTCGTGCGGGTCGCGCTCGATCCAGTACGGCAACATGGTGCACAACGTGCTAGGCATCCAGGCCATCCTCGCCAGCGGCGAGGATGTGCGCTTCGACGCGAACTGGCCGGCCGAGTCGGCCCCGCACCGGGCGATTGCCGACGGCGCGCAACGTATCGCGGCCCGCGAGCGTGAAGCCATTGCGCAGATGTATCCGAAGGTGCTGCGCCGGGTGGGCGGCTACAACCTCGATATCTTCCATCCGCAGAGCGAACGGCCCTATACCGCCAACGGTGGCGTCAACCTGGCGCATCTGCTCGTGGGGTCGGAAGGCACACTGGCCTACTTCCGCCACATCACGCTGCAGCTTGCCCCGCTGCCCACGCACAAGACGCTCGGTGTGGTGAATTTCCCGACCTTCTACCAGTCGATGGACCTCACGCGCCATATCGTCGCGCTGAAGCCGGCGGCGGTGGAGCTGGTCGATCGCACGATGATCGACCTCGCGCGCAACAATCCCGCGTTCCGCCCGGTGATCGACAAGGCGCTGGTTGGAGAGCCGGAGGCTATCCTGCTGGTCGAGTTCGCCGGCGAGGACCGCGCGGCCACGCTGCAGGGTCTGGCGCGGCTGGTCGAGCTGATGGCCGATCTCGGCCTGCCCGGCTCGGTCGTCAAAATGGCGGACGCGGGGCCGCAGAAGGCGCTCTGGGAAGTCCGCAAGGCCGGGCTCAACATCATGATGAGCATGAAGGGCGACGGCAAGCCCGTATCGTTCATCGAAGACTGCGCCGTGCCGCTCGAACATCTGGCGGAATACACGTCACGACTGACCGAGGTGTTCCACAAGCACGGTACGCGCGGCACCTGGTATGCGCATGCGAGCGTCGGCACGCTGCACGTGCGGCCGATTCTCGACATGCGCCGCGATGGCGCGGCGAAGATGCGCGCCATCGCCGAAGAGGCCGCCGCCATGGTGCGCGAGTACAAGGGCGCGTACTCGGGCGAGCATGGCGATGGCATCTGCCGTGGAGAGTGGGTGGCATGGCAGTTCGGCCCGTCACTGGCCCGCGCGTTCGAAGAGGTCAAGACGCTGTTCGATCCGGAGAATCGCTGCAACCCCGGCAAGATCGTACGTACGCCCAGAATGGATGACACCGCGCTGTTCCGCTTCCCTCCGGGTTACACGGTCAAGCCGATAGAGCCCGCGCTGGACTGGTCCGCATGGAACGTCACGCGCGACCCACTGACCGAGGCCGAGAGCGCACCGGGCACCGGGTACGACCCGGCGCACGGGCTGGCGGCGGCGGTGGAGATGTGCAACAACAACGGCCACTGCCGCAAGTTCGACGCCGGCACGATGTGCCCGAGCTATCGCGTCACGCGTGATGAGCAGCACCTGACGCGCGGCCGCGCCAATACCCTGCGCCTGGCGCTTTCCGGGCAGCTTGGCAGCGAAGGCCTGCTCGACCCCGCCGTCAAGGACACGATGGAGCTGTGCGTATCGTGCAAGGGCTGCAAGCGCGACTGCCCGACAGGCATCGACATGGCGAAGATGAAGATCGAAGTGCGCGCGGCCCAGGCAAAGGCTGGCCGCCTTCGCGCGCGCGACAGGCTCGTAGCGTTCCTGCCGCGCTATGCGGGCATCGCCAGCAACCTGCCATGGCTGTTCAACCTTCGCGATCGCGTGCCCGGCCTGCCGTGGTTGACCGAGTTGCTGCTCGGCCTGTCGGCCCGGCGTTCGTTGCCGCGCTGGCAACCCGCGTTCCTGCGCAACGACTATGCGCCCAGACCCGTCGGCGGCAAGGAAGTCGTGCTGTTCGTCGATACCTTCAACAACCACATGGAGCCCGAGAATGCGCGCGCGGCGCAGCGCGTGCTCGAAGCCGCTGGCTACACCGTGCATCTCTCGGGCGTGCCCGGCGAACGCCCGTTGTGCTGCGGTCGCACGTTCCTGGCCGCCGGCCTTGTCGATGAAGCGAAAGCGGAAGCCAAACGCGCACTCGAGGCCCTGCTGCCCTTCGTCTCGCGCGGCGTGGCTGTGGTCGGTCTCGAACCATCGTGCCTGCTGTCGATGCGCGATGAGTTCCTGCAGTACGGCTACGGCGACGCGGCGCGCCTGCTTGCCGACAATGCGTTCCTGTTCGAGGAATTCCTGGTACGCGAGCACGCCGCCGGGCGATTCGCACCTGCGCTGAAGCCGATCGGCCGGACGCAGGCATTGCTGCACGGACACTGCCACCAGAAGGCGTTCGACGCGGTGCGCCCCGTGGAGCAGGTGCTGGGCTGGATTCCGGACCTCAAGACTTCGCTGATCGAATCGTCATGCTGCGGCATGGCGGGCAACTTCGGCTATGAAGCCGAACACCATGACGTGTCGATGCGAATGGGGGAACTGTCACTGCTGCCAGCGGTACGCGAGGCCGATGCGCAGACGCTGCTGGTGGCCGATGGAACGAGCTGCCGGCATCAGATTCATGACGGGGCAGGCAGGGAGGCGATGCATGTGGCGCGGGTGGTGGAGATGGCGTTGGGTAGGGCCTGATGGGCTCATGCCCGCCCTGATCGCGCCTGCATCGCAGCTCCGACGCTCGATTTCCCGGGAGACGCAGCGGCAATCCGCTGCCGCCGCATCAGAAGCACCTGGCGTCAAAATCCTCCTTGACCATGCGGCAATGAAGTAAGTCGATCCCCACTTGCAGCAGCACCAGGAGCAACCAGATCAGCAGATAGGCCCACCATGGCATCATCGGCAATCTTTCAGCGCCCCGCGATTCCACACTCAGAAGAAACAGGAAGAACATCGCAGATGCCATGCCAGCCGCCCAGATAGGGGACATCGGCAACGGGCCCATTGCAGTCGGGTAGGCTGCAGACGCCGGCTGGGGGCCGACCACATTCAGCGCCACCCCGGCCTTGCACGGCGAGGCGATCAGTTGCGCGCCTTGTCCATGCCAGACCATCTGCGCGGCGAGCGCTTGCGCGAGCCAGCCATTTGCATGGCCTGGGCGGCCGAGCGCGCGATCGATGTCCTGAGTGGAGACATTCAGCGAGGCGTCCTTGACCGCCGTCGTGACGGCGTGCCGCATCCGCTTGTCCAGGCGGCTGAACCAGAAGTTCTTGATCCGCTTCGGGGGTACCTGCTCCGCGCCGAGCATGATCTCCAGCGCGGGCTCCACGCCATCTGACTCCGCCGTGATGGCACGACACAGGCTGGCCTGCGGCTTGATGCGACGCCCGGCGCTGGCCAGCGTATTCGGCGCCGCCAGTAATACCGCCACAGCCATCTCCGTGAAGGCGGGCTCCTCCTCGCCGTCATGCAACTGGCAGGCAAGAACGAGGCGCGCCCCCGAGAGTGGCTTGCCATCCCCCCAGAGGCTGTCCATCGGTGCTGCCGCACCCGCACCGATCCACGAAGTGTCAAGATACTCAGGCAGCTTCAGCTTGCGCATGACGCGCTGCAGATCCACCAGATCCTGTTCCTGCGCTGTCTGCAACACGATCTGGAAAACACCCGCCCGGCTGAATTGCGTCACCGCTGGCAGCAGAGGCGTTAGCAGCTTCTCGAGTACATACCCCACGCGCGACGCACCGGCGGGTAGCTCCAGTTCAAGCGGCAGCACCTTTTCGGCATTGACCGGCGCTGCGCCTTCCAGACCCAGCATGCTCTCGGCAATCTCCGGCTCGGGCGTCAGCACCACGCTATCCACCAACGCCACATGGTTCCGCGTCCAGTTGACCCAGTGATAGGTTCGCCACTGGCACATCAAGTTCCACAACCGCACCCGATCCAGCGGCGCCACGTACCAGGCGTGGACAACGACTCCGTATACGACGAAATAAGCGAAGAGCGGTACGATAAGCGCGCGAAAGACAAAGTCGCTCGACATCGTCGGTTTGTCCTTCGGCCAGTCCGACACGACCACCAGCACGCCAATCAGCTCGATCACCACAAAGAGCGCCACAAGGACCCAGATTCGCGGGCTCGTCGGCTCCCGCTCTTCGTCGATCCGTTGCATATCCCAACGCCAACTCATTCGAACTTTGCTCCCGATGACATCGCCAGAATGATGCTGCCGCATTGTGAGCGGCAGCCGTGCACTACGAGCTTCCTGCCGTTTTCGCTATAGCCGTCGCCGCCTTCAACGATGGGGTTGTCTCCATGGGTAGGGCAGGAAACGATGTCGCCGACCAGCGCGACGCGGCGTCCGTCCACCACGAATGTCGCTGAGGCGGATTTCACTTTGCCTCCGTGGCTGGTGTCGTCACC
>JAFAJB010000178.1 GCA_019236395.1 Cupriavidus sp.
TGGGCCGGCAGACCATGCAGCAATCGGGGGTTGGCGCATGTCACTGACAGCAGTACGGAGCCGGAGCGCCGCGGGATTTGCATTGCTCGAGGTCCTTGTCACGCTGGTGATCACGTCGATCGGACTTCTCGGCGTCGTGAAGATGCAAGCTGCCGCAATGGCCAATACGCAGGTCGCGCGAGGCCGATCACTGATTGCGCTGCAGTCGCAAAGCCTTGCTGCGGCCATGCATGGCAACCAGGGCTTCTGGGCTGCCGGCCGCGCACCTGCCACGTTCAGCATGACCGGCGCAACCGTGACGGACATGACCGGCGCACTCAGCAATGCGGCGCCGGATTGCAGGGCCTCTACGTGCACGCCGGGCCAGTTGGCCGCATACGACGTTCAGGCGTGGGCTGCCGAGATGAATGCTCGCTTCCCGACCTATGTGGCCACAGTCAATTGTTCACCGCTTGGCATCGCGCCGGTCACCTGTACCGTGACGACCACCTGGCGTGAGTCTTATCTCGCCTACAACCAGGACCAGGCCACGGCGGCCCGGCCTTCGAGTCAGACCGCCACGCAAAGCCTGACACTCCACGTGCATCCGTGATGGATACATCCATGCGACACCTTCGACGAATCGGAATCCATCAAGCGGGCTTATCGATCGTGGAGATCCTGGTGGCCATGGTTATTGCGCTGTTCATGTTGTCGGCGCTGATCACGATGTTCCTCAGCATGCGCAGCACTTTTGGGGATCAGGATCAACTGGCCCAGCTGCAGGACAACGAACGTCTGGCGTTGACCGTCTTTACCAACGCCGTCCAGTCGGCTGGCTATTTCCCGGATGCCTTGAACAATGCAGCGACCGATGTGCTGCCGCTGTCGACCGGTAACACCTACGGTGATTTCGCCGCGGGCCAGGCCGTGGTTGGTACCTCAGGCGAAAACGGTGCAAGCGATACGCTGACCGCCCGTTTTGCCACCGCCAGTGGCGATGGGATTCTCAATTGCCATGGGCAGTCCAATACGTCCGGTGCCGATGCGGTGTACATCAACAGCTTTGCCGTCGTGAGCAATGCGCTGACGTGCGCGCTGGATGGCGGTGCGGCCATGCCGCTGGTCAGCGGTGTGACGGGATTCAATGTCCTCTACGGAACCGATACGGCCAACGACGGAAATGTCGACCAGTATCTGTCCGCAGCCGCTGTGACTGCGGCCGAATACTGGCCCCAGGTGCGTACTACCAAGGTGACAGTAACGTTTGCGAATCCATATGCCGAGCATCCGGGCCAGCCTCCAACACTGAGCTGGACACAGACCATCAGCCTGATGAATCGCTCATGAGACATCCCACCCGATCTCGCCTGGAGGGCCGCGACTCCGCCCACGGCTATGTCCTGATCGTCGGATTGCTATTCCTGCTTGTGGTCTCGCTACTTGCGGTTGCGATGTTGAGGAGCTTCGGCATCCAGGAAAAGATCGCCGGTAATACGCGGGAGAAGCAGCGCGCATTTGAAGCTGCGCAGAGTGCGCTGCGATTCGGCGAATGGTGGCTCGGCCAAGGCAACGGATCGAGTGGAGCCGCCTGCAGCGGCGTTGTCAGGGTGGCTGCCAACGACCTGTCCAATATGAAAGTTTGCACAGACGCGCTGCCTGCCCCGACGCGCTTGCCATGGACAACGGCGCGTGCCGACTATGTGCCGCCATCCATGACGGTGGCAGCCAAGGGAAGTCCTGGAGGCATGGCTGGCAGCGACATCAATTACGCAGCCGCGCCAAGTCTCCATATCAACTATCTCGGTCTGTCACAGGACGGAATGTCGATGCTATACGCCGTCACGGGCGCGGCCTATGGCGGCAGCGAGTCCGCTGCTGTCGTAGTGCAAAGCACCTATCAGGTTGGCGCGCGTATCAGAGACCTCGGGAAGGAATAATGAGCAACGCATCTCGACTCACATTCATTGCCTCGGCTGTGGCGGCGGTCATTGCTGACTCGGCCTGTGCGGTTGTCATCCAGGATGATCTGAACGGCGCATCGTCAAGCTATCCGTGGATTGCCATCAATGGTGCTTGTCTGACCGCCGGCAATGGCTCGGGGACCATCCCTGGATGCACGTCCAATGGTTTCACGTACTACTCGAACAGGAAATCGACGCCCGTAGGGGGTGCAACCGGAACGCTTCCGGACCCCGTCGGCGCAGGCGCGCTCCGGCTGACCAACGGCGACAGGACGAAAGGTTCGAACGGCAACTATCAGAACGGCGCGGTCGTATCGGACTTTACGTTCCCGATGCAGGAGGGGCTGCAGGTTACGTTCTCAACCGTGACGTATGGCGGCAATGGATTCAGAGGTACCGGTGCCGATGGGATCAGCTTCTTTCTTGCTGATGGCAGTCGGCCAGCCAGTGTCGGGGCATCGGGTGGCAGCCTGGGCTATAGCTGCTCCAACGGCAACGCTGCCTCTGACGGTGTGGCTGGCGGCTATATCGGGGTTGGCATCGACGAGTATGGAAATTTTTCCAACGTGGGCGATAACACCAGTTCAGGTCCGGGGCAAAAGGCAAATCGGGTCAGTATCCGAGGCTCGGGGAACACAAACTGGGCCAACCTGTTGGCAACCTACCATTCCTATTACAAGGATGTCTCGACCGCAAACATCACCCACGCAGTGAGCAGTACGTGCCGCGCCGGCTACGTGCGCGACTGGAGGAGGAACAAGGACAACGGTTCGGTGGCAGACTTGCCGCTACTTCATAACTACAATTTCATTGCTGCGAGTGACCTGCCGAAGCCGATTGCCAATCAGCAGGCAATGGCGAAGTCAAAGCGTGGCGATGCCGTCCCGATCGTCTACTCGCTCAAGCTGACACAGGGCGGGCTGCTGAGCATGTCCTACAGCTACAACGGGGGCGCTGCGACGCCGATCATCAAGGACCGGGACATCAAGGCGTCAAACGGCCCAATGCCGCGCTCCTTCCGCTTCGGCTTTGCCGCGAGTACCGGCGCCGGTAGCAACGTCCACGAAATCACCTGCTTCAAGGCGGAGCCTATCGGTCAGTCGAGCAGCTCGGCAGGTACCAACGTTCAGCAGTCCGCGCGCGTGGAAGCGGGGTCACAGGTGTACCTCGCCTATTACCATCCGACCAACTGGTGGGGGGAGTTGAGCGCACAGGACCTGCTGTACGACCCGGCGACCGATTCGGTCTCGATCAGCACCACCGCAAACTGGAACGCCAGTTGCGTGCTGACCGGCGGCGATTGCCCTTCAACCGGTGGCACGACCACCGCGCAAGCGCCGGCCCGCCGAAAAATTCTCACCTGGAGCGGCTCCGCCGGCATTCCCCTGAGATGGGACGGCACCTATACGCCGCCATCGGCAATACAGGCCCTCCTGACCGCGGGCGATGCCAGTCCGACCAACAAGCGCCTGAATTACCTGCGCGGCGATCGCACCAATGAAATCACGTCGACAGGATCGGGCTTGTATCGCGCTCGCACCGGTGTCCTCGGCGACATCATCGATTCGAGCCCAACGTGGGTGGGCGCGCCCGCTTCGCCTTACAGCGGACCCTGGGTGGATGCGCTGTACAAGACCGCTACGCCTGTGGAGCCCAATGGGAGCTATGACACGTTCAAGAAGAACCATGCTCGGCGCCAGAACATTGTCTACGTTGGCGCCAACGACGGCATGCTGCATGGCTTCCGTACGGGCTACTACGATGCGGGCGGGACCTTCGTCCGGAACGATGCCGGAAAGCCGAATGACGGAAGCGAGGCGATCGCCTACATGCCAGGGGCGGTACTGAAGACGATCCATTCCCCGGATGCGACGCTGGATTTCAGTTCGACTCAGTACGTGCACAACCATTTCGTGGACGCCACACCGGGCGTGGGCGACCTCTACTATCAGAACGCCTGGCATACCTGGCTCGTGGGAGGACTTGGCCCCGGCGCAAACGCCAACGGTCCGGCCGGCGACAGGAAGACGGCTGCTACAGGCGGCGCTATCTACGCGCTCGATATCACGAACCCCGCAGGGTTTGCGGATGATGCCAGCACTGCAAACGCGCTGGTGGTTGGGGAGTGGGACAACACACTGCAATGCGTCGGCGATAGCGGCTGCGGCGTCAGCCTTGGCAACACATACGGCACTCCGGTCATTCGCCGCCTTCACAATGGCAACTGGGCGGTGCTGTTTGGCAACGGTCTGAATAGCGCGTCAGGCTCGGCGGGACTGTTTGTGATGCTGGTCAATCCGGCCGATGGTTCAAAGTCATTCCTGCATCTGGATACCGGATATGGCCCGGCCCGCGATCCGGTCGGCAAGAACAACAAGAACGGCATTGCCTATGTGACACCGGTGGATCTCGACGGCGATCACATTACCGATTACGTCTACGCTGGCGATGCATTCGGCAACGTCTGGCGTTTCGACCTGACCTCGAACAATCCTGCAGCGTGGAGCGTCTCGCCCAGGCCGCTGCTGGCCACGGGCTTGCCCATTACCAGCAAGGTCGTGGTGGCTTCAGTGCCCGGCAGTGGCAGCGGAGCCGATGCCGCGCCGCGTGTCATGGTCAGCTTTGGCACGGGCCGGCGGCTGGAGCAGACGCAGAGCAGCCAGGCGGTGTTCGAGACCGCCAGCCAAGCGCTCTTCGGCGTGTGGGACTGGAACATGACCGGGTGGAATGCCATGGCCGCTCGCAGCGCGAGATACGCGGCACTAGCCTCCGCGCCGCAGCCCCTGACCCCCGGCAGCCTTACCGGCCAGAGGGTCACCAACGAAGGCCGGACCAGTGCGAATACCGCGATGCTGCGCACTGTCAGTGCCAACAGGATCTGCTGGCAAGGCAGTACCGCTTGCAGCAGTGGAAACGCCAGGTACGGCTGGCAATTGCCCCTGTCTACGGGCAGGGGCGAACAGGTGATCTAC
>JAFAJB010000073.1 GCA_019236395.1 Cupriavidus sp.
GGCTGGTCGCTGGTGATCGTACTCAAGCCCGCCATCCAGCGCACCATTGTCATTACAACCGGGGCGGACAAAGGCATCTATCAAGGCTTTGCGGATCGCTACGCGCCCATCCTGCAACGCGATGGAATCAAGCTTGATATCCGCAGCTCTTCCGGTTCGATCGAGAATTATGAGCGGCTGAAGAATCCGGGCAGCGAATACGAGGTGGGATTCATCCAGTCAGGCACCGTCACTCCGAGCGAAACAGACGGGTTGCAGACCATCGCGGCCGTTTCATATGAACCAATCTGGGTGTTTTATCGTGGCAACGCCACCGTGGACCGGCTATCACAGCTACAAGGAAAAAAGGTCGCCATAGGTGTTCCAGGCAGCGGCCTGCTTGAGGTTTCCCGGGTTCTGCTCGCGCATAGCGGCATCACCACCAGCAATACCTCACTGCTGCAAATGGATGCCGCCACGGCATATCAGGGTCTCAAGGATGGGCGGCTGGATGCTGCCTTCTTTATCGGCAGGCCGGATGCGGAGATGCAGCAGACGCTATTGAACAGCGATCTGAAGCTGATGAGCTTTGCTCAGGCCGATGCGCTGGTGCAAAAATTCCCGTCGCTCTCCAAGATTGTCTTCCCGCGCGCCTCGACCAGCATTGTCAACGATCTTCCGCAAACTGACGTCACGCTGCTGGCCGCCAAGGCGCTGCTCGTATCCAAAGACACCCTGCACCCCGCGCTGACCTACCTGCTGCTCGAGGCGGCCAAGACCGTCCACGGCGGCGAGGACTACTTCACGCCGCTCGGCACGTTTCCCAACCTGAACACCAATGAATTCCCGGTTTCCGAGGAAAGCACGCGCTTCTTCAAATCAGGCCGTCCTTTCTTGCAGCGGTACCTTCCATTCTGGCTTGCCAGCTTCGTCGAAAGACGCCTGCTGATTCTGCTTCCGTTCATGGCCTTGCTGCTGGGCTTGTTGCAGGCATTGCCGCGCATGGCGGAAGCGCGGATAAAGGGCCGGCTGGTGGTCTGGTATCGGGAAATCAAGGCGCTGGAAGACGAAATCTGGAGAAGCGGACAACCGACGCCGCACCAGATTGCGCAGTGGCGCGATGAAATCGAGCATATTGATGCGCATGCCAGTCAGATACGGATGCCGCAGCGATATTTTCAAGACGTTTATGCTCTCAAGCAGGCAATTGCCATCGTGCGGAACCGGATCCTGCAAGCGGCCGAGAAGGTGACGAAGTAGCTGGGCGGGGGCGGGGCGGGCTGCTCCATGAAAATTGGTGGGCAACGGCCGACGAAATGCCAGGCCATCGCAAGTCGCACCTCATCGGCGCGCATTGGCGCCGCGATTCTGTCGATCCGCGCCACGCCGGTGTTGTACGGGAGACGCCGGTGGTAATCTCGCAGCATTCAACGTCCCCGAACCTGGCACCCACCGTGCGTCCCGCAGACCCCGACCTCTGGCGATCCGCTTCCGAGCAGCGCGCCTACACCGATGCGCGCAGGCGCGTGCGCTCGCTGCGCGTTTTCTACATGCACGCCATGATCTACGTGGCGGTCAACGCGGTGCTGATCGGCATCAATCTGGTGACGTCGCCGCATCGGCCGTGGTCGGGGGCGCCGCTGATGGGCTGGGGCATTGCACTTGTCGTGCACGGTGTCATGACGTGGAGCCGTGTCGGCCTGCTGGGACGCTCCTGGGAAGATCGCAAGATCGCCGAGTTCATGGCGCGCGAACAGGTGCGCACGATATCCACGGAAAAGCAGCTTGTGGAAGCGCAGATGCGGCTGCTTCAGGCCCAGATCGAACCGCACTTCCTGTTCAACACGCTGGCCAACGTGGTCAGCCTGATCGAGCCGGCCCCGCACAAGGCCACGCTGATGCTGGAGCATTTCATTGCCTACCTGCGCGCCTCGCTGGCGGCCAGCCGCTCCACGCAAGGCACCGTGGCACAGGAAGCGAAGCTGTTGCGCGACTATCTCGCGCTGATCAAGATCCGCATGGGCGACCGGCTGCAGTATGCGATCGAGGTCGATCCATCGCTGGACGCGGCGCCCCTGGCGCCGATGCTGCTGCAGCCGGTGGTGGAGAACGCCATCAAGCATGGGCTGGAGCCGAAGATCGAGGGCGGGCACCTGCGGGTCGGCCTGGAACGTCGCGGGCCGCGCATGCTGGCCACGATCGAGGACGATGGCATGGGTTTCCGCCCGAAAGCGGGGGCGGGCGTGGGCCTGTCCAACCTGCGCGAACGACTGGCCGTGCTGTATGACGGCGACGCCCATGTGCGCATCGAAGAGCGGTCTCCCGGCACCGCCGTGCTGATCGAAATCCCGCTGCCCCGCCAATACCGAAACGGAGACGCTGCATGACGCCCACCGCGCTGATCGCCGACGACGAGGAGCACCTGCGCGCCCATCTGCGCGGCAAGCTGAACAGGCTCTGGCCCGAACTGCGGATCGTTGGCGAGGCAACCAATGGCGTGGAGGCGGCCGAAGCCATCGCACGGCTGGCGCCCGACGTCGCCTTTCTCGACATCAAGATGCCGGGCATGTCAGGGCTGGAAGTAGCGCAGGGAATTGAGACCGATACGCGGCTCGTATTCGTGACCGCATATGACGAGTTCGCGCTTGATGCATTCGAGCGCGCGGCGGTGGACTATCTGGTCAAGCCCGTGACGGACGAGCGGCTGACCCGTACGGTGGAACGGCTGCGCCGCGCCTGCCAGGACGCGGCGCCAATGCCGGAGCTGGCGCAATTGCTGAGTCAGCTCACGCGCGGGCAGGCGCGTGGCGAGAGTACCGGTCCGCTGCGCTGGGTGCGTGCAAGCCGCGGCAATACCACAAGCCATGTGCCGATCCAGGAAGTGATGTACTTCCATAGCGACGATAAATACGTGGTGGTCCATACCCGGGACGGCGAGCACCTGATTCGCACGCCGCTGGCGGAATTGGCCGAAGGGCTCGATCCCGAGGTCTTCTGGCAGGTGCACCGCTCGACCATCGTCAATATGGAGTGCGTGGCCGGTACGCGTCGCGACGATAGCGGCCGGGTGTTTGTACGGTTGCGCGACAGCGATACCGAACTGCCGGTATCGCGCGCGTATGTGCACAGGTTCAGGCAGATGTAGGCGTCAGGAGCCATGCATCAGGAGTCGGGCATCCACCGTCGACCGGCTCATTGGCGATCCATGAATTCCTGGATCTTGCGCGCTTCCCAGTCGCGCCCCCAGCGCGACAGTCGCATCCAGACCAGCGCCCCATGGATGGAAAGCGCGAGACCCCAGCCCAGTGTGGTGCCCAGCGGCCACGGCCATCCCGTGGTCTGGTAGTGCGACCAGGACGGCGTCCCGAAGTAGTAGAAACGGGCCCAGAGCCAGCCATTGACCAGCACGTAGACGAGCAGATGGATGTACCAGCCGCGCAGCGCCCGCACCATGCGGCGTGCGCGCCAGTAGGCCCAGGTCTTCTCATCGGCAGGAGGAAAGGGCGGATGCATCGATTCGTGGGACATGAGTGACCTCGCAGTCAATATTTGGTTGGTGCGTAATGTATAGGGCACTTCATGCGCCATTGCCATGGGCATGGGCTGAATCGACAGATCGGGGGCGCCAGTGACGGGAGGATGGCGCGATTGACCGGCTGCGGCTGCCTACTCGCCAAACAGAAGATTGGTGTACTTGCTGGATACGGCCCCGCTGCGCTTGCCGTCTGCGCCGAAGTACCGGTCCTTGCGGCATAGCCGCTCCTTCACGTCGCAGAAAATGCCGTTCGCGAATGTGAACGCGGTTTGGTCGAAGTCGCCTTGCGAGAACGCCTTGGCCGCAGCCTTGCTGCCGAGATGGCGCTCCGTCAGCTCACGTGAGATGCCATGGTCGTCGGCGCATACGTAGCGATCGCAGAGCACGCCCTTTGCGGGAGAGCGCAGCGCGGCAGCCTTTTGTCCGGCGTGCGCGGGGATTGCGGGCAGGGTCAGCAGTGCCAGGGACAGGGCAATGATCGGTGCTTTCATACAGCTGTTGGGCCTCACATCAACGAAAAGTCGAGCGCATTTTACGCAAGGCAAGGCCGAGCAGGCGGACATGGAGCAGTCCCTGGCATCACCCGTTTGGGTGATCCGCCGTCTTGGAAAGGCAGCCAGCCGCCTCTCGATTCAAAAGGCGGCCGCCTCCAGGTGCGTCTTCAGCCCAACAGCGTACGCAGGCCGCAGAGCCGTTCAAGCGCTTCCTTCAATTCGGAAGTCAGCTGCACAACCAGTTCGCCAGCGGGCAGCGATCGGGCAAGCGGCACGGCCTGGCCTGCCCACTGCGCCGCGTAATCGCTGCTCCCCTTGGCCTTTGCGGCGGCGTGCAGCGCCTTGCCTGCGTCGTAGGTCATCGGGTAGGCGGGAATGGCAGGCGCGCCGGGCGCCGCGCCCAGTTCGGTGAGGCGGTTCGTGAAGCCTCTGGCGGCGCGGCCCGAGATGGCGCGCGTCAGTGTCGTGGGGCGCGGGCTTTCCGCTGTGAGCGCCGCGCGATAGGCCGCATCGGCGGACGATTCGCGGCTGGCGACGAACGCGGTGCCAAGCTGCGCGGCCTGTGCGCCCAGTGCCAGCACCGCGGCAATGCCCGCGCCGTCCATGATGCCGCCAGCTGCAATCACAGGCAGCCCGGTACGCTCGACCAGCACACGCACCAGTGCCAGCGTGCCCAGGCCTTCGTCATGGCTGTCCGTATCGAAGACCCCTCGGTGTCCGCCCGCTTCGATGCCTTGCGCGACGATCGCGTCAATGCCCGCGGCTTCGATCTGGCGTGCCTCCTGCAACGAAGTGGCGCTGGCCAGCAGCACGATGCCGGCGGCATGAAGCGCGTCGATCTTCTCCTGCGCGGGAAGCCCGAAATGGAAGCTCACCACGGCCGGCTTCTCTTCCAGCAGCATCTGGTACATCGCCTCGTCTGCCAGGAAACTCTTGTAGATCTCTTTCAGGCTGGTGGGTGCGCTGGCCCCGAACTTTGCGAACTCCGGTGCCAGATAGCCGAGCCAGGCATTTTCCCTTGCCGCATTTGCGGTAGCGGGATCATGGCAGAACAGGTTGATATTGAATGGCTTGCCGGTCAGCGCGCGCGTTTCGCGAATCGCCTTGCGGGCGCCGTCCGCGTCCATCGCGCCGACGCCAAGCGAGCCGAGGCCGCCCGCCTCACTGACGGCCGCAGCCATGGCCGGAGTGCTGACGCCGGCCATCGGCGCCTGGATGATCGGCGTGGAGATCCCGAGCAGGGAGAGCAGGTTCTGGCGCGGGCGGCGCAGGCTGGTAGTGTTCATGGTGGTGTTCTCGGTTGGAAGTCAGGCTTGTACTCGGATCTGGCAGATGGCTGCGGCGAACAGCAGGGCCGCGGAGGCAATCTCCATCGCACCGTTGAAGCTGCCGCCATGTGACATCAGGGCGGAAGCCATCAGCGGGCCGACGATCTGGCCCACGCCGTAGGCGGCGGTCATGGCTGCCACCAGATTGAAGCGAACCGAGCGGGCGGCATGGCGAGCCGCCGGGACGGCGATGGTGACGGTCCCCACGAACGTGCCGCCGACCAGGATGGCGCTGCCGAGGTAAGCGGCGGCCGAGTGATCGATGGCCGGCAATGCGACGCCAAGCGCCTGCACCACGAGGTTCCACTGCATGGCGCGCCGCGTGCCAAGGCGCTCGTGCACCGCATGCCAGAGAAAGCAGGAGGGCACCGCAGCCAGTCCGAACATGGCCCAGATGTGCAGCGGATTGACGTCGTGGAGCGCGCCGTGGATCAGCAGCGGCAGATAGGTGGCGGTAATGATGTAGCCAAGGCCGGCCAGGCCGTAGCTGGCAACCAGCGGCCACGCACCGAGCGCGTGCCGCGGGGAGACATGATGCGCCGCCGCCCCGCCAGTCTGTGCCGAGGGGATGCGGATCGGCCACCATGCCAGCACCGCAAGCGCCAGGGCGCCAGCGGTCAGGATCATCCAGAGCGCGCTGCTGCCCGGTTGTGCCATGTTGCCGACGGCGATCAGTTCCGCCGAAACGGCGATGCCGGTGCCCACGCCGGCAAAGAACAGCGGGGCGCCATCGTGGCGGCCGGCAACGTTCAGCAACCAGACCGAGGCACAGACCAGGCCCACGGCGCTTGTCACGCCTGCGGCGAAGCGCAGTGCGACAAAGAGGGCCGGCGGGACTGGGAGGGCCAGCACCAGCATGCACAGCACGGTGCCCACGAGGGCGGCGCGGGTCCAGTCACTGGTCGCGCGCGCCGGCACCTTCGCGGCAAGCAGCGCACCTGCCAGGTAGCCCGCATAGTTGGCCGAAGCCGAAAGCGAGCCGGTCGACACGGACATGACCCCCTCCTGAACCATCAACGGGTACATGCCGGTGAATGCAAAGCGGCCGAAGCCCATGACCACGGCCAGGGCCAGCGCGGCGGCAACGGGTTCCTGCCACGAGGGCCGCGCAGCGACGGTCCCGGCAGGCGTTGCGGATGAGGTACTCAGGCAGTCAGACATGGCGCAGCTCCCGCTGAAACGCTTCATAGGCGGACGTCGTGAATCCGGCGCGCCGGATCAGGAATGTGTGGGCCTGCCTGACCGGCACGGTCTGGAATTCGGACTGGTCAGGATGCAAGGCCAGCAGCGAGCGCGGCACGATCGCCGCCGCCGATCCGGCCGCCACATACGCGAGGATCGCGTGGTAGGACGGCATCTCCACGACGGACAACGCGCGGCGAACATCGTCGCCAGCTTCGGCCAGCCAGTCTTCGGCGCACCGGCGATATGTACAGCCGCGCGCGAAGGCCGCCAGGTGGCGCAACGTCACGTCCTGCGGGCGGTGCACCTTTGGGTGCGTGGCAGGCAGCACGAGCACCAGTTCCTCGGTCTTGATGAACGTGCCTTCCAGTCCGGCACCCAACTCGGCGATGTCGAGATCGCGGGCGGTCGCGGTACCTGGGTGCGCCACTACCGCGCAATCCAGGCGGCGGTCCAGCACGGCGTCGACAAGACTCTGCGTGGTGCCCGTTGTCACATTCACTGCGACGTCTGGCCACGCGGCGTGATAGCGGCCGAGAGGTTTGGGCAGCAGCGTGGCGGCCGAGCTTTCCATCGACCCGACACGCAGCGTGCCGCTCGGCGCATCGGCGCGCATCGACTGCCGCGCTTCCTCCGCCAGCGCAAGCATCTGCTCTGCGTATCCGAGCAACCGTTGCCCCTCGGGTGTCAGCGTCATCTTCTTGCTGTCGCGCAGGAACAGGGCGACGCCCAGGCTTTCTTCAAGCTGCTTCACGCGCGTTGTGACGTTGGATTGCACTCTTTCCAGCACCCGCGCAGCCCTGGTGATGCTCTGTTCCCGGGCCACGGCGCGAAAGATTTCCAGTTCAGCCAGTTCCACGTTGCGCACGACACCGCTTACGTGTCGTTCTCCATGTGAGAATAAAAGTATGTTAAGTATTGTAAATAGAGAACGATATGTCAAGACGGGAACTGCTTGCCAGCGCGGGCGCCCTCGGGCGAACCGGGGATGTGCCGCCCGAAGATGCCTGTCCGGGGCGAGGTCCGGGCAGGCAAAAAGCGCTCGTGGGGAATGCATCAAGCCATATTCGATTAACCGGCATTAATAATCGTCTCGCGAGTGTTACAAAATAAATTCCAGGCATATCTCATTGAATCAGTCGTGCATTGAGATTTGAGGGTGCGTAAATATAGTTGAGGGACAGGATGGGAATAAGAAAAAATGATCGATCTGGTCTGTCTGGAGGCGGCGATGAACAACACCAAGAAAATACTGGTGACCACGGCCTTGACGATGTTGCTGGGTGCCTGTGGTGGTGGCGACGGTGGTGGTAGCAGTGGCGGCAGTAGCAGCACGACGCAAAATGTGTCGGTTCCACTGCAAACCGCTGTGGCAAATGTGGTCAATAATGGAATTACCGTCAGTTTCTCGATTTCCGGTACGGTGGGCGGCACTGCGGTGACCGGTTCCGGCTCGCTGGTCGACACCAAGGCAATTGCAGGGATGTTCAATCTTGAAGCGGTCCTGCAGACGACGGAAACCCTTAGCGGTACCGTAATGGTAAATGGCGTATCCGCCCCGTTTTCCTCCACGCGAACGATATTCCGGAATCCGGCAACGTTCGCCGAGGTTGCGGAAGACCTGGGAGGCCCGGTTGTCATCTTTCCCGCTTATGTTTATCCGTCGAAGGTCCAGGCGGGGGATTCGGGAACGCTGGTTACCGGCACTTCATTTTCAAATGCCAGCCAGACAACCAAAACCGGGACCGTGGTCCGCAGCTTCAGCGTAGCTGCAGATACTTCCTCCACGCTACTGGTTACCTTTACGGAGAGCGATTTCGATACCAACAACGTCAAGCTGGCGGATGACCAGCAAACGTTGCGTATTGATACCGCGGGTAATGTCCAGTTCGTATCGGAGAAGGTGACTGGGCTCCCCGTCAACGGACAGCAGAGTTCCCTGACGTTCCAGTAGGGCGCGCGTGAGGGGCGCCGGCGCTCGGCGCCCCCCGTCACACCCGATGGTCCGACTCAGTGGCCGGCGCTCTGGCCGCCGTCGACGTGCAGGATCTCGCCGGTCACGAACGGCGCGGATTCCAGGAACAGCACGGCCTGGGTGATGTCCCGCATCTCGCCCATATGGCCCACCGGATGCAGTGCGCCGAGTGCCTCATGGGTTTCCACCGGGTGCATCGTCGACTTGATGATGCCGGGCGAGACCGCATTCACGCGGATACCGGTCTTTGCATACTCGATGGCCAGGGACTTGGTGGCGGAGTTGATGCCGCCCTTGGTCAGCGAGGCCAGCACCGAAGGCACGCCGCTGATGGCGTGATCGACCAGGCTGGTGGTGATGCTGACCACGTGTCCGCTGCGTTGCTTCTCCATTTGCGCGATGGCCAGTTGGGTGATGGCAAAAAAGCCGGTCAGGTTCACCCCGGTGATTGCCGCATAGTCTTCGGCCGTGTAGCTGGTGAACGGCTTGGCGATGAAGACGCCCGCGTTATTGACCAGCGTGTCGACGCGGCCAAACTTCTCGATGGCGGTGGCGATCACGCGCCGCGCCGTTGCCGGGTCGGCAATATCTCCGGCCACGGCGATGATGTCCTGGTCATCCGACTGCTTGACGTTGCGGGCTGTGGCGACCACGCGGTAGCCGCGTTCGCGGTAGGCCTTGACCAGTTCGGCACCGATACCTTGGGACGCGCCGGTAATCACGGCGACTTTTTGCGTTGCGCTCATTTGGAAACCTCACTTTGCGTTGACGTTGGCGGATTTGCCTGTTCGGGCCGACGGGAGCGCCGGGGCCGATGGGTCGAAATCTAGGCGAACCTGCCTCGCCGACAAATACCAGCGGTGATCAAACAGTTTTGCGCGCCAGGAACAAATCGGACAGAAAGGGGTGGTCAGGCTGTCCATTTGTTCCGCGATGTAGCAAGTCCTGTTCGTGCCGATGCGTTCAATTGCCCGGCGCCTCGATCTAGAGTCGACGCTATGAACCACGGCGAACATCAGGAGCCATCATGTCGATTCAGGAACGACTCGCAGCGCGTGGGCTGGCGCTGCCCAATCCCCCGCAGCCTCTGGGCAGCTACACGGCCGTCAGCCAGGCAGGGGACCTGCTTTTCATTTCCGGGCAGCTCCCGCTTGCCGATGGCAAGGTGGTCTGGCAGGGCCAGGTCGGGCGGGACCTGACGCTGGAGCAGGGCAAGCGCGCCGCGGAGCTTGCGGCGCTCAATGTGCTGGCGCAGATTCACCAGCATCTGGGCGGCTTCGAGCGCCTGGACCACATCGTCCGGCTCGAAGGGCATGTGACCAGCGCCGAAGGCTGGCTGCAGCAGCCGGCCGTGGTCGATGGCGCGTCCGATCTGTTCGCCGACGTGCTTGGCGAAAAGGCCGGCCATGCGCGGGCTGCCTATTCGCACTTCCAGCAGCCCGCCAATGCGGCCGTGATTCTGGTGGTCATCGCCCAGATCCGGGCGCGCTGAGGCTCGTCTGTGTTCAGTGTTCGGCCCCGATGGGTTCAGCCTCTCCGTTTTCCAGAAGGGGAAACAGGTTGTCGCCTCGCGGTCTGCCTCAAAACCAGGAAGCTCGCCTGTCGATATTTGTTGCAGTCTTTCGTTTCGCTTTCAGAAACGGGTTGACGACCATCAACGCCCAGCGGGAGGCTACAGGGCCTAATCCGGTGTGCGGTCCCGGGCCCTTCTGGTCCGAGCAAAAAAAGGAGTCCTCCCATGAAGCGAAAAGCTCTTTCGACCTTCTCGACCTTCTCGACGTTGCTGTTTGCTGCATCGATCGCGAGCGCACAGGCTGCCGCGCCGCAAGCCGAACCCGTCCAGCCTATCGCACCGGCAAAGATCCAGTACCCGGACCGGGTGGAGCTGGGCAAGAAGTTGTGGTTCGATCCACGTCTTTCGCGCTCGGGCTTTATCTCGTGCAACTCGTGCCACAACCTCAGCATGGGAGGTTCCGACAATCTGAAGACGTCGATCGGCGATAAGTGGAAGCAGGGCGGCATCAACTCTCCGACCGTACTCAACTCCAGCCTGAATTTCGTTCAGTTCTGGGACGGCCGCGCGAAGGACCTGCAGGAACAGGCCCACGGCCCGATCGCGAATCCGATCGAGATGGCTTTCACGCATGATCTGGCCGTCGATACGCTCCAGTCGATCCCCGAATACGTTGCCGAATTCCGCAAGGTCTTCAAGTCCGACAAGCTGACCATGGCCGAGATCACGCTGGCCATCGCTGCTTTCGAGGAAACGTTGGTCACGCCGAATGCGCGTTTTGACAAATGGCTGAAGGGCAACAAGAAGGCGATCGACGCACAGGAACTGCGCGGCTACCAGCTATTCAAGTCATCGGGCTGCGTGGCCTGCCACAGTGGTCCGAACCTTGGCGGCAACTCGTTCCAGAAGATGGGGATCGTGGCGCCGTACAAGACCGCGAACCCCTCGGAAGGCCGCGCCGGCGTGACGGGCAAGGACGTCGACCGTTTCAACTTCAAGGTGCCGACGCTGCGCAATGTGGCGTTGACATACCCGTACTTCCACGATGGTGAGGCGGCCACGCTGACCGAGGCCGTCGACGTCATGGGCCGCCTGCAACTGGGGCGCAAGTTCACATCGGAAGAGAATGCCGACATCGTGGCATTCCTGAAGACCCTGACCGGGGATCAACCGAAGCTCATGCTGCCGATCCTGCCGCCGTCGAACGACAGCACGCCGAGACCGAAGCCGTTCGAATAGGCATCGACGAGCCGCAATAGCCGGCTTCTACCGCGGCGATTGGATCGCCGCGGCGAAACGCAGTGTTGCACTTTGCGTGCATTGCAAAGCCCCAGGGCCGCCCAACCTCCCCCGTACTGTTGTTCAGGACCCGTACAAGGAGGTGATGCCATGGACACAACGCTCGACACCGTTTTTTCTTCCCACCACCGCTCGGCCGATGAAACGGTCACGGCGCTTCATCACCAGGACATCGTGGCGGCTTTCACGGCGCAGTTGTCTTCTCAGCGAGTGGCCGTGCTGCACATGCTGTATCCGAAAACCGATGCCCGTACCCATCGGAGCCTGGATCACCTGGTTGGCGCACTGCAGAACCATGGTCTCCACCAGGTGGCGACGCTGGTCGGGCGTGAAGCCCACTACCTCGTGTTCAAGGACGTGGCCGAAGCCTGGCGTGCGCTCAACGAGATCCGTCACGACTCGCTGGCCATCGGCGTGCATCTCTACTACAAGGGACTGAGTGGAGACGCTGCGGAGCGGGCGCTGGACACGGACGCGCACCGACTGCACTGAACCCCAGCGGTCAACGGGACTGGGCTTCGGCG
>JAFAJB010000056.1 GCA_019236395.1 Cupriavidus sp.
CACGATCAGGCCAGTCTGCAGAATGGCGCGACGGAAACGACGCATTGCAACTTCAACGGGCTCGCCCGGTTTCAGAACGATCTTAGTCAATTCAGTCCTTCGGAAAGTACCGCCAGGAGGCGGTGGGTTCATAGGGGGAAACGTGCCATGTCGGGCTCCGGAGCCTTTCGTGGCGGTGGTAGTGCACACAGCGGCGAATGCCGTGGTGCGCCCCTAGAACCTGCTGTGGACCGAAATCCGTACTGCCTGTGTCAGGGGTGATGGACCAAATTTTCCTAGCTAGGTAAAAACTTGGCGACTACCTGTTTCCGTGGATATTGCGCAAGAAATACGCCGGTCTAGCTTTTACAGGTATACCGGGCACGAGTCAAGTAAATCTGGGCAATCGAACATCATACACCAGGAAATGTGCGCGGGGACTACCAATCTCGGGGTTGGCATTACTGCAACAGACTGCACCACGCCGAGACCAGCAGCACGAGCGCCATGAGGCGGTCGAAGCGCTTCATCAGGGCCGGCGAGCGGATGAAGCGGGTCGCTCCCGCACCCAGGGCCGCCCATGCGCCCATGCATGGCAATGAAACGATAAAGAAGATGAGTGACAGAAGCATCACCTGGTGCGGCTGCTCCGTGCCGTGACCTGCGAAGACGCTTACCACGGCCAATGCCATCATCCAGGTCTTTGGATTCACGACTTGCAGCCCGGCGGCACCCATGAAGCCCAGTGAGCGCTTGCCATCGCCACTGATCTCGACGCCCGCGGCCGGGCTGCTCCAGATCTGCCACGCGAGCCAGGTGAGCCAGAGTACGCCAGCCCAGGCCATCACGCGCTGCACGAGCGGGTGGGCCATCAGCACGTCGCCGATGCCCACGCCTACGGTCAGTACCAGCAGCGCGGCGCCGCCACAGCCGCCGAGGATGATTGGCAGTGTCGCCGCCACGCCGCGGCGGGCGCTGTGGCTCAGCACGATAACGTTGGTGGGGCCTGGCGTGATCGATGCAACGATCGCGAAAAGCAGGAAAGGAAGCAGGGGCAGGGTATCGATCATGCGGCCATTGTTGCGGCCGATGTCTCAAGCGTCTGGAAGGTTTGAGCAGCGCTTGCGATAGTGCGCGGGTGTCAGGCCATAGGCGCGGCGGAACCAGCGGCCCAGATGGCTCTGATCGGCGAATCCGAGTGCGACGGCGACATCGGCGGGCGTGGCGCCACGGGCCAGCAGATGCCGCGCACGAGCCAGTCGCATCTGCACCAGGTACGCGTGCGGCGCAAGTCCGAATGCAGCCTTGAATGCGCGGGTCAGGCGATGACGATCGACGCCACTGACTGCCGCCAGATCGTCGAGGCCGATGTCCTGGTCAAGGTGATCGTGCAGATAGTCGCGTGCGCGCTGTGCAACCAGCGGCAGACGAGGATCGAATGCGTGCCGCGTGCGCCAATGCAGATGCGCAGTCAGTTGGGTGAGCAAGGCATCTAGCGCGGATTGCCGCACGATGCGCAACTCCGGCTGCTGCAGGACTGTATATGCGCGGCCAATTGCCGCGATCAGCGCCGGGTCTTCCCTGAGTGTTTGCGCGAAGCCCGGCTGGCATTGCGCTGGTGCCTCCTCGAACAGCGCGCGCAGTTCGCGTTCCACCCACTGGGCATCGAGGTAGAGCATCGAATAGGTGAAGCCCTCTGGTGCCACCGCGTAGCCGTCGTGGATCTCGCCCGGCTCAAGCGTGAAGACCTTGCCCGGCGTGCTGCGCTGGATTTCGCGACGGCAGTGGAATTGCTGGATGCCCTGTTCGGTGTAGCCGACCAGGTAACTGTCGTGCCAGTGGGGGTCGTACGCGTGACCCGTGAAGTGGGCGCGAATCGTCTCAATGCCTGTGTCGGCATCCTGCTTGAGGTCGATCCAGCTTTTGGGATTCACTTCGGTTCTGCGTTCTGGTTCGGCGACGGATCATCATATCCGCAAGCGGTGCGAACTTTCTGGAACGTTTGTGCGAGGGAAGAGGGTGCGTGTAGTGAGCGACGTAGAAAAAGAAAAAGGCCGATGCTTTCGCATCGGCCTTCCTCTTCTATCGGTTGGCTCCCCGACCTGGGCTCGAACCAGGGACCTACGGATTAACAGTCCGGCGCTCTACCGACTGAGCTATCGGGGAACAGCTGAGAAAGAAATTATAACCAGCTTCTCTTCGTTTCGTCAACAACTTTTTAACGTTTTGTTTTCGTTGGAAGTTGTTGCCAGAACTCTGGTTCGCCTTGAAACCGGCCTGCAGCAGGCGTTTCCGCCTTTTTCTGCGTTGCCGCGTTCAACAGCGAGGCCGCATTATAGCCAGCTTTTTGATTTATGCAAACAAAAAAACCGCCCGGAGGCGGTTTTTTTGCATCGACCCCGAAGATCAGTCGAATACCGGGGTTTCCACGCCAAGAACCTTGTGCAGTTTCGGCGAGGTCGTCGTGTACTGCATGTGGATTTTCTTGTCGGGGAAGATGTACGGCGCAGCGCCGAACGCGGCCAGCGCGGCTTCGTGGAAGCCTGACAGGATCAGCTTCTTCTTGCCTGGGTAGGTGTTGATGTCACCCACGGCGAAGATGCCCGGGATGTTCGTTTCGAACTTCTCGGTATCCACCTTGATCTGCTTGCGCTCGAGGTCGAGGCCCCACTCGGCGATCGGGCCGAGCTTCGGCGACAGGCCGAAGAACACCAGCAGGTCATCGACGGGCATGCGGCGGGTCACGCCATCGCCGCCAGTCACCTTGATCTCGGTGAGGACGCCGTCCTTCTCTTCATAGCCGCCAATCTGGCCGACCATGAACTGCATTTCCATCTGTTCGCACAGCTCGCGCATCTTGGCGACCGATGCCGGGGCGGCACGGAAGCCGTCGCGGCGGTGGATCATCACCACCGACTCGGCCTTGCCGACCAGGTCCAGCGTCCAGTCCAGCGCCGAATCTCCACCGCCGACGATGACCAGGTTGCGGCCGTGGAAGCGGCTCGGGTCCTTGACCCGGTAGAACAGCTGCTTGCCTTCGAACTTGTCGATGCCCTCGACCTTGACCGTGCGCGGCTGGAACGAGCCCACGCCAGCGGCGATGAAGATGGTCTTGGTGATGAAGCGGGTTCCGAGCGAAGTTTCGACAAAGAAGCGGCCGTCTTCGCGGCGCTCTACAACGCTCACTTCCTGGCCCAGGTGGAACGTCGGCGAGAACGGCTCGATCTGCTTGAGCAGGTTGTCGGTCAGTTCCTGGCCCGTGCAGATGGGCACGGCCGGGATGTCATAGATGGGCTTGTCCGGATACAGCTCAACGCATTGGCCGCCCACCACCTTGAGCGAGTCGATCACGTGCGCCTTGATTTCGAGCAGACCCAGTTCAAAAACCTGGAACAAGCCAACGGGGCCGGCGCCCACGATCAGCGCATCGATTTCCTGCGGCTGGCCGCCGGGGTTCCCGCCAGCCTGATGGGTTGCGTCGGCCACGGGATTTGGAATGCTCAAGTCCATATTCGTCCTGATACGTTGTGGGCACGCGTGTGCCCGGCATTGCTAGAAAGCGCGGGAAACAGCCTTCTGTATTTATTTTCAGCGCTGCAGGTATTGCAGCTTGTCGGTGGCGTCCTTCCATTCCTCGGCCTCGGCCAGCGGGGCCTTGGTCTTGGTAATGGACGGCCAGTTCCGGGCCAGCTCGGCGTTCAGGTCGATGAACTTTTGCTGATCGCCCGGAACGTCTTCTTCGGCGTAGATCGCGTTGACCGGGCATTCGGCCACACAGACCGCGCAGTCGATGCATTCGTCGGGATCGATGGCCAGGAAGTTCGGGCCCTCGCGGAAACAATCGACCGGACACACATCAACTCAGTCGGTGTAGCGGCAACGGATGCAGGATTCGGTGACAACGTGAGTCATTTCGGTTCCAGAAAAACGGATTCGGTCTTCGGTGGGGTCCAAGGCCGCATTTTTGCCCGATGTTCTTACCGAGCACCCGACATACGTCAAAGCCTTCGCATGTCAATCGGGATAACTCGGGGCGAACGGGGGCCGTGGCCTTTCAAAGACCGATATTGTAGCCGAGCCTTCTCGCAAGGATAGCGAGTCTATATAGCTGGGTCAGATAGTTTTCTTATTTCTTTATGTACTTTCGGTGCGATCGGCATCGGAAACCGGCCTGCCAGGCGATTTCCGTGTCGCCTGGAGCATCGAAACCGGTGGCGAGCGGCTACTATTCCCCTGTATTACCCGTGGCTTTTTGGGATGCCATATGCAGTCCAGGGCTCTTCCGGAATTCAAACTACGTACCTTTCGACCGGGGATACACGCCATGCCGGTACGCTTTCCGACCCGCCTTGCGGTTTGCCTGCTGGCCGCTGTCCTGGCGCCGCTGCCGCTGGCCGCCCAGACGCTGGCCCCGCCGGAGGGGCGCTCGGCGCCCATGGCCGACAGCGTCGTCTCACGGCTGGTAGCCTGGCGTGCGCGCACCGATCAGCCGGTCGCGCTCTCGTCGCTGACGGCGTTCGAGTGGGACAGCTTCAGCGTGATCCGCACCGCCGCGGGCGACGCGATGGCCAATTGCAATCGCGAGGGGTTCCTGCCGTGCGCACCTGACCTGCAGCCGCCTCCCGGCACGCTGATCCAGGTGCTGCGCTTCGATCGCGCGGGGCGATCGGTCTATCAGGAGCGCATCATGGTGGCGTCGGCCAATTTCGCCGATCCGCTGCCGACCGCAGTGCCGCGTGCACGGGCCACGCTGGTCACGTGTCCGGACGGGCAGGGCCAGCCGCGGTGGTGCGTCCAGTCGCAGGGCGCGCATCCGCAACCGCTGCACTCGCTCGATGGTGGCTGACACGCTTTCCCGGGGAAACGCGATCAGTCAGGCTTGCACGACCGCCAAAGCACTTTCGGTTAGCATGATGGCCTGACTTTAGGTATGCCCCCGCCTGGCCTCGCTATGATCATCCGCTCGCTGCTCGACACCGACCTGTACAAATTCACAATGATGCAGGTGGTGCTGCACTACTTTCCACAGGCGCAGGTCGAATACCGCTTCAAGTGCCGCAATGCCGGGGTCGACCTGACCCCGTATGTCGACGAGATCCGCGCCGAGATCGGGCAATTGTGCCAGTTGCGATTCACCGACGAGGAGCTCAGCTACCTGCGCGGCCTGCGCTTCATCAAGAGCGACTTCGTCGAGTTTCTCGCGCTGTTCCACTTGAACCAGAAATACGTGCAGGTCCAGCCGTCCGCCAAAGGCAATGGCGAGATCGACATCATCATCAAGGGCCCGTGGCTCCATACGATCCTGTTCGAAATCCCGCTGCTGGCGATCGTCAACGAGGTGTATTTCCGGCGTACGCAGCCCAACTCCGATCTGGCCGAAGGGCGCCGTCGTCTGGAAGCCAAGCTGGCCCTGCTGAAGGCACCGCCCTATGCCGATTGCGTGATCGCCGACTACGGGACGCGCCGCCGGTTCTCGTGCGACTGGCAGGAGGAGGTCCTGCTGACGACGCGCACTATCCTTGGGCCGCAGCTTGCCGGCACCAGCAATGTCCATTTCGCGCGTCTGCATGGCATAACGCCGCTCGGAACAATGGCTCACGAGTATCTGCAGGCCTGCCAGGCATTGGGGCCGCGCCTGCGCGATTCGCAAGTCTACGCACTGGAAAGATGGGCGCATGAGTACCGTGGCGACCTTGGTATCGCACTGTCCGATACCTACGGCTTCGATGCTTTCCTGCGCGACTTCGACCTGTACTTCTGCAAGCTGTTCGACGGGGTGCGCCACGACTCGGGCGACCCGTTCGAGTGGGGCGAGCGGATGATCGCCCATTACGCGGCGAACCGGGTGGACCCGCGCGGCAAGACGCTGATCTTCAGCGATGCGCTTGATATTCCGAAGGTCATCGAACTCTACGAACGGTTCAGTGGCCGCTGCAAGCTCGCGTTCGGCGTGGGTACCAACCTGACCAACGATCTTGGCTACACGCCGCTGCAGATCGTCATCAAGATGGTGCGATGCAATGGCCAGCCAGTGGCCAAGCTGTCGGACACACCCGAGAAAACGATGTGCGATGACCCGGGCTATCTGGCATACCTGCGCCAGGTGTTCGCAATTCAGGCAGCCGCTTAACAACATTCAGCCGCGAGTGCTGCGGCACTTCCTATAATCGGCTTGCCCCAATCAACTGCCACGAAGCCCTCGCCATGGAAACCAACGCCGCCCGTGACCGCATTTTCGCCCGCATCCGTGCCGCCCAGGGCAGGGGCCCCAACGTGACCGAAGGCGAGCGCGAGGCGGTGGCGGACTACCTGGCGCGGCATCCGCAGGGCCCGCAACCGCCGGTGGACGACGATCGCGTACAGGCGTTCATCGTGCAGGCGCAGAAACTGTCCTCGACCGTGGATCGCGTGGCGACGCTGGCCGATGTGCCGGCCGCAGTGGCGCGCTATGTCGACGGGCTGAAACTCGAACGCCGTGCCGTGGCATGGATCAGCCTGGGCGACCTGCCGTGGGCTGCTCAGAATCTGACTATCGAGTGTCGGCCTCCTGTGCGCGACCCGCAGGGCGATCACGACCATGGTGACCTGATCGGCATCACCGGTTGCTTCGTGGCGATTGCCGAGACCGGTTCGCTGATGCTGCTGTCGGGCCCCGACACGTTCGCATCGGCCGCACTGTTGCCTGAGACGCATATCGCCGTGGTGCCAGTGTCGCGCATCGTGACCAATCTCGAAGAGGCATTCGCGCGCATGCGTGCCGAGCACGGCCAGTTGCCGCGCGCCACCAACATCATCAGCGGGCCGTCCCGCACGGGCGATATCGAACAGACCATCGTGCTGGGCGCGCATGGCCCGTACCGGGTGCACGTGATTCTTATCGACCAGGCGTGATCGCGGCCAGTAGCGCACGGAAGGGCGCACTTTGAGACCTTTCTCGCAGGGGTTTGCTTTACACTGGCCCCTTCACGAGAAAGGAGAACCCCGCACGATGCGACGTGTCAGCACACTGCTTCCCCATTTCCTGTTTGCGCTGATAGCGCTGATTTCGCTTTCGCCGGCGACGAGCCACGCGGCCGACCTCGACGGCGCGACGCTTACGCCGATCTGGGGCCTGCCGTTTGCCGGCATTCTGCTGTCGATCGCGCTGTTTCCGCTGATCGCACCCAAGTTCTGGCACCACCATTACGGCAAGATCGCGGCGGTCTGGGCCGCGCTCTTCCTCGTGCCGTTCGCGATGCAGTTTGGCGTGCATGCCGCGGCGGTCAACACCGTCCACGCGCTGCTTTCCGAATACATCCCGTTCATCGTGCTGCTGACCGCGCTCTACGTGGTGGCGGGCGGTATCTGCGTGCGCGGCAATCTGCAT
The DNA here is from genome assembly GCA_019236395.1 of Cupriavidus sp. GTDB lineage: Bacteria > Pseudomonadota > Gammaproteobacteria > Burkholderiales > Burkholderiaceae > Cupriavidus. Next base: position 7,346 of record JAFAJB010000056.1, read on the forward strand.
GGCACGCCGCGCCTCAACACGGGCATTCTTGCGCTGGGCACGCTGCTGGCCAGCTTCATGGGCACCACCGGCGCGGCGATGTTGCTGATACGTCCGCTACTGCGCGCCAACGACAATCGTCGTCACGTGGCGCATGTGGTGGTGTTCTTCATCTTCCTGGTTGCCAATGCGGGCGGCGCGCTGACGCCGCTTGGTGATCCGCCGTTGTTCCTCGGTTTCCTGAAGGGCGTGGATTTCTTCTGGACCATGCGCAACATCCTGCCAGAGACGATCTTCATGTGGGTAGCGTTGCTGGCGCTGTTCTACCTGGTTGATCGTCACTACTACCTGAACCGGGAAGAGGAGTTGCCGATCGCACAGGACCCGACGCCCGATTCGCCAGGCATCCGCATTGAGGGCAAGGTGAACTTCGTGCTGCTGCTGGCCGTTATTGGCCTGGTGCTGATGAGTGGGCTCTGGAAGCCTGGCATCGTCTTTGACGTGATGGGCACCGAGGTGCCGCTGCCGGCGCTGGCCCGTGATGGTCTGCTGATTGTGGTGACAGTGCTGTCGCTGGTCGTCACGCCACGCGCGGCGCGCGCCGGAAACGAGTTCAACTGGGAACCGATCCTAGAGGTCGGCAAGCTGTTCGCGGGCATTTTCCTGACGATCATCCCTGTCATCGCCATGCTCAAGGCCGGTACTGACGGCGCCTTCGCAGGCGTGATTCGCACGGTGAGCGACAGCAATGGCCAGCCGATCGACAGCATGTACTTCTGGGCCACGGGCGTATTGTCATCGTTCCTCGACAACGCACCGACGTACCTCGTGTTCTTCAACACGGCCGGCGGTGATCCGGCCACGCTGATGACACGCGATGCCGCAACGCTGGCGGCGATCTCCGCCGGGGCCGTGTTCATGGGCGCCAACACCTACATCGGCAACGCGCCCAACCTGATGGTCAAGGCGATTGCCGAAAGCCGTGGCGTGCGCATGCCGAGCTTCTTCGGCTACATGGCATGGTCATGCGCCGTGCTGGTGCCGCTGTTCCTGGTGATGACGTTCCTCTTTTTCCGTGTATGACTGCCATGAAGCCCTCCATCCTGGTCACCCGCGCGATCTTCCCCGACGTCATCGAGCGGCTTGCGCAGTATTTCGATGTCGACGCCAACCAGGAGGATCTGGTGCTCGATAGCGCCGCGCTCCGTGCGCGGCTTGCGGGCAAGTCAGGGGTGCTGGCAAATGCGGCAGACCGCATCGACGGGGAACTGGTTGCAGCGCTGCCGCAATTGCGCGCCGTCTGCAATATGGCGGTCGGCTACAACAATCTCGACCTGCCGGCGCTGACTGCTGCAGGCGTCGTCGCCACCAACACGCCCGACGTGCTTACCGAGACTACCGCCGATTTTGGCTGGGCGCTGCTGATGGCTACCGCGCGCCGCGTGACCGAAGGCGAGCACTACCTGCGCGCAGGCAAGTGGGAGCGCTGGAGCTATGACATGCTGGTCGGCGTGGATGTCCATGGCAGCACGCTGGGCATCCTCGGCATGGGGCGCATCGGGCAGGGGCTGGCCCGGCGCGCGGCCGGCTTCGGCATGCAGGTGCTTTATCACAATCGCAGCCAGTTGCCGGTGGACGTCGAGCGGTCACTCAATGCTCGCTATGTCACGAAGGCTGAATTGTTGCAGCAATCCGATCACCTGATTCTCGTGTTGCCGTATAGCGCGGAAAGCCATCATGCGATCGGCGCCGCGGAAATCGCACAGATGAAGCCGAGCGCGACGCTGATCAATCTGGCGCGCGGCGGCATCGTCGACGACGCGGCACTTGCCGCCGCGCTTCGCGCGCGCAAGATCTTTGCTGCCGGTCTCGATGTGTTCGAAGGCGAGCCGAGCGTGCATCCTGACCTGCTGACCGTGCCAAATGTCGTGCTGACGCCGCATATCGCCAGCGCTTCGGAGAAGACGCGGCGCGCGATGGCCAATCTTGCCGCGGATAACCTGATCGCGGCACTCGATGCGGGCCCGCAAGCCGGGAACCCGCCGACTGTAATCAACCCTGAAGTCATGTCGGGCCGCCGCCGCTGACCGTTCCGTTCCTCGGTTTATGTCATTGATTTCCGTTCTGACCTTTGCCGCCGCAGTTGTGGCGGTGCTGTTGCTACTGGTGCTGGTCTGGCGCGCACGAGGAGGGTCCTCGGGCGAGGATCTGCTTTCGATGCTCGGAGACCTCCGGGACGACGTGCGCGAGGACACTGCGCGTGGGCTGGAACGGCTTGAGCGCGAATTGCGTACTGAAATCGCCGAAAGTGCGCGGGCCAATCGCGGTGAGGCGGGGCAGCAAATGCTGCGCTTCCAGCAGACGCTATCGACGCACCTGACCAGCATCGCCACGGTGCAACAGCAACAGCTTGCGCAGTTGTCGGAGGCCAATGACCGGCGCCTGGCCGAGGTGCGCGCGACTCTCGAGCAGAAGTTGCGCGATATCGAGGCCAACAACGCGGCCAAGCTCGAAGAGATGCGCCGCACGGTTGATGAGAAACTGCACGCCACGCTGGAGCAGCGGCTCGGCGAGTCGTTCAAGCTCGTGTCCGATCGGCTCGAACAGGTGCACAAGGGCCTCGGCGAAATGCAGAACCTGGCGGTGGGCGTCGGGGACTTGAAGAAGCTGCTGGTGAACGTGAAGGTCCGCGGCGGCTGGGGCGAA
>JAFAJB010000105.1 GCA_019236395.1 Cupriavidus sp.
AGAAAATTGAAACTTGCAAGCTGTCTATTTCCGATCCCCGGATGCGTCTTTACGACCTGCATTGTTCGCGCCAACGAACAATCTGTCATTCAATTCACTCTTCTTTGCTTCGTCACATCTCGTTACATTCCTGAGCCGCACCGCGCCCGAGCCCGCAAGGAAGCGTGCGTGCGTCTTATAACAACGATCACGAAGAAGCACGAAGAAGCATGAAGACCCGTATTGCCTGCCTGGCCGCGATGGCCGTTCTCCCTGCCCTGCCAGCCAAGGCGCAAGCCCAAGGCAATATCACGCTCTATGGCGTGGTGGATGCCGGCGTTGAATATCTGACGCATGTACCGAATACCAGAACCGGCGGCAGCGACAGCGTCATGCGTGTGTCGGCCGGCAACCTGTCGAACTCGCGCTGGGGCCTGCGTGGCAGCGAGGATCTTGGGGGCGGCCTGAAGGGCATCTTCACGCTTGAGAGCGGCTTCGACCTCGACACCGGCAATGCCAACCAGGGCGGCCGCCTGTTCGGCCGCCAGGCGTTCGTCGGTCTGCAGAACCAGTACGGCGCGCTGACACTGGGCCGCCATCAGACCGTGCTGTTCGATTTTTCGGTGGCGTATGACCCGATGGCCAACGCCACGCGCTACTCGGTGCTGATGCACGACAAATGGATGTCGAGCCGCGCCGACAACTCGGTGAAGCTGACCGGCAAGCTTGGCGCGGTCTACTACGGCCTGTTCTACAGCACGGGCTATGACAGCAAGTCAGGCGGCGAAATCCCGGGCGACTACAAGGCCGGGCGCGAATGGTCAGCCGCTGTGGGCTACGACGCCGGTCCGTTGTCCACGCGCGTGGTCTATGACGAAGTCCGCGGCAGCACCGTCGCCACCGCCGGCAACAGCGAGCGTCGCGCGTCCATCGGCGCCCGCTACAGTTTTGGCCGTGCCCGGGCCTTCGCCGGGTACCGCTGGTACTACGGCGACTTCACTACCAGTTCGCTGCGCACCAACCTCTACTGGCTAGGCGCGAGTTACCAGGTGACCCCGGCCATCACGGTTACAGGCGCGGCCTACTACACCGATGTACGCCACAGCGGCGGCGATCCATACAGCTTCGTGCTGTCAGGCACCTACGCCTTCTCGAAGCGCACCGACCTCTACGCGACCGCGGCCTATGCCCAGAATCGCAATGGCTCGGCCATGGGCCTGTCCGGCTTTGGCCCGTCCCTGAACGCCAGCGCCACCACGCTGACGGCCACCACCGAACAGGTCCGCGCCGGCCAGAGCCAGTTCGGCGCAATCATCGGCGTGCGTCACCGCTTCTGAGCCACGGCACATCCTCAGACACTCCACGACGAAGAACTCTCTTCGTCATTGCGGCCCGCCCTCAGCGGGCCATTTTTTTGGCGCTTCGCCGATTGGCGGCGAGGTTCCACCGCCTGATGCGCCGTTACGCACCTCTTTCGGTTCGTTATGTCGCAATTGCCAACATATCGCCCCAATTTCGGAGCGTAATGCGCATCAGTTGACAGCCACCAGACTTTGGTGGAGGATTCATAACACCCTGATTACAGGCTGCTATACTAATTTTTAGAAGTTAATGCCCTTTTTCAGGGGTCTTATGTCACAGCCCTAAATACGATGCCTGCCATACGTAGCTCATCTACTGGCGACGAGATCGCCGCCGAGATCGGGGCTCGCCTCCGAGCAAAGCGCATGGAACGCAACCTCACGATCGAGGAACTGGCCAAGCGTTCCGGGGTCGGACGCAACCAGGTGGGAGATATCGAAGCGGGCCGAGACGTCCGCGTGTCGACACTCATAAAGGTAATGCGCGCGCTGAGCATGGTCAGCAATCTCGAAGCGGCGTTTCCGGATGTTCTCCCGTCCAGCGAAGCTTTCAACTCGCGCGGCGAATTGCGCCAGCGCGCCCGTAAACCGAAGGAGTGAAGGTTTTGGTGACCCAGAAGAAGCCCGCGCCGCCAGCACGAAAACGCGCGCTCCGGAGCGCGCGCCCTGCAGCGGGTGTCGCAGCAAGTGCTCAGGTCCTGATGCATGGCCAAACCATCGGCACCGTCACCGAGTTTGACAGTGGCCGCATCGGCTTCAACTACGATCCCGAGTATCTGGGCACTGGCGGGCCAAGCATTTCGCCCGAGTTCCTGCCCGCCGAGCCCGGCGCCTTCGAGTTCCCTGAACTGCGCCGCGTGGAATCCTTCCTGGGGCTGCCTGGTGCGCTGGCCGACGCATTGCCCGACACCTTCGGCAACCTGATCATCAAAAAGTACTTCTCCGATCGGGGGGAGCCGGACAAAGCGATGAGCCCGGTTCAGCGGCTGCTATATATCGGCGATCGCGCAATGGGAGCGCTCGAGTTTCGCCCGCGCATCGACCGCCGTGCCACTGCCGGCGAAGCCGAAGCACTCGAGGTTGGTTCCCTGGTCGAAGCCGCACGCAAGCTCGTGGCGGGCGAACAGGACGGCGCCATTTCCGAACTCATGCGCATCGGTGCCAGCGCAGGTGGTGCCCGTGCAAAGGCACTGATCCTGTGGGACCGGAGCAGCAAGCAGATCCGCTCCGCCTTCGTGAAGCCGCACAAGAACGAGGAAAGCTGGCTCATCAAGTTCGGCGGCGTCGAGTCAGCCAACCCGAAGGATCATCACGCGCAGCCGTTCAATCGTGTCGAGTACACCTACGCCCTTCTGGCGAAGGAACTGGGCATCGATATGGCGCCAGTCGATTTCATTGAAGAGCCGAACGGTCGCTTCCACTTCCTGACCAAACGGTTCGATCGCACTGCGGATGGCGGACGGGTGCATATGCACAGCCTCGCCGGGCTTGCACACATCGACTACAACATCCCGCGCGCCTACAGCTACGACCAGTATTTCCGCTGGATCCTCGCGCTCGAGATGCCCCACACGGCGATCGAGGAAGCTTACCGCCGGATGATTTTCAATGTCGTTGGACGCAACCAGGACGATCACGTGAAGAATTTCGCGTTCCTGATGCCGTCCACCGGGGCATGGCGTTTGTCCCCGGCTTATGACCTCACGTTCTCCGCCGGCAGTGGCTATACGCTTCAGCACCAGATGACCATCGGCGGCAAGGCCGATGCATTCACGGTGGACGACCTGGTGGAGTTCGGCAAGAAGTTCGATGTCGCACGTCCCCGCGAGGCGATTGAACGCACGGTGGAAGTTTTCAGCGGCTGGGCTGCCCAGGCGGGACGCTGGAATGTGGCGCCGAACGAGATCGAGGCTCGCGCCAGTCGCTTGCGGCTATTCAAGACCTGATCACGGCTTCGGGATCGACGATCCGTCTCGCTCCTCTTGAAAATTCCGAATCACTGTATATATTTACAGGTACTGTATGAATAAACAGTATTTGGAGTCTTCTGATGGAACACCTGATCCGTGTGCAGAACGAATATGACCGCCAGGTACTGGTCTGGCTGCGGGGCCGGATTGGCGATGCGGCACTGATGTCGGCTGCCAGACGCGCCGCCACGGATGGAAAGAAGCCTTATTTATCAACGATTTGCCGGCTGCTGAACATCCGCCCGCCGTCACGCCGCAGTTTTGCCGAGGAAGCGCGCAAGACCCATCGGGCGGTGGGCGAGCGTTATCTGGCGCAGATCCGCCAGATCCTGAACCAGCCGGCTGCCCATATGAAAACGGCCGGACACGAGGCCCGGCCGCAAGCTTCCCTCTTCTAGGAAACTTTTGGGATCGATCCGACTGTCCCGACCTCAGGCCGGCATTTCCGTAACACGCATGGCCGGCGTGATCTGCAGCGGATCGGTCAGCAGCTCCAGTACAGCGGGCTTGCCGGCGTTGCGGGCACGCTCGAACGCCGCCGCAAAATCCTCGGTCCGCTCCACGCGCTCGGCCCAGGCGCCGCAGGCGCGGGCCATCGCGACAAAGTCCGGGTTGGCGATCGTCGTGCCGCTCTGTCGGCCCGGGTAGCGTCGTTCCTGGTGCATCCGGATCGTGCCGTACATGCGATTGTTGACCACCAGGACAATCAGATTGACGCCATGGGCGGCGGCCGTGGCGATTTCCTGCGGATACATCAGGAAGCAGCCGTCACCGGCCAGGCACACCACGGTCTTTTCCGGATGGCGCAGCTTGGCAGCGATCGCAGCCGGCAGGCCGTAGCCCATCGCGCCACAGGTCGGCGCCAGTTCCGTGCGCGGGCGCTTGTATGCGTAGAAGCGATGCAGCCAGACGGCGTAGTTGCCGGCGCCGTTGGTCACGACCGAATCCTCGGGCAGTACGCTATTCAGGTGCGAGATCGCCGCCGACATATCCACGCCGCTCAATTCCGCGTGCGGTTTCGGCGCGGTAACGAACGCCTCGTGGGCGGCCCGTGCGCCGGCCGTCCATGACTTCCATGGCAGCGACTCTGGCGGCTGCAACGATGCGAGCATCGCCGCGCCCGCTTCCACGCCGGCATGAATTGGCAGCGCCGCCTGGTAGACACGTCCCAGCTCGAAGCTGTCGGCATGGATATGCACAAGCTTCTGCTTCGGCTGCGGCACATCGAGCAGCGTGTAGCCGTCGGTGGCGATGTCGCCAAGCCGCGTGCCAAACGCGACGATCAGGTCGGCGGTCTCCACGTGCTCGGCAAGTTTCGGATTGACGCCCAGGCTCAGGTGCCCGACGTAGTGCGGGTCCCGATTGTCGATCACATCCTGGCGGCGGAAGGCACAGGCCACCGGCAGATCCCATGCGTGCACAAAGGCGGCAAAGTCACGCGCCGCAGCTTCGGTCCAGTTGGCGCCACCGGCGATCACGAGCGGGCGCTGTGCCTCACGCAGCGCGGCAGCCAGCGCCCTGGCATCTTCGGCGCGCGGGGCGGCAGCCACGGCGCGATACGGCGCGGCGTCCACGCACTCCACCATGCCGTCGAGCACGTCTTCCGGCAGCGCCAGCACCACCGGGCCGGGCCGGCCCGACGTGGCCACCTGGAATGCACGGGCCACCATTTCCGGAATCCGCGCCGGGTCGTCGATCTCGGCCGCCCACTTGGCCATCGAGCCGAAGACCGCCGCGTAATCCACCTCCTGGAACGCTTCCCTTCCCTTGTGCTCTCGCGCGATCTGGCCGACGAACAGGATCATCGGCGTGGAGTCCTGCGCGGCGATGTGCACGCCACAGCTGGCATGCGTGGCACCCGGGCCGCGCGTCACGAAGCAGATGCCGGGTCGCCCGGTCAGCTTGCCATCCGCCTCGGCCATGTTGGCCGCCGCGCCTTCGTGCTTGGTGACGATCAGGTCGATCGCGGGCTGGTCATGCAGTGCGTCCAGGACATCCAGGAAACTTTCGCCCGGCACACAGAAAATGCGCTCGGTGCCGTGGATGCGCAGCTGGTCGACAAGTACACGTCCGCCGGTGCGGGCGACGGGAGTAGAAGCATTAGCGGTCATGACAGTGACTGGATCGGGAATTGGCTATCGAATGTCTGCGATTGTTCCGTTTGACGCGCATCGTCGCGGGGTCTATCGTGCATTTCTGTTATGCATTTCATGCAAGTCAGCGTGGCACTCGCGCGTGTAGATTTGCTGGCGAGGCGCAGCACAAGACGCCCGGATCTGCCCGGACAACCGACAGGCAGAACACGAAAACGCAGCGAAGATCGTACCGCAACGCCGTACCGACAAGTTCGCGCAACAGGAGACACGCAATGTTTTTCACCTATCGAAGGATTCGGCCCACGCTGGCCGCGCTTTGTGCCGGATGCATGACCCACGCCACGCAGGCTGGCGCTCAGTCCGTGGACAACTGGCCGACCAAGCCGATCACGTACGTCGTACCGTTCGCTGCCGGTGGCACCACCGACCTGCTGGGCCGGCTGATCGGCCAGCGGCTGTCGCAGACGCTCGGCCAGTCGATCGTGGTGGAAAACCGGGCCGGTGCGGGCGGCAATATCGGCTCCGACTACGTGGCCAAGGCCGCACCCGATGGCTATACGCTGCTCGGCGGCACCATCAGCTCGCATGCGATCAACGTGAGCCTGTATCCGAAGATGCCGTACGACCCGGTCAAGAACTTCCAGCCCGTGGCGCTGATCGGCACGCTGCCCAATGTGCTGGTGGTCAACGCCAACAGCCCGTGGAAGAGCGTACAGGACGTGATCGCCGCGGCCCGCGCCAAGCCTGGCTCGATCAATTTCGGGTCGTCCGGTAACGGTACGTCGCAGCACCTGGCCGCCGAGCTTTTCACCAGCATGGCCGGGCTGCGCATGACCCACGTGCCGTACAAGGGCAGCAGCCAGGCCGTGCAGGCGCTGCTGGGCAACCAGGTGGACCTGGTCTTCGAGAACAGCGTGGCCGCGATGCCGATGATCCAGGCAGGCAAGTTCCGCGCACTGGCCACCACGGGCGCCAAGCGTGCGCCGGAACTGCCCGATGTGCCGACCATGGCCGAATCGGGCCTGTCCGGCTATGAGATAGTGTCCTGGCAGGCGATCTTCGCGCCGGCCGGCACGCCGATGCCGATCATCAACAAGCTGTCGACCGAGATCGGCAAGATCATTCGCCAGCCCGACGTGCGCAGCAAGCTGGCTTCGATGGGCATCGAGCCTTCCGGCGCCGGCCCGACCGAACTGGGCAGCTTCCAGAAAAGCGAAGTGGCCAAATGGGCAAACCTGATCAAGGTGGCCAATATTCACCTGGAGTAAGCATGAGTGAACACCGCATTCCGACCGCCGGCCTGCATCAGTGGGTGGTCGATCTCTGGCTGGCGGCGGGCTCCGACGCCAGCGAGGCCAGGCTGACCGCCGACCACCTGGTGGGCGCCAACCTGTCCGGCCACGATTCACACGGCGTCGGGATGATTCCGAAGTACGTGATGTCGTGGCAGGCCGACCAGCTCCAGCTCAACCAGCAGGTCAGCGTGGTGCACGAATCGGGCGGCATCCTGAGCCTGGATGGCAATCGCGGCATGGGCCAGGCGGTCACCGAGCAGGCCATGCGCATGGGTATCGAACGTGCGCAGGAGCACGGGGTTTGCGTGCTCGGTCTGCGGCGCTCGCACCATCTCGGGCGCGTTGGCCACTGGGCCGAGCAGGCCACGGCGGCCGGACTGATCTCGATCCACTTCGTCAACGTGCTGTCCAAGCCGATCGTCGCGCCCCATGGCGGCTACGATGCGCGTTTTGGCACCAACCCGTTCACGATCGGCGTGCCGCTGACCGCGCAGCCGCCGCTGGTGCTGGATTTCGCCACCAGCGCCATCGCGCTCGGCAAGGTGCGCGTGGCCAACAACAAGGGCGTGCCGGTGCCGCCGGGCTGCCTGATGGACCCGGGCGGCCACCCCACCGACGATCCCTCTGTCATGTTCCCCGGTGCCGGTGACCCGCAGGGCGCACTGCGCACGTTCGGCGAGCACAAGGGCTATGTACTGGCCGTGATGTGCGAGCTGCTCGGCGCGGCCGTGACCGGCGGCCATACGATCCGCCCCGAAACGCTCACGCACGAGCACGCGGTGTGGAACAACATGCTGGCGATCATCTTCGATCCCGCGCGGCTCGGTAGCAGCACCACGTTCGGCCATGAGGTCGAATCGTTCGTCGACTGGATGAAGGCCTCGCGCCTGCAGCCCGGCGGCGACCAGATCCGCCTGCCCGGCGACCCCGAACGCGCCTGGCGCCGCGCGCGCGCCGAGTACATTCCCATCGACAGCGGCACGCTGGCCCAGCTCGACGACGCCGCCGCACGTGTGCTGCAATCGCGCAGCAAGTCGCCGGGTCCGGTTTCCGCACTGGCGGTGGACTGAACCAGGAGTATCAGCATGACCCAACATCTGCCACAGATCACCCCCTTGCCGAACCGGTTCAGGGCCGACGTGCTGGCGCGCAAGCGCCTGATCGGCCTGTGGAGCGCGCTGGGCCAGCCCGTGACCACCGAGATCATCGGCCTGGCCGGCTTCGACTGGCTGCTGCTCGACGGCGAGCACTCGCCCAACGACGTGCTGACCTTCATGCCGCAGCTGATGGCACTCAAGGACAGCACCAGCGCCCCGGTGGTTCGTCCGCCCTGGAACGATCCGGTGATGCTCAAGCGCCTGCTCGACATCGGCTTCTACAACTTCCTGATTCCGTTCGTGGAATCGGCCGAGGAAGCGCGCCGCGCGGTGCGAGCCACGCGCTACCCGCCCGATGGCATCCGTGGTGTCTCGGGCGCACAGCGCCAGAATCGCTATGGCACGCTGCCTGACTTCTTCAAGACCATCAACGACAATATCTGCGTGCTGGTCCAGATCGAAAGCCGCAAGGGCGTTGAGGCGGCCGCGGAAATCTGCGCGGAGCCCGGTGTCGACGGCATCTTCATCGGCCCGAACGACCTGGCCGCGGCCTACGGGCACCTGGGCAATCCGAACCATCCCGAGGTGCAGGCCGCCGTGCAGCAGATCTATGACGCCGCCAACCGCGCCGGCAAGGCCATCGGCACGCTGACGCCCGTGGAGGCCGATGCCAAACGCTATCTGGACATGGGCGCGCACTTCGTGGCGGTGGGCATCGACAACGCGCTGCTGCGCGACGCGGCCCGCTCGTTGCGCGATCGCTTCACCGCGTAACCCACCTTCAATCGGATATCACCATGAGCAAGATCGGATTCATCGGACTCGGCGTGATGGGCAAGCCCATGGCGCTGCATCTGCAGGCGGGCGGCCATGCCGTCCATGCCCATTCGCGCAGCGGCGTGCCGCAGGCACTGCTCGACGCTGGCATTCAGTCGTGCGCCAGCGCGGCCGACGTGGCCGCCCAAGCGGAAGTCATCTTCCTGATGCTGCCGGACACGCCCGACGTGGCCCGCGTGCTGTTTGGCGAAAACGGCGTGGCCGAGGGCCTGGCCCCGGGCAAGATCGTGGTCGACATGAGCTCGATCTCGCCGATCGACACGCGCGAGTTCGCCGCACGCATCGAAAAGCTCGGCTGCGATTATGTCGACGCTCCGGTTTCGGGCGGCGAGGTTGGCGCCAAGGCGGCAACGCTGTCGATCATGGCCGGCGGCAAGCAGGACGTCTTCGACAAGGTGCTGCCGCTGCTGCAGTTGATGGGCAAGAACATCACGCTGGTCGGCAACGCCGGCGACGGACAGGTGGCCAAGGTCGCCAACCAGGTCATCGTCGCGCTGACCATCGAGGCGGTCAGCGAGGCATTGGTGCTGGCCGCCAAGGCCGGCGCCGACCCGGCACGCGTGCGCCAGGCGCTGATGGGCGGCTTTGCGAACTCGCGCATCCTGGAAGTGCACGGCGAACGGATGATCAAGCGTACCTTCGACCCGGGCTTCCGCATCGAACTGCACCAGAAAGACCTGAACCTGGCGCTGTCCACGGCCAAGGCGCTCGGTCTTGGCCTGCCGAACACGGCCTCGTGCCAGCAGTTGTTCAACGTGTGCGTGGCGCAGGGTGGCGCGGGCTGGGATCACTCGGGGCTGGTCAAGGCGATCGAGCACATGTCGTCGTTCGCGATCGGTGACAAGCCGACTGGCACACCGAAACAAGGCTGATGTCGGCGCTGAACTCCGACGACCTCGCCTGCTTCGTCTGCGTGGCCAACACGCAGAGCATTTCGCGTGCGGCGCTTGAACTTGGCGCGGACCAGTCGACGGTGAGCCGCCAGATCGCGCGGCTCGAAGCGTCGCTCGACACGCGGCTGTTCCATCGCAGCGGCCGTGGCGTGGTGCTGACGGAGGCGGGCAACACGCTGCTCGGCTACGCGCGGCAGGTGGCCGCCACGCTGGGCGAGGCGCGTGCCGCCGTGCGCGCCTCCACCGCGCAGGGCCCGGCCCAGCTTGTCATCGCAGCCCAGCCAACCATCGCCAACACCGCCTTCGCGACCATCGGCACGGCACTGAAAGCACGCTTTCCCGCCACCAAGCTGCGTTTCGTGGAAGGTCTGGCCAGCCCGATCCTGGCCTGGCTGGCCGCAGGCGAGATCGACGTCGCGCTGCTCTACCTGCCCGAGCAACAGGGCGCGCTCAAGGTGGACGTACTGCTCGAGGAAGACCTGACGCTGGTCACGCCGACATCGTGGAGCCACCTGGGCCCGACGTTCCAGGTCCGTCGGCTTGGCGAAATCCCGCTGATCCTGCCCAGCACCGGCCATGGCCTGCGCGTTCTGGCCGAATCGCTGGCTGCGCGCGCGGGCACGGCGCTGAACATGGCGCTCGAATGCGATGCATCGAACACGGTGTCGATGCGGCTTGTGGAAGATGGCTGCGGCGCGACGCTGCTGCCGTTCGCGGCGGTGGCGGATCGCGTGGCGCAGGGCCGCTTGCACTCCGCGCGGCTGATCGACCCGGTGGTCACACGCCAGGTGGCCCTGGCCACGGCCCGCAATCGCCCACCGGTGCCGGAGTTGTGGGACATCATGCAGACGGTTCGGCTGTCTGTCAGGAATATCGTGATGTCGGGCGCGTGGCCGGGTGCGCGACTGATTTGAGCGTGCTTGGTGCTTGATACGCCTGCCCTCTCCCCCAACCCCTCTCCCGCCATGCGGGAGAGGGGAAAACACCAAGGGCATGTCAGATGCTGGTAGTTTGCGCCCCTTCCGCCGTCCGGGAGAAGGGAGAACACCAAGGGCATATCAAATGCTGGTGGTTTGCTCCCCTCTCCCGCCTCGCGGGAGAGGGGCCGGGGGAGAGGGTCAGCCGTTGACCTGCGGCAAGGCTGCGCTCAGCCCTACTGCTTCATCGTGGATTGCTGCTGAAGCCCCTGCTTCGCAGTCTCGTTAGCCGCCTTGTTGGCGTCGTGGCGCTCCTGTTTGGCCGCGCCTACCTCCTGGTCATACTGACTCTTTGCGGCCGATTTCTCGGTGTGGTACTGATCCTTTGCCACCTTGCGCGCTTCGCGGCGCTCCACGAGCGGGTCCTTCGGCGGCTGGATCTGGGTCATGCCCGGCGGCACTGCGTTGGTGTCATTCGAGGCGGTTGTGCCCTGGGCGAAGGCGGCAGCGGACATCAAGCCGGCCGCCATGGCGCCGATCAGCGATGTAGTGCGAACGATTCGATGCGTGGACATATGAGACCTCTCAATTGCTGTTATCGAACGTGGGTGCCTTCAGCACCGTGACCGAAGTCTAGATGGCGCGTAGTGGCCGCCCTGCCGCATTCACATAACTCCTTACAAAAACTCAGGCGCGCTGACAGACAACGCCTGACAACGCCACGCTTCTCCGGCGCAAAGCGCCTTGAAAGCACGCGTAGCATCGCCCACACTGAACCGCATCGACAGCCCATCATTCGGGAGCAAGCCATGCATCTTGAAGGCTCATGCCAATGCGGCGCCGTGCGATTCAGCCTGGAGTCCGATTCGCCTTACCCGTTCATGCATTGCCATTGCTCGATATGCCGCAAGACCGGCGGCGGTGGCGGGTACGGGATCAACCTCGGCGGCGATGCGGCGACCTTGCGCGTACGCGGCAAGAAGCACGTGGGACAGTTTCACGCGGTGATGCGCGAGCCCGGCCGCCGGCCGGTGCGATCGAAGGCGTTCAGGCACTTCTGCCTGAAATGCGGCAGTCCGCTATGGCTGTGGGACCCGCGCTGGCCCGAGCTGGTGCATCCGAACGCGAGCGCCATCGATACGCCGCTACCCAGGCCACCTGAAGTCATCGAGGCGGCGCTCGACGATGCGGCGCCGTGGGTCGATGTGCCGCGCGGCAAGGGTCATCGTCACGCCCGCACATGGCCGCACGAATCTTTGCGTGAATGGCATGAGCGTCATGGGCTGCTGAGCTGACGCCTGAAGAAACACTGGGGCCGTAAACGCAAAAACCGGCGATGCGAGCCCCTCGCACCGCCGGGCGACCGTCCACCACGACGGTCGGAAACAACGATC
>JAFAJB010000123.1 GCA_019236395.1 Cupriavidus sp.
GAACATCTTCGACGAACTCGTGGTCGGTGTGGCGCAAAGCCCCAACAAGCGCCCGTTCTTTCAGCTTGAGGAGCGCATCGGCATTGCACGCGAAGTGCTGGGCCACTACCCGAATGTGCGGGTGGAGGGCTTCTCCGGCCTGCTCAAGGATTTCGTACGCAAGAACAACGCGCGCGTGATCGTAAGGGGGCTGCGTGCCGTGTCGGATTTCGAGTACGAGTTTCAGATGGCGGGTATGAACCGCTACCTGCTGCCCGATGTCGAGACGATGTTCCTGACCCCGTCGGACCAGTACCAGTTCATCTCGGGCACGTTCGTACGCGAAATCGCGGTGCTGGGCGGCGACGTCAGCAAGTTCGTCTTCCCCTCCGTGGAGCGCTGGCTTCAGGAGAAGATCGGTAAAGAGATCGGCAAAGGCGAATAGACGAATAGAAGAATAGAATATAGGCCTTCGATCCCGCCGACGCGGCCAGTCGGGCGCGGGCGGGTCGCTGGAAGGAAATATCATGGCGCTGATGATCACCGACGACTGCATCAATTGCGACGTTTGTGAGCCTGAGTGCCCGAACGAAGCCATCTCGATGGGGCCCGAGATCTATGAGATCGACCCCAACAAGTGCACCGAGTGTGTCGGCCATTTCGACGAACCGCAGTGCCAGCAGGTCTGTCCTGTGGCGTGCATTCCGAAAGACCCGAACCGCGTCGAAACGCACGAGGTGCTGATGCAACGCTACCGGCTGCTCACCGCGGCCAAGCACGCCGCCTGACGCCGGAGCTCATCTGGCGGCATTCGTTCCGGCCCACACGCAGGCAGAAAGGAAAAACCCCGCAGAACCGAAAGGTTTGCGGGGTTTTTTCATGGGGAGGGCCCAACAGGCTACCGCCCGGTGTGCAGTTCCATCATCGCGCGTTCGCTCTCGCCGCGCGCCAGTATGCCCAGCGGGCCGATGCAGCGGTCGATCGCTTCGTCGATCGCTTCCTGCTCTTCCTTGCGCGGCGGTTTCAGCACGAAGTTGACCACGTCTTCGCGGCCACCGGCGTTGCCGCCTGGTGAGTTGCGCGGATGGCCGACGCCGATGCGCAGGCGCCAGTAATCCTGGGTGGTCAGGTGCGCCGAGATGTCCTTGAGTCCGTTGTGACCGCCCGAGCCGCCACCGCGCTTCAGCTTGACCGATCCGGCGGGCAGATCCATTTCATCGTGCGCGACGAGGATCTCATCGGGCAGGATCTTGTAGAAGCGCGCCAGCGACACCACGGACAGTCCGGAGCGGTTCATGAACGTGGATGGTTTGAGCAGCCAGACGTCCTGGTCCCACAACCGTGCGCGCGCAGCCAGGCCATGAAAACGGCCTTCCACGCGCAGGGTTGTGCCACCTGTGCGGGCGAGTTGGTCGACAAGCCAGAAGCCGGCATTGTGCCGGGTGGCTTCGTACTCTGCCCCGGGATTGCCGAGGCCGACGATGAGCTTGATCATGCGTGAAAGCGTGGATTTCGGGTGCCTGAAGGCACCGCGGGACGCGAGACAGGATACGCGAAAACACCGCGCGAAAAAAAACCGCCGGCGAACCGGCGGTCTTTCTGATGCGGCAGCGGCGAGGCCGCTTTCGGCATCCGGTGCTACGACGCTCAGGCAGCCGGCGTTTCGCCAGCGGCTTCGCCACCTTCGGTAGCTTCCGAAGCCTGGGCACCAGCCGGCAGCGTGATGCTGGCGATGGCCGGGTTTTCGTCGCCGTGGGTGATGGCGGTCACGCCCTTCGGCAGCTTCAGGTCCGACAGGTGCAGGGTCTGGTTCAGCTCGGCTGCGCCCAGATCCACTTCGATGAACTCGGGCAGGTCGGCCGGCAGGCACGACACTTCCAGGTCGTTCAGGATGTGGCTGACGATACCGTGGCCCAGCTTCACGCCAGGAGCGGTTTCCTGGTTGATGAAGTGCAGCGGCACCTTCACGTGGATCTTTTCCGTGGCCGACACGCGCTGGAAGTCAACGTGCAGCACCATCGGCTTGAACGGGTGCATCTGGAATGCGCGCAGCAGGGCCTTCTCGGACTTGCCAGCCACTTCCAGGTCGAGGATCGACGAGTGGAACGCTTCCTTCTTCAGGGCGTGCCACAGCGCGTTGTGATCCAGTTCGATCATCTTCGGTTCGGCGGCGCCGCCGTAGATGATGCCGGGCGTCTTGCCCGAATTGCGCAGGCGGCGGCTCGCACCCGTACCCTGTACGCTACGCTCGAAAGCGATAACTTTCATTTTTGAACTCCAAATGTAAAGAAGGCCGTCCGCGACCAGACAGCCTCGACTGGGGCGGCGCGATAACATTTTGCGCCGCTTGAATCACGTTGGCCGTCCAGCAAGGACGGCCAACGCGGTAAAGCACGAAATTCTAGCAGGAATCTGCTAGGCCAGCGCCGATCGGTATCGATCAGGCGTCGGCGAACAGCGACATGATCGAGTCGCCCTTGACGATCCGGGTGAAGGTCTCGGCCAGCAGCGGAGCGGTCGTGACCTGGCGGATCTTGCCGGTCTGGCGGGCTTCGTCGGACAGCGGAATCGTGTCGCAGACGACGACTTCGTCCAGCGCCGACGCGGCGATACGCGCAACGGCGCCACCCGACAGCACCGGGTGGGTACAGTAGGCGAATACCTTCTGCGCACCGCGTTCCTTCAGCACCTGCGCGGCCTTGCACAGCGTGCCGCCGGTGTCGATCATGTCGTCCATGATCACGCAGTTGCGGCCGGCGACTTCACCGATGATGTTCATCACCTCGGACACATTGGCCTTGGGACGACGCTTGTCGATGATGGCCAAGTCGCAGTCGAGCTGCTTGGCCAGCGCACGTGCGCGCACCACGCCGCCAACGTCCGGAGACACCACCAGCAGATTGCCGTAGTTCTTCTCGCGCAGATCGCCCAGCAGAACCGGCGATGCGTAGATGTTGTCGACGGGGATATCGAAGAAGCCCTGGATCTGGTCGGCGTGCAGGTCCATCGTCAGCACGCGTTCCACACCGGCGACTTCCAGCATGTTGGCCACGATCTTGGCCGAGATGGCCACGCGCGCCGAACGCGGGCGGCGATCCTGGCGGGCATAGCCGAAGTAGGGCATGGCGGCGGTGATGCTGCGTGCCGA
>JAFAJB010000232.1 GCA_019236395.1 Cupriavidus sp.
GCCAGGATTCACGGCAGACCAAGCAGGAGTGTCGCGCAACCGATCAGAAGAGCAACGCAAATTGTCGGCAGGACAAGCGGCAAACCAAGCAGGAAGGGCGGCAGACCGCCCGCGATATCAAGTATTGATGGCAGTGTGAGGCGAAGAGGCATTGTCTCGAACATCGGGACAATGCATCTTCCATTGAACGCGACGCCTACTGCAGCTCGATCTTCGCAATCGCGGCCAGGTGCTTCCAGCGCGCAATCTCCTGCTTCTGGTAGTCACGCAGTTCCGCAGGCGTGGACAGGATCAACGAGGTGGACTGACGCTGGTAGTACTCCTTGACTTCGGCGGACGCGCCAGCCTGGGCGAACAGCTCGCCCAGACGTTGGGCGATCGGTGCGGGCGTCTTGGCCGAGACGGCTGCGGCGACCCAGTTGTAGGCGAGAAAATCCGGAATGCCGGCTTCGGGGGCGCTCGGCACGCTGGGCAAGAGCGGCGAGCGCTGCGGAGCGGTGTAGGCCAGCCCACGCAGCTTGCCTGCCTTGACCAGTTCGATCGCACCACTGGCATCCACCACGGCGAAGTCCACGTTGGCCGCCATCACCCCGTTGATGGCATCGCCGGCCCCCTTGTACGGAACCGCCGTCGTCTTCATGTGGGTCTGCTCATTGAGCCATTCGCTGTACAGCGTGTAGGACACCGAGCCGGTGCCATAGTTGAGCGCACCAGGCCGCTTCTGGGCATCGTCAACCAGTTCCTTGAGCGTGTGATACGGCGAATTGGCCGGCACGATGATCAGGCACGGACCACGTGACAGCAGCGTGATGGGCGTGAAATCGGTGAGCGGGTCGTAGGGCAGCTTGCGGAACGTCGCGGCGTTCGTCGACAGCGTGGAGTTGCTGCCGATAAAGACGGTGTAACCGTCGGCCGGCGCGCCGAGCAATGTCTGCACGCCGATAAAGCCGTTGCCACCGGGCTTGTTCTCCACGACCACGCCTTGCCCGGTCAGGTCGCTGATCTTCTTGGCGAAGATCCGGGCCGCGGTGTCGGTGCCGCTACCCGATGGGAACGGCACGACAAACCGGATCGGCCGGGTGGGAAACGTCTGCGGTTGTGCGAATACGGCGCCCGGCAGTCCTGCCAGGCCAGCCGCGAGCAGCATGCCGGCCGCGATGCCGAAGCGGCGCCGTGAAGCGCTCAGGATCTTGATCATGTTGTCTCCTTTGTCGTGCGTCCGGCGGTGGGTTCCACCGGTACGGTTCCAGCGGACCGGCGGGCGATCCCCATGCCGATCCTTCATCGTTCACCAGTCAGCGCTTGAGCCCCAGCAGGTCACGCGCGATGACCCAGCGGTGCACTTCCGAGGGCCCTTCGTAGATGCGCATCAGGCGCGTCTCGTTGGCCATCTGCTGGAGCGGCATTTCCTTGGTCATGCCCATTGCGCCGAACGTCTGCATGGCGCGGTCGATCACGTCCCATGCCATCTCCGTGGCAAACACCTTGATCATCGATACCTGGGTGCGCGCCTCTTCGCCGCTATCGATGCGCGCGGCGGCCTCATACGTCATCAAACGGCACGCGTGGATGCGGGTGGCGGCGTCCGCCACCCACCATTGGATTGCCTGCCGGTCTGCCAGTGAGGCGCCGAACGTGCGACGCTGTGGCGCGTACTCGCAGATCATGTCGAGTGCGCGCTGGGCGCGTCCAATGCACCAGGCCGCCATTTGAACGCGGCGGCTGGACAGCCGCGCCTGCATCGGCGCGAAGCCCTGTCCCTCGACGCCCAGCAACTGCGTGTGCGGCACGCGGCAGTCCTCCAGCACGACTTCATAGGTGGAGTGGCCTCCGATCATCGGGATACGGCGCTCCACCTTGAAACCCGGTGTGCCACGGTCGACGAGGAACGCAGAGATGCCTCCACGCGAGCCACGGGACTTGTCTGTCACGGCCATGACGATGGTCCAGTCGGCCCGTGCGGCGCGGCTGATCCAGATCTTCCGGCCATTGATCACCCAGTCATCGCCATCGCGCTCGGCGCGTGTCGTCATCATCGATGGGTCGCCGCCCGCGCCGGGCTCGGAAATCGCGATTGCGGAGACGGTCTCGCCACGCGCATACGGCTCAAGATAGCGCGCACGCTGCGCCGCGTCGGCGGTCTTGAGCAGCATGCGCAGGTTCGGCGAGTCGGGTGGCAAGTCGTAAGGCGTGATCGTCTTGCCGAGTTCCTCGTTGACGCCGACCATGGCGGTGACCGGCAGGTCGGCACCGCCCATCTCGACTGGAGCGTCCAGGCCCCACAGGCCGAGTTCCCGCGAGAGTCCGTCCAGTTTCTCCTGCTCACGCGGCAGGAGCGAGAGTTGACCGCCCTCCGCCTCACGCGATAGCACGGCGGCCTCGAGAGGAATCAACTGCTCGCGCACAAAACGCGCGACAAGGTCCTTGAGCATCTGATGCTCTTCGTCCAATGCGAAATTCACGAACTGTCTCCTTGGTTTATGGGGTGTCGCCGGGGTGTCGTATCAGGCGATGCTTCGGCCGCTGGCGATCTTCTCGATCTCGTCGGGGTTCAGCCCCGCCTCCCGCAGCACTTCATCGGTATGCTCGCCCAGCGTGGGCGCATGCCGGCGCAGTGTCAGCGGCGTGGCGGAAAAACGCGCCGTGGGGCGCATCTCGCGCAGCGGGCCTTCGGTCGGATGCATCGTTTGCTGGAACAGGCCAACCGCGTCCAGGTGCGGGTGCTCCGGCAACTCGTCGGGTTTGTAGATCGGTGTGGCAGGGATATCGAGCGTCTCGAACAGCGCCATCCACGCCGCCGTGGTGCGGGATGGCGTGATTTCTCCCAGGTGCCGATATAGCGCACGGATATGGGCGTTACGCTTCGCGCGATCGCCGATGTCATACATGGCGGCAAGGTCGTCGCGGTCCACGGCATGAAAGAATGCCTTCCAGTGGCGCTCGGTGTACGGCAGCGCGCAGATCCAGCCGTCTGCCGTTTGCGCGGGCCTCCGGCCGCCTTCCAGCAGGCGCGCATAACCCGCCGGGCCCGTGGCGGGATCGAACGTCAGCCCGGCCAGGTGTTCGGCCATGACGAAGCTGGCCATCGTTTCGAGCATCGGGACTTCCACCGATTGTCCGTGTCCGTGACGCTCGCGGTGCAGCAACGCGGCCATCACCGCGTTGGCGAGCGCGAGCCCCGTGGTCTTGTCCGCAATCAGGCTCGGTACATACTCGGGACGCCCGCCGGCCGAGCCGAGCGACACGAGTCCGGAGGCGGCCTGGATGATGTCGTCAAATGCCGGCTTGTCTCGATGCGGACCGTCCTGCCCGAAGCCGGTCGCGACGCAGTACACGATGCGTGGATTCAGCTTCGCGACTTCGGCGTAGCCAAAGCCGAGCCGTTCGATAGCGGCCACGCGCATGTTGTGGATCAGGACATCCGCGCCTGCAATCAGACGTCTGAGGGCCGTCGCGCCTGCATCGGTCTTCAGGTCCAGCACCACCGAGCGCTTGTTGCGATTGAGCGCCAGGTAGATCGAACTCATGCCCGCATTGCGGGACACGCCGTTGGCGCGCATCAGATCGCCTTCCGGGCCTTCGATCTTGATGACATCGGCGCCCAGGTCGGCAAGCGATTGGGTGGCCAAGGGGCCGAGGACCACCGAAGTCAGATCAAGCACACGGATGCCATCGAGCGGCCCGGTGCAATCGGTACGCTGGGTACTCTGGCTTTGCATGGGGGTCTCCATCAGCGGCGCTCGAAAGCGGGCAGGCGGCGTTCCGCCATCGCGGCAACCCCTTCGCGAAAATCCGCTGACCGGAACTGGACGCGTTGAATGGCGAGCTCGCGCTGGTTTGCTTGCACGACACGATCGGCAAGCCCCAGGCGCAGCGTTTCGCGCGTACTCTCCACGGCGAGCGGTGCGGAGGCGGCAATCTCGTGCGCCAGCGCCATGGCGCGAGTCGTCACGGCGGCCTTCTCGACCAGTTCATCGGCCAGACCGATTCGTACCGCCTCTTCACCGCCAATACGACGACCCGTGTAGAACAGCAGGGCCGCCTGTTGCTCGCCGACCAGGCGCGGCAACGTCACGCTCATGCCAAAGCCGGGATGAAAGCCGAGCCGGTTGAAGTTGGCGCTGAAGCGCGCTTCACTGCAGGTCACACGGAAATCCGCGACAAGGGCCAGGCCCAGGCCGGCGCCGACGGCTGCCCCTTCGATCGCGGCCACAATGGGCTTGCGGGTGCGATAGAGCTTCATGGCCTGTTCGTAGAACGAGGAAGGGTCGCGCGAGACGCTTGCGTCGGCGGCGCCGCTGAAGTCCGCGCCTGCGCAGAAGGTGCCGACGCCCGATGACAGCACCACGGCGCGACAGCTGTCGTCCGCGTCGAGTTGCTGCAGGGCCTCGGAGAGTCGGCGCATGACATCGACGTCGACGAAGTTGTGAGGTGGACGGGAAATCACGATCCGCGCAACGTGCTGATCGTGTGTGATGGTGATTTCGGAAGGGGAAGCCGAGGTCATGGCCGGGGGCGCTCTGCTGAAGTGAAAACGCAACCAGTATTCGTGGAACGGCGTGGCTGCGCTACACTGCAATTTCGAATACTGAAATTATCCGTGGCGCCGTCCCGCTGGACGCGCGGGGCCGCGGTCAGCCACATGTCCGACTCAAGCTCCCGGTCCCGTTCCGCATCCCGCTCGCTTTCCCGTCCGCTTTCCCGTCAGGATTCCCTTCAAGATTCCCTTCAGGATTCCCTTCAGGATTCGGGCGCGGAGCGGATTTCCAGTCGCGCGCTCACCCACAGTACCGGCAGCTTCACGCGCGAGACGGGCGGCAGCCAGTCCCTGGAGCGGGGACTGACGTTGCTGCGCGCGTTTCGTGTCGGCTCGTCCAGCCTGACCAATGCAGATCTGGCGGCCCGCACGGGGCTGCCACGCCCCACGGTCAGCCGCCTGACGAGATCACTGGTAGACGCTGGATTTCTCCGCTACGACACCACCGAACGTGCATATCGCCTGGCCGTGGTTGTGGTGAGCCTCGCGGATGCTTTCCAACATGCCACCGTAGTGCCCGGGATCGCGTTGCCGTTGATGCGCCGGATTGCCGAGTTGGAAAACGTGAATGTCGGTCTTGCAGTGCCCGACCAGGGGGCCATGGTCTACCTTGCCGCGGTGCGGCACAGTGGCGACAGCGTGTCGCGTACGCGGCGCGTGGAGCCCGGCACCCGAATCCCGATGGAACAGACGTCGATTGGCATGGCATGGCTTGCCGCGGTGCCCAGTGCGGTGCGCGCCGAAGTCCTCGCACGGATCGCAGAAAAGGCTGGCGACAGCTGGTCGACCGTACAGAAGGATCTGTCGCGGGGCATTGCCCAGGCGCACGCGCTTGGCTATTGCACCGCGAATTACCAGCCGGGCCACCTGACCGCCGTGGGGGGCGCATTCCGTGGGCCGGACCACCAATGGTACGGACTCAATATCAGCTTCCCGCACAAGCCCAGCGAGAAGGCGCGCGACGTCGCCCGGTATGCGCCGCTGCTGCTTGGACTGATCGAGGAAATCCGGGCGTCTTGCGGCATCGAGGACGGTATCGAATGAACAGGGCGGCCCGCGCCGCGACGGCGCTGGCGCTCAGTTCGACTTCTGGTGTATGTCCAGCGGTACCGGCTGCGTCAGCGTCTCGGGTCGCAGGATCCGGTCGAGCTCTTCTTTCGACAGCAATCCCTTGCGCAGCACGATTTCATAGACGCTGCCTCCGGTGGCGTGAGCTTCCTGCGCGACGGCCGTTGCGTTCGCGTAGCCGATGTAGGGATTGAGCGCCGTCACCACGCCGATCGAGTTTTCCACGGTCGCGCGCAGCCTGTCCGCGTTGGCGGTGATGCCCTTGACGCAGCGTTCGGAAAGCGTCAGGCAGCCGCAGCGCAGGTGGCTGACGCTCTTGAACAGGCTGTGCGCGATGATCGGCTCGAACGCGTTGAGCTGAAGTTGTCCGGCTTCGGCCGCGAAGCTGACGGTCACGTCGTTGCCGATGACCTCGAATGCAATCTGGTTCACTACTTCGGGAATCACGGGATTCACCTTGCCGGGCATGATGCTGGAGCCGGCCTGCATCGGCGGCAGGTTGATCTCGCCCAGGCCCGCTCGCGGGCCGCTGGACAGCAGACGCAGGTCGTTGCACGTCTTGGAGAGTTTCACGGCCACGCGTTTGAGCACGCCGGAGAGCTGTACGAACGCGCCGCAGTCTTGCGTAGCCTCGATCAGGTTGGGAGCGGTTTCCAGCGGAATGCCCGTGATTTCGCGCAGCCGCTGCAGCACCACCGGCGCATAGGACGGATGTGCGGTGATGCCGGTTCCGATCGCCGTGGCACCGAGATTGATCTCGCAAATCAGCATCGAGGCCTCGCGCAGGCGCTGCTCGTCCTCGCCCAGCATCACTGCATAGGTACTGAACTCCTGGCCCAGCGTCATCGGTACCGCGTCCTGCAACTGGGTGCGTCCCATCTTGATGATGTGCGCGAACTCGGCGGCCTTTGCTTCGAAGGACTGGCGCAGTATGGCCATCGCTTCGATGAGGCCGGCGATGCCGAACCAGGTGGCGACCTTGAGCGCGGTCGGGTAGACGTCGTTGGTACTCTGCCCGATGTTCACGTGTTCGTTCGGGTGCAGGTGCTGATACTCGCCCTTCTGGTGGCCGAGCAATTCCAGTGCGCGGTTGGCAATGACCTCGTTGGCATTCATGTTGGTCGAGGTTCCGGCGCCACCCTGGATCACGTCGACGACGAACTGCTGGTGGAGCTTGCCGGCCATCAGCTCCTTGCAGGCGTTGACGATCGCATCGCAGCGCGGCTTGTCGAGCAGGCCAAGCTCATGGTTGGCGAGTGCTGCCGCCTGCTTGATCGCGGCCAGCGCCTTGATCAGCTCCGGGTAAATGGAGATCGGGGTGCCCGTGATCGGGAAGTTTTCGACCGCGCGAAGCGTATGGACGCCATAGTAGGCCTCCGCGGGGACTTCGCGGTCACCAAGCAGGTCGTGTTCGGTTCTGAAGTGTCCGGCGGTCATGGCATGCTCCCCGTGGAATATGGATTCGGCAGTACTCCAAAGTCTAGTGAATCTGACGATCCGAGGCCAGGGTCCTCGCACGGATCAGTGCCTGGCCTATTCGCCAGCGGGGCCAGCGGGGTCGTTGCCGGGTTGTTCGAATCGCGTATTGACCGAGTGCCGTTGTGTACGCATCAACCGTGAAGCGGGTCGCCTATCCTTGATGCATGGGTGTATCGGACGCATCGCCCAGCCGGGCTCGCGCCACGGCGAAACGGCGCCTTTGCAGTCACGGCTCAGAAAGCAGGCGGTGACGACATGAAACGGGTTCACGCGATGGTTGCGCTATGCAGCCTGCTGGTTGCCTGTGTATCGACTGGCGTCGACGTCAAGCCAGAGCAGATGGCGAACTTCCTTCCGGGCTTCTCCACGTTTGATGACGTGACCGGGCAGCTTGGCACACCAACATCCCAGGTGAAGCTGAGCAATGGGTCAACAATCCTTATCTATTCGTTTGCGACCTCCAAGCCTCATCCTGAGAGCTTTGTCCCGTTTATTGGTCCGCTATTTGCTGGAGGTGAGATCCGATCGTCGACGGTTCTGTTCGAATTCGACGAGGACGGTGTCCTTAGAAGCGAGCGCCGGACGACCTCAAGCGGTGCTTCCGGATTGACCGTG
Organism: Cupriavidus sp.; assembly: GCA_019236395.1. Taxonomy (GTDB): domain Bacteria; phylum Pseudomonadota; class Gammaproteobacteria; order Burkholderiales; family Burkholderiaceae; genus Cupriavidus. The sequence goes on from JAFAJB010000232.1 coordinate 7,700, forward strand.
TTGCCAACTGAAAACGGCCGTCAGGACTAAATACGCCCAGCATGGCCAATCGCAATGGGAGCACTGGCGGACGACACTGGCTGGCGATGCACGATTCATGTTTTCAGCCCGGCACACTGTGGCCGGCCATTACGCAACGGACGGTGCACGCGCTGAAGTCGGGGGCGTTGTGCCCGATCGAAACGGTCCAGTCGTCGATCGAAGACGGTGGCGTGCAGTTTCTGGTTCGCCAGGTGTCGAGCCTGGCCCGCAAGGACCGTGCACGCCAGGCGGGTAGTGGAGGGGGCGATCCCTTCCTGCCGTATGACCCCGATCTGTTCGTTGCGGACATCTCCGATACCCATGTGGCCTTGCTCAACAAGTTCAACGTCATCGAGCATCATCTGCTGATCGTCACTCGTCGCTTTGAACCGCAGGAATCGTTGCTGACCCTGGCGGACTTTGCAGCGCTGCTGGCTTGCATGGCGGAGTTCCGAAGCCTGGGCTTCCACAACGGTGGAGCGGCCGCTGGCGCGAGCCAATCCCACAAGCATCTGCAGATCGTGCCGCTGCCATTCGCCGAGCACGGACCAGCCTTGCCAATTGGCCCACTGCTGGCGTCGGCGAAGATTGCGGGCACCGTTGGCACTGTCCCGGGACTGGCATATGCGCATGCGTTTGCGCCGCTCGACCTGTTATCGGCTCCTGGACACGAGATGGCACACGCGGCGTGCGCGCGCTATCACGCATTGCTCGATGCCGTGGGTGTGCAGGTGATCGATGCCGATGACGGGCCGCGCCAGTCTGCACCGTACAACCTGCTTGTCACGTCCGCAGGGCTGCTGCTGGTACCACGATCGCGGGAGTTCGTTGAAGGCATCTCCATCAATGCCCTGGGATTTGCCGGTTCATTGTTTGTCCGGGATGAGGCCCAGATGCGGATCATCGAAAGACTCGGCCCGATGAACCTCCTGCGGCAAGCGTCGGCGGTAGTGGAAGATGACGCAGGTGGTGGCGCTACTTGATGCGCCTCCAGACCACGTCAACCGGGCCGCCGCCGCTCGATGGTGTGTTTTCCGTGTAGGTCAATTGATCGCCGGATACCTTGAACGCTCGCCTGGACGTACTGCCGTCGTTGTTCGGGAATGTGCTGACTTCGACATGGAATGTCATGACGTTCTCTTTGGCGTCGACCGTGTATTTTCCGTAATGCGCGACGCTGCCGTCTACGATTGCCTTGTTTTCTTCCGCCGTCCCTTTGACTCGCGTACCCGCGGCAATTCTTGGCAGCATCGCGCGGGCGAAGATGATGGAGTAGTTGCCGTCCTGACTCAGTATCATCTGGCCGCGCGGATGCTCGCCGAACAACGGGTTCGAGACGAGGGTATAGGTGCCCGCGACAATCCTGGCGTCCTGCGCCATCGCATTTCCGGCGGGCAGTGCGAATGCTGCGGCGAGCAGCAAGGCGGAAGCTGGCAAGAGGCTGCGAAAGAGGCTGCGAAAGAGGCGGCATCTGTTGTCCATGATCATCCTCGATGGGGTTGGCGCCGAGGGCTGATACCCCTAGCGCCGCCATTTGTCTTACTGCATGGTACATAGCCACGCCGCAAGTATCAGTGAGTCACGTGACGCCTTCCTGGCGGCTCTCAAAAAAATCCCCCGAGGCTTTGCTCGGGGGAGATGCTGGTTTGCGGGCTGAGGACGCCGAGCGCCAGCAGTATGTTTTTCGACGGGTTCTTCTGAAAGTCGCTTGCATCCGGCTCTTCGGAAGTCCATCGGGGTCGCCTGTTCATGCACCATCGGTGTACACGTCTCGCTTATCCACCACACTCGCGCCATCGGTGTATACGTCTCTCTTGTCTACGACTCTTGCCCCGTCTGAGTAGACGTCAAACTTCATGCCTCCATCGGTATATGGGTCTCGCGGCCCCAGCGTGCTGGCGCCGTCCGTATAGACATCGCGTGGCCCGATTCCGGCATTGGCCACTCCGGCGCATAGCGCCGCGCTCGCCCCGACGAGCAGTAAGAGTGCTTTCACCATTTTCTTACCTCCTACTCATGCAGTTGCAGGTTCCCCGAACGAACCCCGTTCGCTCCGGTCTTGAATGCGCACTTGCTCAGGACTGCACTGTATGTCCTGACGGTATGTGGATGAATAGGGCGCTCATCTGAAAAGAGGCTAGGGGATTGCCCTATTCGATCGATGGGGCGAATTCGGCGAAAGACCTCCGGCCGCGCGTGGCCGGACAGCGGAGTTTCAACGTTGATTCATGGCCAGTCGCTGCGGCACATTGGCTTTGCTGCACCTTATCTGGTCAGGTTCAAATCCGCACACGAGGACTGCCATAAAGTCATTGGACTTTGGCTTTCATAGCAGTATTGTCATTTTTAAGATCGACAGAATGACTTGACGAGAGTCTGTCCTGAGAATTTGAGGCGAACAATGGTCAGTTCTTCGCACAAGTCGAGGCTAAGCCTCTTCGCTCAGATCCTGGTTGTCGCATTGCTGTACTTCGCGTGTGCGAGGTTGGGACTTATGTATGCCGTAGTGGGCGGCGCGGTGTCCCTTGTGTGGCCTTCCAGCGGAATCGCCCTCGTTGCACTGCTCACGATGGGCGTGAGCATCGCCCCTGGAATTGCGATTGGCTCCATGCTGGCCAATATGTCGGTGGGAGTGCCGCCGCTGGTCGCAATAGTGATCGGGCTCGGTGCAACAACTGGCGCCTTGACGGCTACATTGTTGCTGAAGCGGGCAGCCCGATTTCAGATCGCCCTCGATCGGATCAGGGATGTGCTCGCTTTCATTATTGTGGCCGCGACATTAAGCACGGCGGTGAGTGCACTGATTGGTGCAACTGCGCTCCTGGGCGGTGGCGTGGTGTCCGTCAACGAGTACGGTACCGCGATTCTGAAATGGTGGCTCGGAGACATGATGGGCGTACTGGTGGTGGCACCGGCATTGCTCAGTCTGCTCTCCTATCGAAACCCCATCCATTCCACGATGCAGGCCTTGGAAGCGTGCGCACTGACCATCGCGGTCCTCTGGGTGAGTTACCTGATCTTCGGTGCTCCGCAGCTTGCCGGCCATGGCTACTATCCGGCAGCCCTTGCGATCTTTCCATTCATAGTATGGGCAGCTCTGCGCTTCGGTCATCTTGGCACCAGCCTCTCGACCTTGATGGTCTCGACCGTGGCCATTTGGGGTACCGCGCACGGCACCGGCCCTTTCGCTGCCGAGCTACCCGTGGACAGCCTCGTGAGATGGTGCGCCTTCGCGAACGTTGTGGCGGTCACGGGGCTGTTGCTGGTGGCGGCGCATGCCCAGGAGCGGCGCGCCCAAAGCCTCCTGCTGGCATCCCATATCGAACTGGAGCGGCGCGTTCACGAGCGAACCCGCGACTTGCAGC
>JAFAJB010000015.1 GCA_019236395.1 Cupriavidus sp.
TTCGCATCGAGCTTCACACTGCCTTATGTCTGGACGACGGTCCACGCCAACGCGGGAATCGGGAGCTTTTCGCGTGGAACCTCGGATCGCGCGTCCAATCTGTACGACATGTATTTCAGCCCGATCATCGCCGGGTATCACTTCTCGAAGACCAGCCACATGTCGCTGAGCTTCAACGTGTGGGCGCCCACGGGCCAGTATGACAAGAACGCGCTGGCCAACCCGAGCCTGAATACCTGGACGTTCGTGCCGCAGGTTGCCTTCACGCACCTGGTGCCGGACTACGGACTGGAGTTCAGTACGGTGGGGGCGTTCCAGTTCTATACGCGCAATTCCGCCACCAACTACCAGAACGCGCCGCTGTTCACGCTCGACGTCATGGGCCTCAAGAAATTCGGCAAGTGGGGCGCCGGCCTCGTGATGGGCACCGTGCAGCAGCTCGGCAACGATAGCGGCCCAACCGCGGACCGGTTGAACGGCTTTCGCGGCCACGACTTCGCCATGGGCCCGCTCGTGACCTATGACACCAAGCTCGCCGGCAAGGCCCCGTTGTCCTTCAGCATGCGCTGGGTGCCGACCGTTACCAGCAAGAATCGTCTCGACAGCACGGCCACGGTGATGGCCACCGCCACGCTGATCTTCTGACGGCCGCTACGTCGGGCTTCGGCCCAATATCCAATGCGGACAAACCATCGGATGTGAGCGACACTCGCCACGCGCATCCGGGCGAAGCGCGCACCGCAACTCGCGGTATCATCGCGCCCCTTGCCGTTTCCGTTTCCGCATTACCGCCTTGTCCACAGCCGTACCCCGCGCCGCCACGCCGGTGCGCCGCCGTCAGCGCCCGCCGGTCGCCCCCGAACGCATCCTGGGGCCCAATCATTTCGCGTTCTACCGGGGACACCTGCAGGGTCTCGACCTCGGGCGTCTGGCCAACCGCTACCTGACCCGGGGTCTCGACCTGCGGCTGGCGCGCACCATGCTTGGCTGGATCGAGGGGGAACTCGCACGTGGCGTCAAGCGCCTGGCAACCCGCACGAGAGCGGGCGCCACCGGCACGGAACGCGTCCTCACCGAGCGTGCGTGGCTCGCGTTGATCCAGCCATCGGCAGCGGAAAGCAGCACGGCAAGGCAGGCACGCCAACGCAAGCTGCTGCGCGCGCTGGACGCCCTCCAGCCATTGCTGCTGGCGCGACCAACACCGGCCGATGCGGTCAGCGGCTGGTTTGCGCCAGCCATTGCCGCCAAGCTTGCGGCCGCAGGATGGCAGACGCTGGGCGCACTGCAGGCCGCCGTGAGCGAGGCGGGGCAGGGGTGGTATCGGCGCGTGCCGGGCATCGGCAGCCTGACGGCGCGGCGGATCGAAACATGGCTGCAGGAGCAGGGCACGGACATCGGCGCCACGGCTGCGACGCCGGTGTCGGCTGTCGGGCCACTCGAATCGCTGCGGACTTCCGCGGCGCAGGCGGACGTGATGGCCATCGATGAGTGGCTGGGCGGTCACGGGCCGGAAGGCAGTCACACGCGGCGCGCCTACCGTACGCAAGCCGAACGGTTCCTGCTTTGGGCCGTGATCGCGTGCGGCAAGGCGTTGTCCGATATCACCGAGGACGATTGCGGCGCCTATCTCGCGTTCCTTGCCGATCCCCAGCCAGCCGCGCAATGGGTGGGCCCGCGCGGCACGCCGCGCGATCGGCACGACTGGCGGCCGTTCGAGGGCCCACTGTCTGCCGCCAGCATTCGCCATGCACGCAAGATCCTCGGCGCGCTGTATGCGTGGCTGGTCAAACAGCAGCACGCGAGCAGCAATCCGTTCGCATCGCATGTTGGCCCCAAGGTCCGCGCGACCCCACGCATCCAGGTGGCGCGCAGCTTTACCGAGCCGCAATGGCTCTATCTGCGGACCTTTGCCTCCAACCTGCCCGCCGACGACCCACGCACCGCGCGCCTGAGGTTCATGCTCCGCCTGGCCTATGCGTCGGGCCTGCGCATTTCGGAGCAGGCGGCCACGACAGTTGGCAATCTGACCTGGCACGACATCTGGACGCTGACCGTGCCGGGCGCCCGCCCGCGCCAGATTCCGCTGCCGGAGCCCGTGATCGATGCGCTGCGCGATCATATGGAGGCACGCGGTCTTGGCCGCGACTTCGAACGTCTTCCGGCCGCCACGCCGCTGATCGGCCGCGTGAAGGACGATGGCACGCATGGGGCCCTGTCGGTGGCGCAACTGGGGGCGATCTGGAAGCGGTTCTTCGCCCAGGCGGCAGGGCAGCTCGATGCCTCGGACGCCACGGATGCCGCACAACTGACACAGGCGAGCGCCCACTGGATGCGGCATACCGCTGGCACCCATGCGATTGCCCGTGGCGTCGCGCTCGATGTCGTGCAGCAGCAGCTTGGCCATGCTTCGCGTGACACCACGTCGATGTACGTGCTGGCCGCCTGACGCCGCCGCCGCGGCATTCGTCGAAATCCTTCAATCCGCCCCACAAAAACTCTTACTTCGGCACCTCCCTGACCCGGCGTAATCTGCCCCGCTGAGGACCCGTAATGGGGGAGCGTTCACATGACCTGGGTGCGGCCATGAACGAACTGGTCGATATCGTTACGCCACCGCCGCCGTCGTGGATGCCACAGACGCCGGGCTGGCTCGCCCTTGGCATCGTGCTGCTTGCCACAATGCTCTGGCTGGCATGGCGGATCTTGCGGCGCTGGCATGCCAACCGGTTTCGTCGAACGGCACTCAGGGAACTGGCAGTCCTGCAGCGGATGCTCGATGGCGCGCCCGGCGAGCGCATCACCGTACTGCTGGCATTGGCCGACCTGCTCAAGCGGCTGGCCCTGGCGGAATGGCCGCGCCAGACCGTGGCGGCCTTGACCGGCCCGGCCTGGCGCGAATTCCTGCAGAGCCGTGCGGGCAGCGCCGGAGATTCGGTGCCCGCGCTGGGGGCGCTGGCGGCACTGATCGATGATGCCGAGTACCGTGGCAGGCCGGCCCTGGCCGAGTGGCCCGACGATCAGCTACGGGCGATTTTCAGCGCATGCCGGGTCTGGATAGCCGGCTATCGGCGCGATGATCACGCTTGAGTTTCCCTGGCTGTTCGCGCTGCTGCCGCTGCCACTGCTGCTCTGGTGGTGGTTGCCCCCGTACCGCGAGGAAAGTGCATCGGTCCGTCTGCCGTTCTTCGGCGAAGTGGCCAGCGCTGCGGGACTGAAGCCATCCGCAGGCGCGCACGTGCCGCGCCGCAATCTTGCGCAGCGCCTGCTGGCGCCGGTCGCGTGGGCCCTGATCGTCACGGCGCTGGCCCGTCCGCAATGGCTTGAACCGCCGCTGCAGCGCACGCAGCCTGTGCGCGATCTGCTGCTGGCGCTCGATCTCTCCCAGTCGATGGATACACGGGACTTCAAGACGCCAACGGGCGCACTGGAGCCACGCGTGGACGCCGTGCGTCAGGTGGTTGCCGACTTCGTCGCGCGCCGGCCCGGTGATCGCATCGGCCTTATCGTCTTTGGCGATGCCCCGTATCCGCTGGCGCCGTTCACGCTCGACCACGCACTCGTGGGGCACCTGATTGCCGACATGGTGCCGGGCATGGCCGGCTCCAGTACCTCGCTTGGCGATGCGATCGGCCTTGGTATCAAGATGTTCGATCAGAGCCACGCGCCGGAGAAGGTGCTGATCCTGCTGACCGACGGCAACGATACGGCCAGCCGCATGCCACCCGCGCAGGCCGCCGAGATCGCGAAGACACGGGGTGTGGTGGTGCATACGGTCGGCATCGGCGACCCGGCCGCCACGGGCGAACAGAAGGTCGATCTGGATACGCTGCAGCACATCGCCACCACCACGGGCGGCAGATACTACTTCGGCGCCGACCAGCAGGGCCTGGCGTCGATCTACGCCACGCTGGACCGCGTGACGCCGCACAACGAAAAGACGCTGACCTGGCAACCGCGCCGCGAACTGTTCATGTGGCCGCTCGGTGCGGCGTTGCTGATAACGATGCTCTACCAGCTGGCGATGGCCCTGCGCGCCCGCTGGCTATCGCGCGCGGCGGCGCTGGATTCCACGGCATGAACGCGCTTGTCGAATCCATCGCCGATTTTCATTTCCTGCGCCCCTGGTGGTTGCTGGTCCCGCTGGCGGCGCTATGGCTGCCATGGGCCGTCCAGCGCCGTGGCGATGTCCGTCGCCGTTGGCGCGGCACCATCGCACCCCATTTGCTCGAAGCGCTGGTGATCGGCGAGAACCGTCGCCGCCCGCTGCGCCCCGCGCATTTCACCGCCTTGCTGCTGGCGTTGGGCGCCGTGGCAATGGCTGGGCCGACCTGGCAGCGCGAACGTCCTCCGTTTCTGAGCGACAAGGCGCCGCTGGCGATCGCGGTCGACCTGACGCCGACAATGGACGCGATCGACATCAGCCCGACCCGGCTCGAACGCGCCAAGCTCAAGGTGAAGGCACTGCTGGCACGTCGCGATGGCGGCCGCACCGCGCTCTATGCCTACGCAGGCTCGACCCATCTGGTGCTCCCGCTGACCGATGACCCGACGCTGCTGCAGACATTCGCCGATGCGCTGCAGACGCGGATCATGCCGAAGCCGGGCAAGGACACCGCGCTGGCGGTACAGACCATCGATTCGGCACTTGCGGCCGAGTCGGTGCCAGGAACCATCCTGCTGCTGACCGACGGCGTCGAGCCTGCCGCGGTGGAAGCATTGCGCGCGCATGCCCGCACCGCGCGCACAGAGGTCGTGGTGCTGGCCATCGGCACGGAAACTGGCGGTCCATTGCGGGATCGCGATGGCACGGCACCTGCGCTGGACACGGCCACGCTCCACGCCCTGCGCGATGCTGGCATTGCCGTGGCAACGGTGACGCCCGACAGCGATGCCGACGTGGCGTGGGTACAGCGACACGTGCAACAGCATGTCGAGCAGGCAGCATCGCCCGACACGGTGCGCTGGCACGACGCGGGCTGGCCGCTGACGATTCCGATCGCGCTGCTGGCGCTGCTCTGGTTCCGCCGCGGCTGGACGATTCGCTGGATCGTCGGGCTGGCCGTTGCAGTCGCAATCGGCACTCCCCAGGGCGGCGCATGGGCGCAGCAGGTCGATGCCCCGCGTGGGTGGCGCTTCGCCGATCTCTGGCTGACGCATGACCAGCAGGGCCGCCGTGCGTTCGAGCGGGGCGACTTCGTCGAAGCCGCCGGGCGCTTTGACGATCCGATGTGGCGCGGCATCGCGTGGTATCGGGCTGGCAAGTTCGATGCAGCGGCACGCGAGTTCGAGCGGGTCAGCAGCCCGGATGGCCATTTCAACCTCGGCAATGCGTTGGCGCAGCAGGGCAAGTACCAGCAGGCCATGGCGCATTTCAGGCTCGTGCTGCAACTGCGTCCCGGCTGGGCACCGGCGCAGCGCAATCTGGCGCTGATGCAGCAACTGCTGGACCGCAGGAAGCAAAAGTCCAACGACGACGAGGAAGCGCCAGACCTGCCCCCGGACAAGGTCGAGTTCGATGGTGCGAAGCCACCGGAGCCTCCCGAGAACGACAAGACGCAGCAGGGCCTGGTGCAGCAGAGTGCCGAGATGTGGATGCGTGCGATCCAGACATCGCCCACGGAGCTGCTTGCACGCAAGTTCGCACTGCAACAACAGGGGAAGCCATGATTGCCCGCCTGTTCGCACTGATTGCACTCACCGCACGCATCGCCCTGTTGTACGCAGCGGCGCTTGCCCATGCGGCCGAGCCCGCGCCAACGGTTCGCGTCACGGTCAACGGCCAGCCGCCAGCGGTGGTCGGCCAGTCGGTACAGGTCGAGGTCACGGTGCTGGCGCCGAACTTCTTCCTGTCCGCGCCAGTATTCCCGCAGTTGCGCATCGCAGGCGCCGTGGCCACCATGCCGGACGAGCGCGGCATCAACTCGACCGAGACCATCGATGGCGTGAGCTATGCGGGCATCCGCAAGACCTACGTCCTGACGCCCCAGATTGCCGGAGATCTTGCGCTGCCGCAGGCCGAAATCGACATTACGTACGCGGGCGATGACGGCAAGCCGCGCACCGGCAGGGTCACACTGCCCCCAACGGTGATTCGCGTTGGGGCGCAAGGTGGGGCCACAACCACTGCCCGGGCAAGCACCGGCACGTTGCCAGCCGGGCCGCTTCAGATCACGCAACAGTTCGATCGCCCGATCACCGGCAAGGACGCGCACCTGCGCGCGGGGGATGCCGTGGTACGCACCATCACGATCCTCGCGCCCAATGCGCCGGCCATGATGATTCGACCCCCTGTGCTGAACGCACCACGCGGTGTGAAGCTGTTCAAGGCCGATCCGCAGTTGTCCGATGGCGTCTCCAGTGCGGGCGAACCCCCCGGCGGCAAGCGCGTGGAGCGCGTGACTTACATCCTTGAGAGCAGCGGCCGCCACACGCTGCCTGCCGTGACCGTCAACTGGTACGACCCGGCCAGCGGCAAGCCGGCGCAATCGGTGGCGCCAGCCGTCACCGTGGAAGTCGGCCGCGCGTCGCCGGGCATTGGCCTGTCACCGTCTGGCGGGACGTTCGACGCTGGGGAGTCGTTGCCAGCATGGTTCGACTGGCGCCTCCTGGCCGGCCTGGCTGTCTTGGTTTTGGTCGCGCTGACCGGCTTCGCCGTGCGTAAGCGCAGGGACGCATGGCAGCAGGCGTGGCGCGGTTTCCGCAGGAATCTGAGCGGTCAGTTACCGCCGCTGAATCCATAGTTGGCCCCTGATATGTGTTGATCACCGACAAAATCATTTAGATCGATTCAGAAAAGATTGCATTCCGTCACCCGGGTCTGATGCACATACTGAGCTTGTCGATGATGCGCCGGCAAGGAGCGTTGATGGCACGGAACCAGCAGGGAAGGGCAGCGGCCGCCAGCGCGGGGCCGTCATTGTGGCGGCGGCGCGCATGGCTGCTGGCGCTGGTTTTGGGGATGGGTGCCGCTGGCGCTGCCGCGTCGGTCTGGTATGGGCGTCTCAATGAGCGTGGCGCCGGCGCTGAGGCAATCCGCGCGGGTGACGGCGTCTCCGGCCCGGCCGGCATGGTCCGTATCCCCGGTGGCGAGTTCCTGATGGGCAGCGATCACAAGATGGCCCAGGCCAACGAGCGCCCGGCGCACAAGGTTCGCGTCAAGGCCTTCTGGATGGACCAGCACCACGTCACCAACGCGGAATTCCGCAAGTTCGTCGTGGCCACCGGCTACGTAACCACGGCGGAGCGCGCGCCTGACTGGGAAACGATGAAGGTGCAGCTCCCGCCCGGCACGCCACGGCCGCCTGACAGCGCAATGGTGGCGGGGGCGATGGTTTTCGTCGGCACCAATACCCCGGTACCGCTGCGCGAGTACTGGCGCTGGTGGCGCTTCGTACCCGGCGCGGACTGGCGGCACCCGACCGGCCCCGGCAGCTCGATCGAAGGCCGCGACAACCACCCTGTGGTGCAGGTTTCGTACGAGGATGTGCAGGCCTATGCGAAATGGGCGGGCAAGCGCCTGCCGACCGAGGCTGAATGGGAGTTCGCGGCACGCGGCGGACTGGAGCAGGCCACCTATGCCTGGGGCGATCAGTTTGCCCCGGACGGCCGGCAGATGGCCAACGTCTGGCAGGGGCAGCAGGTGCAGCCGTTCCCCGTGGTCAGCGCCAAGGCTGGCGGTGCAGCCGGCACGAGCCCGGTCGGCACGTTCCCGGCCAATGGCTACGGGCTCTATGACATGACCGGCAACGCGTGGCAGTGGGTGGCTGACTGGTACCGCGCCGACCAGTTCCGGCGCGAGGCCACCGTTGCCGCCGTGCTGAAAGACCCGTCCGGCCCGACCGACTCCTGGGACCCGACCGAACCGGGCGTACCGGTATCGGCACCAAAACGAGTGACGCGCGGCGGATCGTTCCTCTGCAACGAGGACTTCTGCCTCAGCTACCGGCCCAGCGCGCGGCGCGGGACCGATCCGTACACCAGCATGTCGCACCTCGGCTTCCGGCTCGTCATGGATGACACGCGGTGGGCGGAACTGAGCCGCCAACCGGCGGTGGCCATGTCCTCGGCGCGCGAGCAGTCGGACGTGCAGAGATAGCGCCAGACGGGAGAGTTGCTCATGGAACTTGATCGCACATCAGCGCTGCGCCGCTGGCTCAACGCGGCGGCGGTGGCCGTCGCGATCAGCGCCATTGCCACCACGATGGGCGGCTGCGCCTCTGCGCCGCCGCAAGGCGGCCAGCAGGAATCGGCGCAGGCAACCAGCGCCGCATCCGAGGCCACTCTGGCATCGTGGCGCGATGGCGCCGCAAGGCAGGCGATCGTGAAGTTCGTGGCCGACGTGACGCAGCAGGGTTCGCCGAACTTCGTGCCACCAGCGGAACGCATCGCGGTCTTCGACAACGATGGCACGCTCTGGAGCGAGCAGCCGCTGTACTTCCAGTTCTTCTTTCTGCTCGACCAGGTCAAGGCCGCCGCGCCATCGCACCCGGAATGGAAGAACAACCCCGCGTTCAAGGCGCTGATGGCCAATGACATGGCCGGGGTCATGCGTGAGGAGAAACGGCTGCTCCCGCTGATTACGGCGGCGAACAGCGGCATGACCGTCGACGAATACGACCGGACGATTCGTGCCTGGCTCGATACCGCGCGCCATCCGAAGTTCAACCGGCGCTATACGGACCTGGTCTTCCAGCCGCAGTTGGAACTGCTTTCGTACCTGCGCGCCAATGGCTTCAAGACCTATATCGTGTCCGGCGGCACGATCGAGTTCATGCGGCCGTGGTCCGAGCGCGTGTACGGGATTCCGCCAGAGCAGGTCATCGGCTCGACGCAGACCATCACCTACGAAGTCCGCAATGGCCAGCCCGTGCTGGTTCGGGGCCCGAAGCTCGACATCATCAATGACGGCCCCGGCAAGCCGGTGGGCATCTATCGGCAGATCGGCCGCCGCCCGATCCTGGCGGTCGGCAACTCCGACGGCGACCTGCAAATGCTGCAGTACACGATGGCCGGCACGGGCGCGCGCCTGGCCATGCTGGTCCACCACGACGACGCCGAGCGCGAGTTCGCCTACGACCGCCAGTCAAGGATCGGCAAGCTCGACCGCGCACTCGACGAAGCCATGACACGCGGCTGGACCGTCATCAGCATGAAGCGGGACTGGGCACAGGTGTACCCAGCGGCCGGTGCGAAGTAAGCCGAAAGAGAAACCGAAAAAGAAGCGGAAGAAGAAACGGAAGAAGAAGCGGGCACGCAGTGCGTGCCAGAACGCAGGTTGAAGCCGTTTGACTACCGGGAGAAGCAGTGGCACAAACCACAGACACCACGCAGGCACGGCGCGGCACGCGCTTTGCCATGGCCGCGATGGCGATTGCCATTGCGGCGATTGCCGGCTGCAACAAGGCAGACGAGTCGAAACAAGGCGCCCAGGTGGCGCAGCAGCCGGCAACGCCGGCTCCGGCAGCCGCGCCGGACACATCCGCTGCGCCCGCACAACCGCCGGCGCAGTCCAACCTGCCGGTCTCGCCGGATGCAGCCTCCGCGCCCGTGGCTGTCAACACATCGGGCAAGAAGCCCAACATCCTGGTGATCTTCGGCGATGACATCGGCCAGACCAACATCAGCGCCTACAGCATGGGCCTCGTGGGTTACCGGACGCCGAACATCGACCGCATCGCCCGCGAGGGGATGATGTTCACGGACTACTACGCCGAGAATAGCTGCACGGCCGGCCGCTCGTCGTTCATTACCGGCCAGTCGCCGCTACGCACGGGTCTTTCCAAGGTGGGCGTGCCGGGGGGCGACCGTCGGCCTTCAGGCGCGTGACGTGACGATGGCTGAAGCGCTCAAGCCACTTGGCTATGCCACCGGCCAGTTCGGCAAGAATCACCTGGGCGACCGTGACGAGTACCTGCCGACCAAGCATGGCTTCGACGAGTTCTACGGCAACCTCTACCACCTGAACGCCGAGGAAGAGCCGCAGCGTCCGTATTGGCCCAAGGACAAGAACGACCCGTTCGTGAAGAATTTCTCGCCACGAGGCGTGCTGCACTCCACCGCCGACGGCAAGATCGAGGACACCGGACCGCTGACCACGAAGCGCATGGAAACCATCGACGACGAGACCACCGAGGCGGCGCAGAAATTCATCACCAAACAGGTTCAGGCCGACAAGCCGTTCTTCGTGTGGATGAACACGACGCGCATGCATGCGTTCACCCATGTGCGGCCGTCCATGCAGGGGCAGAGTGGCATGCCGGGCAACGAGTACGCGGACGGCATGCTCGAGCACGACGGCGACGTCGGCAAGCTGCTCAAGACGCTCGACGACCTGAAGGTGGCGGACAACACCATTGTCATCTACACCACCGACAATGGCCCGAACCAATGGTCCTGGCCTGACGCGGCAACCACCGCGTTCCGCAGCGAGAAGGACACCAACTGGGAAGGCGCGTTCCGGGTACCTGCCATGATTCGCTGGCCTGGCAAGATCAAGCCGGGCACCGTCAGCAACGAGATGTTCTCGGGCCTCGACTGGTTCCCGACACTGCTGGCGGCCGCAGGCGACGGCGATATCAAGGACCGCCTGCTAAAAGGCACGTCGGTCGGCAGCAAGAACGCCAAGCTGCATCTCGACGGCTATAACCAGTTGCCGTACCTGACGGGGCAGGCCAACAAGGGCGCGCGCAACGAGTTCTACTACTTCAACGACGACGGCGCGCTGGTGGCCATGCGCTATGACAACTGGAAGGTCGTCTTCTGCGAGCAGACCACGCCTGGCGGATTCCAGGTCTGGCAGGACCCGTTCAAGTGCCTGCGGGTGCCCAAGGTCTTCAACCTGCGCATGGATCCTTATGAACGTGCCGACATCGTGTCTGACCAGTACAACGACTGGCTGGCCAAGAATGCCTATCTGACCGAGATCGGGACAATGAAGGCGGCCGCGTTCCTGCAGACCTTCATCGACTACCCGCCGAGCCAGCGCCCGGCCAGCTTCAGCATCGACCAGGTGCGCGAGGACGTCGACAGAAAGGTTGCAGAAGCGATGAAGAAGAAGTGAGGAAGCGTACGCCGCAGCCGTTGACGTCGTCGTTGACGTTGACGTTGACGGTTGGCGGCGGCTGAGATGGAGAAGGCTCGCATCGGCGGGCCTTCTCTCTGAAGGGCTGAAGGGGCTTTTCTGGCAGGAATTCAATGATCGATTCGCAGGCCACCCGACTTGGTAATCGCAGACGCTCGGTGAAATCCGCGCAGATTGAGGCACCTGCCGCTGCCGCTGCCGTTCACCGGCAGGCCCGCACGGCCGAACGGAGCTGGCTCTGGGCGGCCGTCTTGCTGTTTGCTTCCGGCACGGCCGGGCTGATCTATCAAATTGTGTGGATCCGCCAGCTGTCGCTGGTGGTGGGCGTCGACGTGCATGCAGTCACCACCGCGGTCAGCGCCTTCTTTGCCGGCCTGGCACTAGGCGGCTGGCTGTTCGGCCGCGTGGCCGACCGTCATGGCAATCCGCTGCGCCTGTATGCGTGGCTCGAATTCGGTGTGCTGGTGCTTGGCATCGGCGCCACCGTGGCGCTGGCACATGCCGCCGCGCCATTCGCATGGCTGGAGCAGCGCACGGGATGGCTCGCGTGGGCCTTGCCCTTTGCGCTGGTCATCCTGCCAGCCGCCGCCATGGGTGGCACGTTGCCGGTACTGATGCGCGTGCTGACGTCGGGTGCGGGCCGCGTGGGCGGGCAGGGCGGGGGGCTTTATGCCGCGAATACCGCTGGCGCGATTGCCGGCACGCTGCTGGCCGGCTTTGTGCTGGTGCCACTGCTGGGCATCCTCGGCAGTGCGGTGGCGGCCGGCGTGCTCAACGGTGCTGCTGCGCTGGCAGCCTGGATGCTGGCGGCGCGCAGGCAGGCTGCGGCCGGGCCGGCAGCCCCCAGCACGGCGCACGGCTTCGCTACCGGCGGCGATGCCGCCAACGGCCGCCTGGCGCTAGCGCTGTACGCCGCGGCTGGCGGTATCGCGCTCGGCTATGAGGTGGTGTGGTCGCAGGCCATCGTCCAGTTCCTCAGCACACGCACCTTCGCCTTTACCGTGGTGCTGGCGACCTACCTTGCCGGGCTGGCCATCGGCAGCGCGCTGGCCGCGCGCCATGCAGACCGCGTGCGCGACCCGTGGGGCGCCTTCGGCCTGCTGGTGGCGGGGGCAGGGCTGGTGGCGCTGCTTGAGTTCGTGTTGCTTGGCGAATGGCTGCTGCGCGCCCAGGGCAGCTTGTCTGCCTGGGTGCAGGGCCTGACATCCAGCCCGCTGATCGCGGCTTGTGCGAGCTTTGCGCTCGCGGCGCTTTCAGTGGTCTTCGTGCCTACGCTGCTGCTGGGCGCGGCGTTCCCGTTCGTGCTGCGCGTGAGTGTCGATAGCCGGCATGTGGGCGCTGGCGTGGGCAGCATCGTGGCGATCAATACGTTGGGCGGCATCGCCGGCACGGTTCTGACCGGTTTCGTGCTGGTGCCTCGCCTGGGGCTGGTGCATACGCTTTCGCTGCTGGCCGTGGCGGCGGCCGTGGTCGGTGTGGTGGCGGTGGCGCTGGGCAGTGGGGTGCGGCCCATGGCGCGCTGGGCCGTGCCGATGGTTGGCGTGCTGGCCGTGATTTCGGCCGCGTTCGCTCCCCAGGATCGGCTTGCCACGCTGCTGGCTCGCGCCCGCGGGGGCGAGCTGGTGTCCTACGAGGAAGGACGCGGCGCTACCGTGGCCGTGATCGAGCAATCCTCGTCGAACAACCGCTTCCGGCGCCTGTACATCCAGGGCGTTTCCAATTCGGGCGACGCCATGACCTCGCAGCGTTATATGCGGCTGCAGGCGCTGCTGCCGCTGCTGATCCACAACGGCACCCCGCGTTCGGCACTGGTGATCGGGCTTGGTACGGGCATCACGGCCGGCGCGCTGCTGCAGTATCCGGGACTGGAGCATCGCGTGGTGGCCGAACTGCTGCCGCCCGTGGCGCGCGCAGTGCCCCGGTTCGAAGGCAATTTTGGCGTGGCCACCGACCGCCGCATGGATATCCGTCTGCGCGATGGACGGCGTGAACTGCTGCAAAGCACCCAGCAGTACGACCTGATCACGCTGGAGCCGCCGCCGCCGTCGGCAGCAGGCGTGGTCAACCTGTACTCGACGGATTTCTACCGCCTCGCGGCCGCGCGGCTGCAACCGGGCGGGCTGGTGGCGCAGTGGTTGCCGCTGCCGACGCAGAACGACGAAGACACGCGCATGCTGGTGCGCAGCTTCCTGGACGTGTTTCCGCATGTCACGCTGTGGACCACCGAATTGCACGAAATGATGCTGGTCGGCTCGCTGTCGCCGCTTGAGCTGGATGCCACGCGCATCCGCGCCCGCTTCGAGCAGCCCGACGTAGCGGCGGCGCTGCAGGCCGTGGGCGTGCGCTCGCCGGCGGCGCTGATGGCAACCTGGGTCACCGATCGCGTTGGCCTCGACTGGTATGCGGCCGATGCGCCGGCCGTGACCGATGACCGTCCACGCATCGAGTATGCCGGCTGGACCCGCCGCAACGCCTTCCCGGAAACACTGTCCAGCCTGCTGTCGCTGCAGGGCGAACCACCGCTGGCCAACGCCGACGAAGCGTTCTGGCAGGACCTGCACCACGAGCGCGAAGTGCTGCACACCTTCTACCGCGCCGGCTTGGACGCCTATCGCGGCGACCGCGAAGCCTGGGCCAGCCATATCAGGCAGGCCATGCGCGCCGATCCCGACAATGCCTACTATGCCTGGTTCGTCGGCGGCGCGTCGGCCAAACCCAGGAACACGCCATGAGCGCGCGCGACGACGTCCTGGCACTGCAGGCGCGCATGGGCGAATCCGTCATCGGCCAGGCCCGCATGGTCGAACGGCTGCTTCTCGGACTGCTGGCCGACGGACACCTTCTCGTGGAAGGTCTGCCGGGACTCGCCAAGACCCGTGCGATCAAAAGCCTGGCGCGGCATCTCGATGCCCGGCTGTCGCGCGTGCAGTTCACGCCGGACCTGCTGCCGGCCGACATCACCGGCTCCGACGTCTACTTCAGCGAAGGTGGCAAGGGCGAGTTCCGCTTCCAGGCCGGCCCGATCTTCGCCAACCTGGTGCTGGCGGACGAGGTGAACCGCTCTCCTGCCAAGGTGCAGGCCGCCTTGCTCGAGGCCATGGAAGAGCGCCAGGTCACGGTAGGCGGCCGCACGCACCGGCTCGAACCGCTGTTCCTGGTGATGGCCACACAGAACCCGATCGAGCAGGAAGGGACCTACCCGTTGCCCGAAGCGCAAATGGATCGCTTCCTGATGCACGTGAATGTCGGGTATCCGGTGGCCGACGCGGAAGCGGAAATCATTCGGTTGGCGCGTGCCGAAGAGACGCCGGCTGCCACGCAGCAGGTCCGGGCTGACGGGACCGCCGGGGTCGCCGGGACCGAATTCCGCCTGTCCGCAGAGACGGTGTTCGACGCGCGCAGGCAGATTCATGAGATCACGGTCAGCGAACCGGTCGAGCAATATATCGTCGCGCTCGTGCAGGCCACGCGCGAACCCGCGCGCTTCGACGACGACCTGCAGCGCTGGATTCAGGTTGGCGTGAGCCCGCGCGGGTCGATCGGGCTCGACAAGGTGTCTCGCGCCATCGCCTGGCTGCGCGGGCGCGACTATGTCACCCCCGATGATGTGCAGGCCGTGGTGCATGACGTGTTCCGACACCGGCTGATGCTCTCCTACGACGCGCATGCGGCGGGGGTCAGCGCCGATGCCGTCATCGACCGCCTGCTGCAGCGCGTGGCGGTGGCGTGAAGTCTGCGGTTCGCGCATGAGACCCGACGCCGCCGCGCAGGGCCGCTCCCCTGGCACGCAGCAGCCGGCGCCGTCCCGGGCCAGGCCCGGCGTCAGTCTCGACACGGCGTCGCTGGTCGCACTCGAAGCCACGGCACGCGACTTTCATTTCCTTTCCCGCCAGCCTGTGCACAGCCTGTTGACGGGGCGGCACGGCTCGCGCGTACGCGGGCGCGGTCTGGACTTCGAAGAGCTGCGGCCATATTTTCCCGGCGACGACGTCCGCACGATGGACTGGCGCGTGACTGCGCGGACCGGAAAGCCGCACGTACGTGTCTATGCCGAAGAGAAGGAGCGCCCGGCGCTGGTGGTGGTCGACCAGCGTATCAACATGTTCTTTGGCAGCCGCCGTGTGATGAAGTCGGTGGCGGCGGCAGAGGTGGCTGCGCTGGCGGCGTGGCGCATCGTTGCTGACGGCGATCGCGTCGGCGGCGTGGTGTTTGGCGATCAGGCAATGACCCCGCTGGCGCCGCAGCGCAGCCGCCATGGCGTGCTCCACCTGCTTGGTGAACTGGCCCGCCAGAATCAATCGCTGCGCGCCGATGCACCCGCGGCCCGGGGCGCCGACCCGTTGAATGCCGCGCTTCAGCACGCGCTGCGCCTGGCCCATCACGACCACCTGGTTATCGTCATCAGCGATTTCAGCGGCAACGACGCGCAGACCCGGGACCTGATGCTGCAACTGCGCCGCCGCAATGATCTCCTTTCTGTGCTGGTCTACGATCCGTTCCTGCTGCACCTGCCGGAATCGGGTCATCTGGTGGTCAGCGATGGCGAATTGCAGGTGGAACTGGGCTTCGGCAAGGAATCGCTCAGGCACGCCATCCGCCGCTTCGCCGATGCGCACAGCGCCGCGCTGCTGGAGTGGCACATGGGGATCGGCGTGCCACTGTTGCCGGTTTCCGCGGCCGAGGACACCGCCGGGCAACTGCGGCGGCTCCTTGGCCATCCTCCCGGCGCAGCCGCTCTGCGCGGCGGGCCGGGGATGGCTGTGCGGCGATAGTGTCGGCTGCTCCTCAATCCGCCGTAATGTTTCCGGTCTGGATGACCTTCTTCCAGCGTTGGAACTCCGCTGCCTGGAATGCCGTGAACTGCTCGGGCGTATTGGCGACGACCTCGAAACCGAGTTCGAGCAATTTTTGCTTCGTGGCCGGATCGTTCATCGCAGCGACGACCGCCGTGTGGAGCTTGCTCTTGATATCGGCTGGCAGGCCCTTCGGCGCGGCGATGGCCTGCCACGAATAGACCGTCACCCCCTTGTAGCCGAGCTCTTCCATGGTCGGTACGTCCGGCAGGATCGGCGAGCGTTTGCTGCTGGTAATGGCCAGCGCACGCAGCTTCCCGGCCTTGATATGCGGTACGGCCGTGTTGATATTCATGAACGTGGCATCCACCTGGTTGCCCAGCAGATCATTCAGGGCCGGGGCGCCGCCTTTGTAGGGAATGTGCAGGCCCGTGGTGCTGGTCTGCTGCCAGAACAGTTCCGCGGTCAGATGGTCACTGGTTCCGGTGCCGGCCGAGGCAAAGGTCATCTTGTTCGGATGCGACTTTTCGAACGCGATCACGTCCTGCAGCGTCTTGTATGGCGAATTGGCCGGAACCGCCAGCACGTTCGGCGCCTGCACGGCGACGCTGATGTAGTCGAAGTCCTTGAGCGGATCGTAGCCGGGACTCTTGACCAGGTTCGGCCCGATCACGAATGGGCCCAGTGACGAGACAAAGAGCGTATAACCATCGGCCGGAGCCCGCCTCGCTGCCGCGGCGCCGATCATGCCGGCCGCGCCGGGCCGATTGTCGACCACGAAGCTGCCACCAATCTGGGACTGGAACCTGGCGCTCAGAATCCGGGCGATGTTGTCGGTCGAACCACCGGCCGGGAACGGCACGATCACCGTCACCGGCTTGTCCGGCCATGCCGCGTGGGCAGCGGCCATCGACAAGCCAAGCAGCAGCGATACCAGGGCTTTCTTCATGTTTTGTCTCCTTGTAATGACGGTCTTTGTCGTCGTTGCGCGGCACCATGCCGCAGTCGCTATCAGCCGCTGTCAGCCGATCTCGGCGTGCTCGCGCGTCCACGCGCGTGCCTGCTCGCTGATCGTCAGGCCAAGGCCCGCGCGAGTGGGAACCTTGATGCGGCCATTGCCAATCTCGAGGCGCTCGTTGAACAGCGGCTCGAGCCAGTCGAAGTGCTCGACCCACGGTTCGCGCGGATAGGCGGCGGCCAGGTGCACGTGGAGCTCCATCGCGAAATGCGGGGCGATCATCAGCCCGGCGTGATCGGCCAGCGCACAGACCTTGAGGAACGGCGTAATGCCGCCCACGCGCGGTGCGTCTGGCATCAGGTAGTCGGCGGCGCGATGGCGGATCAGGTCCCAGTGCTCGGCCGTGCTCGTCAGCATCTCGCCGGTGGCGATCGGGGTATCGAACTGCGCGGCCAGGGCGGCGTGACCTTCGTGGTCGTACGCGTCGAGCGGCTCCTCGATCCAGACAAGGTTGAATGACTCGAACGTGCGGCACATGCGCTGGGCCGTGGGCCGGTCCCATTGCTGGTTTGCGTCGACCATCAGCGGCACCGTATCGCCAAGCGTTTCACGCACGGCCGCCACGCGCTTGATATCGAGCTTGCCATCGGGCTGCCCCACCTTGAGCTTGATGCCTCCGATGCCACGCTCCACGGACGCCGCCGCGTTGACAAGCAACTGATCCAGCGGCGTGTGCAGGAATCCGCCCGACGTGTTGTAGCAACGCACCGAGTCCCGATGTGCGCCCAGCAGCTTGGCCAGCGGCAGACCGGCGCGCTTCGCCTTGAGATCCCAGAGCGCCACGTCGAATGCGCCAATCGCCTGCGTCGACAAACCGCTACGCCCGACCGAGGCGCCGGCCCAGCAAAGCTTGTCCCACAGCCGGGCGATATCGCTCGGGTCCTCGCCCAGCAGTGCAGGGGCGATTTCGCGCGCATGGGCAAACTGGCCCGGGCCGCCTGCACGTTTGGAATAGCTGAAGCCCAGGCCCTCGTGGCCACTGGCGGTGCGGATCTCGGCAAACAGGATCGCGACTTCGGTCATCGGCTTCTGGCGGCCGGTCAACACCTTGGCATCGCTGATCGGCGTGGCCAGCGGCAGGTAGCAGGACGAAAGATGGATCGAGGTAATGGCGTCGGAAGCAGAAGCGTTCATGGTCGGCGTATGGGTAACCGTGTAATCCGGCCATTGCTTCTCCTTTGTCATGACAACGTTGTCATATCGAGGCGAAAGCACTGGCCGGGTCGTTGCTATAATGCGAGGCCCGAGGCGCTTGATACACGGCATCACTGGCGCGAGGGACAGGCGGAAACCTGACTGCGTTGCCGGAGGCTAACCAATCGCTTCGGCAGGTCAGACGAATGCTAACGTTGTCATTTCGCACGGTCAACCGCTATGATCGTAGCGGCGCTAGTCGTTTACCCTCACATTTTTCAAGCCGAGCATGGCCGATTCCACCCCACGCAAATCCGTCACGCTGCATGACGTCGCACGTCAGGCGGGGGTCTCGCTGATCACTGCCTCACGGGCGATCAGCAACCCGAGCCTGGTTTCCGACAAGACGATCGAGCGCGTGCGCCAAGCAGTCGAGGCCACCGGCTATATCCCGAACCTGCTTGCTGGCGGGCTGAAGTCGCGCCGCAGCCTGATGGTGGCCGCGCTCGTGCCCAATATCGCAGTGGCGCAGTTCATCCCCACGGTCAAGGCGCTCACCGACGCGCTCGATGCCGCCGGCTACCAGTTGATTCTGGGGCAGACCGGCTATGACCATGCGCGGGAAGAAGCGCTGCTGGGCACCATGATCAGCCGCCGCCCTGACGGCATCGTCGTCACCGGCCTCGTGCATTCGCAGGCCGCACGCGATCGCCTGCGCAGTTCCGGCATCCCGGTGGTGGAAACCTGGGATCTGAGCGACCGGCCTGTCGATATGGCGGTGGGCTTCTCGCACCTGAAGGTGGGTAGCGCCGTGGCTGGTTACTTTCTCGGCAAGGGGTGGCGACGCTTTGGCATTGCCACCGGCGACGATCAGCGTGCTGCTGTGCGTCGCGAAGGATTCGTGTCGACGCTTGGACACGATGTCCCCACGGTAAAGGTCCCCGCGCCAAGCAGCCTGGCGCTTGGCCGCCAGGCGCTTCGCCAGTTGCTGGAAATCGATCCGACAATCGAGGCGATCTTCTGCAGCTCCGATCAACTCGCGCAAGGCGTCATGGAAGAGGCCAGGGCACGCGGCCTGCGTATCCCCGCAGATCTGGCGATCTGTGGTTTCGGCGATGCGGACTTCGCGGCATACACGGAGCCGCCGCTGACGACGGTGCAAGTGGATGGCGAAGCCATCGGCAAACTGGCCGCGCGGTTGCTGCTGGACCGGTGCCGGGGGGAGACAGTCAAGGAACCCGTGATCGACGTGGGATTCAGGGTTGTGGAGCGCGGCACGACCTGATTGCCTGTGCCAGTTTCCCGGCAGCATCCTCGATCTGCTGATCGGTAAACCCGCCGAACCCAAGCACCAGCCCCGCGGGGCCACTGCCTCCCGCATATGTCGGCGACACGGCTCGCAGCGATACACCCGCCTCGGCCGCCTGCGCTACCACCTGCCGGTCGTCGATGCCCGGCGCCAGCCACAGCACCAGGTGCATGCCCTGGTCGGACGGCTGAAGCCACGCCAGGTCCTTCGGAATATGGCGTCCAATCGCTGCGATCACGCATGCGCGGCGTTCGGCGTGCACGCCCCGCACGCGGCGGATATGCCGGTCGAGATGGCCTTCCGCAATGAACGCGGCCAGCACGTGTTGGTCGGCGACGGGCGGATGGCGGTCCATCAGCACACGCGCGCCGACAAAGGCGTCCACCAGTCCGTCCGGCACCACGGCGTACCCGAGACGCAGCGACGGATAGAGGATCTTGCTGAACGTGCCAAGGTAGACCACGCGCTCGGGCGCCAGGCCCTGCAGCGATGGAAACGGGTGCCCGGCATAGCGCAACTCGCTGTCGTAGTCGTCCTCGACGACCCAGGCCTGATGGGTCTCGGCCCAGTGCACCAGCGCGCGCCGGCGGCCCATGCTCAACGGCATGCCAAGCGGATACTGATGCGAAGGCGTCACGAACGCGGCGCGGGCCTGTGGCGCCATGGCGATGCCGGCATCGACGTCGATACCTTCCTCGTCGACCGGAACACGCGCAATACGCTCACGCGTGCCAGTGCTCTCCAGGATCGCCGTGATGCCGCGATAGGCCGGATTTTCGACCCATACCGTATCGTCACGGTCCAGCAGCACCTGGCAGGCCAGAAACAGACCTTGCTGCGTCCCGGTGGTGATGACGACCTGGCTGGCGTCACAGCGCACCGAACGCGAGCGGCGCAGGTAATCGGCAATCGCCACACGCAGCGGCAACGCACCCTGTGGATCACCATAGCCACTTGGCGCCGCACCGCCGCCCGCACGCAGGCGGTTGCCAAGCCGCCGCCACTCGTCGCCCGGTGCCGCTGCGCCTGCCGGGACGGATACGGCGAATGGGACTTGCGGAAGCGCCGTGAACTCTCGAGCGATTGACGCATAGGCCCGCGCGGCCGCGGGTAGCTGCGCGGCGTCACCGGGCATCGGGCGGGCAGGGCTGCGCGTCTCCCGCTCCGGCTCCCACGCAAGCGCGGCGGCTACCTGTGTGCCAGCGCCTTGCTGCGATTCAAGGAATCCTTCGGCAATCAATTGCTCGAATGCCTCGACCACCGTGCCACGGGCAACGCCAAGCGCTGTCGCCAGCGCGCGTGTGGACGGCAACGCCTCTCCGGGCTTCAGATCGCCACGCGCCACCGCGTCCCGCATCGCCTGGGCAAGCTGGCGGCTGAGTGGTCCGGCATCACGGCTCAAGGCGCCGATGAACGGCACTTCCGGCACTTTCGCGGTACGTGGCATGCAAAGTGGTCCAATGAAATATAGCCAAACTGGCTCTACACTCTACGCCAGTTTGGCGCCACAATCGGCACCAATTGCTACGAAACGCCACGAATCGACCGGCCAAACCCACGGCCTCCGGAGCTGCCATGTACGTCCCCGCCCATTTCGAAGAGTCGCGCCCCGAAGCCCTGCATGCGCTGATGACCGCCCACCCGTTCGGCACCCTGGTCACGCACGGCAGGGGCGGCCTGGACGCGAACCACATCCCGTTCGATCTCGATCCCGCTCAGGGGTCGATGGGTATCCTGAAGGCCCACGTCGCGCGCGCCAACCCTGTCTGGCAGGACGTCGCGAATGGCGATGAAGTGCTCGTGATCTTTCGCGCGAGCGACGCCTACATCTCGCCGAACTGGTACCCGAGCAAGCACGAGACACACCGGCAGGTGCCGACGTGGAACTACATGGTCGTGCACGCGCACGGGCGCATCACGATCCGCGACGACGAACGCTTCGTCCGTGGCGTGGTGGCTCGCCTGACGCGCATGCATGAATCGGTGCAGCCCGACCCCTGGAAGATGTCCGATGCGCCGGCGGAATTTGTCGACACGATGCTCAAGGCGATCGTCGGACTCGAGATCGAAATCACGCGGCTGGAAGGCAAGTCGAAACTGAGCCAGAACAAGGAAGTGCGCGACATCCGTGGCGCCGGCCGCGCACTGCTGGCGCAGGGCAGCACGTTGATCGGCGAGGCGATGCTGGCCAGCGCCGATGTCAAGGAGAAGGGCTAGGCCGGGTGCGCCCCCCCTCCTGACGACGCACCCGGCACGGCTAGCGCGCGTTCATCGGCGCCACGCCGGCCATGTTCAGCCTGCCACGACGTACCGTGGCGCGGGCACGCTGCGCGACAGTTCCCCGGCCATTGCGCGCCGGGCGCCTTCGTAGGTTTCCCAGTGCTCGATCGCGTGCAGCGCCGGGATCGTCACCAGTTCGCCCCGGTCGAACCCCACCAGCGCGGCATCGACCATGGCACTGGCAGGCATGACGATCGACTGGTCGAGGTGTTCAAGCGGCAGACCACCGGTCTCCCAGAAATCGGTAGCAGTGGCGCCCGGCAGCACCGCCTGCACGCGCACGCCCTTGCCGGCCAGTTCGTGATGCAGTGACTGGCTGAATGCCAGCACGAACGCCTTGCTGCCCCCGTACACGCCATTCAGGACCTCTGGCGCGATGCTGACAATCGACGAAATGTTGATCACGGTGCCATTTCCGCGTGCAACGAATCCGGGCACGGCCGCATAGGTCAGCCGGGTGAGGGCAGTGACATTGAGCTCGATCATCCGCGTCATGGCGTCCGCATCGCTGTCCAGCAAAGGCGTATGGGTCCCGATCCCGGCGTTATTGACCAGCAGCGTGATGCTGGCGTCCTGCCGCAGTTTGGCTTCCACTTGCGCGAGCGATTTCCGGTCGTTGAGGTCGGCAGGAAAGACTTCGACGACGCGGTGCGTCTCGTCGGTAATACGGCGGGCCAGGGTATCGAGCTTGTCGCGGCTGCGTGCAACCAGAATCAGGTCATAGCCACGCCGCGCCAGCCGATCGGCATAGATCGCGCCAATGCCTGAAGATGCGCCCGTGATCAGTGCAGTGCCCAGGTGCGTTTGCGTCATGATGTGCTCCTTGCGATGTCATTGCGATGGGTGGATTCGGCAATTCGATGAATCCATGTGCTGCATCGTAGGGCGACTTGATCATGACCGAAATGACGTTTATGGTTATGTTTTATGCCATATGCCCGAGGAGGCGAACCATGCACCGCATCGGCTTCCTGTTGACGGACGGTTTCCAGGTCATGGCGCTGGCCACGCAGAGTGTCTTCGAGTACGCGAACCTTGTGGCCGGCGAGACCTTCTATCGCATCGACAACTATTCGATCGAGGGCGGCCCCGTTGTCTCGTCGCTGGGAATGACGGTCGATACGCGCCCGGCCACGACGCGTGTGACCATCGACACCTGGATGCTGGCGGGAGTTGGGAATCCTGTGGAACAACACACGCCGGAGCCGGTGCTCGAGTTCGTCCGCAGGGCGGTGCCGCGGGCACGGCGGATGGCGTCGATCTGTACCGGCGCATTCGTGCTGGCGGAAGCCAATCTGCTCGACGGAAGGCGCGCCACCACCCACTGGGCCTTCGCTCGAGACATGCAGCGGCGTCACCCCGCCATCCAGGTGGAGGACGACCGCATCTACATTGTCGACGGCCCGATCTGGACGTCGGCCGGCATGACCGCCGGACTCGACCTGGCGCTGGCGATGGTCGAAAAAGACCTTGGCGCCGAGATCGCGCGTTCGGTCGCTCACAAGCTCGTGATGCACCAGCGGCGCTCGGGTGGACAGTCCCAGCACTCGGAACTGCTGGATATGGCGCCGAAGTCCGATCGCATTCAGAACGCACTCGACTATGCGCGAAAGAACCTGAGCCAGCCGCTGACGGTCGAGGCGCTGGCGGAGACCGCAAATCTGAGCCCGCGCCAGTTCAGCCGCGTATTCACTGCGGAAACGGGCCTGTCTCCGGCCAGGGCCATCGAGAACCTGCGGCTGGAGGCGGCACGCCTGATGATCGAGCAGAGCCGCCATCCGCTGGAAGTCGTGGCGCGCGAGACCGGTTTCCGCGACCGGAGGCATATGCGCGAGGCATTCGTACGAGGTTTCGGGATGCCACCGCAGGCCGTACGCCGGGAGGCTCGGGAATAGCAACTGCGCGCCCCCGATGCATTTCAGCGACAGACTCCTGTGATTGCGTGAACAATTGGTCTATTTCGCACACACACGGCCCACGCCCTCCGTTGCTGGAGATACTACGTGCATTCCCCAAGCACAGGAGGTAATCCATGCATCGATCGAATCTTCTGAAAAATGGAATCGGCCAGTCCATCCTGATTCCTGAAGATCTGGCTGCCACGGAAACTGATATCCCTGCGGAGGCCGATAACGCCGATGATGAGATCCGCATCCCTTCCAGCCGCAGGCGCCTGACCGGGCTGCTTGACGTGTTCGCCGCCTTTCCTGCTGACTTCCTGGTTGACGGCCGCGGTAGCCAGGAGCAGGCAGACAGGGAGGCCATCTGATGCCGACCTATATGCTCGACACCAACATGTGCGTCTACCTGATGAAAGACCAGCCACCACAGGTTGCCTTGAGATTGTCCGAATGCCGTGAAGGCGAAGTCGTGCTCTCCGCAATAACGCTTGCCGAGTTGGAGTACGGTGTCACGGTATCCGCGGAACCCTGGAGAGCACGCGTTGCGCTACGCGCGCTGGTGGCGCGGGTCCCGGTGCTGCCCCTGACGGCAACAGCGGCGCAGGCATACGGCGCCATCCGCGCTGCGGTGCGCAAGCGGCAGGCGGATGCTCTGGACCGGTTGATCGCAGCGCACGCGCTTGCTGTCGGGGCTACGGTAGTCACCAACAACGTGCGTGACTTTGAAGCCTATCCAGGCGTAAGAATCGAGGACTGGACGCGCCCGGTAGTTCTTTATAACTGACCGACTGGCCGCTCAGATCGCAGCAAGTGCCTCGATATCGAACAGCTCGATGCGCTTGCCGTCCACGCGGATCAGACCCTCCCGCTGGAAGCGCGAGAACGTGCGGCTGACGGTTTCCAGCTTGATGCCCAGGTAGCTGCCGATTTCTTCGCGGGTCATGCGCAGCGTGAAATCGCGCGAGGCATAGCCGCGTTCCTGCAACCGGTTTGATACGTTGATCAGGAATGCCGCAACCCGCTGTTCGGACGTCATGCCCGAAAGCAGGATCATCTGCTTGGACTCGCGGAGGATTTCACGGCTCAGCATCTTGTGGAAATGCTGTTGCAGGCTCTTTACGTCGCGGCACAGCGATTCAAGCGGCGCAAACGGAAGAACGCAAACGGCGCTGTCTTCCAGGGCAATTGCATCGCAGTCGTATTCGCCTTCGCCGATGGCGCCAAGACCGACGGTTTCGCCGGGCAGGAAGAAGCCGGTCACATGCTCATGACCGCCGGCATGGCTTGCCACGGTCTTCAGCGATCCCGAGCGAACGGTATAGAGACTCTGGAAACGGTCGCCGGCCCGGAACAGGGACTCACCACGATGCACCATGCGCCAGTGACTGACCACGGCCTCCAGTTGCGGGAGCTCCTCGGGATCGAGGGATGAAGCAATACAGAGCTTGCGCAGGCCGCATCCGTTGCATCGAGCAGGAAACTGCCGTGCGCCGCCAGAGCCTGAAATCGGGGCCGGCTGCATACCCCCAATACCAACCGCGGTCTCGAGGTTCGCTGCCTCAACTGCGTCATACATGATGCTCTCCCCTGAGCCTGTCAGGCATATGCGCTGAATCAAGCCTCTTTACTCTTTAATCTGATAATTCCCCGTACGCGTGGAGTATGGGCGGGCATCGCAACGACCGAAATCAGCGTCGGCTGAGACCAACGTCAGGATCTGGAATGAGTGTGTCAGGTTTACCTGACAGACAAAAAGTTACCGATGCGAAGCACGGCGGCACCTGCCAGCCGGCCGGCGCGCAGGTCGTCGAGCGCCGCATTCGCCTCTTGGAGCGCGTACGGTCTGGTATGAACCTGTAGCGGCGTTGCGGCCGCAACACGCATCAGGCCGTGACCATCCTCGCGGGTCAGATTGGCTACCGACACAATGCGGCGCTCCTCCCATAGTTGGCGATAGGGGAACGATGGGATGTCACTCATGTGGATGCCGCCGCAGACCACGATGCCGCCCTTGGCGAGGGCAGACAGGGCTACCGGCACCAGGGCTCCAACCGGCGCGAAGATCAACGCGGCATCGAGCAGTTCGGGTGCCGCTTCCGTACTGGCCCCGGCCCAGGCAGCGCCGACGTCGGCCGCCAGGCGCTGCGCCGCCGAATCGCCTGGGCGGGTGAAGGCATAGACCGTACGCCCTTCGGCCACCGCGATCTGCGCGACGATATGAGCCGCCGCGCCGAATCCGTAAATCCCCACCCGGCGCGCATCGCCTGCCATGCGCAACGTCCGGTAGCCAATGAGCCCCGCGCAAAGCAGTGGCGCCGCATGCTCGTCGTCGTATCGATCGGGAATGCGAAAGCAGTAGCTGGCGTCCGCCACAACAAACTCGGCGTAACCGCCATCGCGCGTGTATCCGTGAAAAAGCGGCGTATCACAAAGGTTTTCGTGGCCACCGAGGCAATAGGTGCAATGCCCGCACGTATGGCCGAGCCACGGGACGCCAACACGGTCCCCGATGGCGAGATCCGCCACTCCCGGACCCAGCGCATCGATGTAGCCCACGATCTCGTGCCCGGGCACAAGATCCGGCTTCGGGTGTGGCAGATCCCGGTCCACTACGTGCAGATCGGTGCGGCAGATGCCACAGGCCGATACACACACTCTCACTTCTCCGAGACCTGGTTCCGGTATCGGCAACGTTCGCAACTGCAGGGTAGGGTTGGTGCCGTCGAACACCATGGCATGCATGGTTGTGCTCACGATGCGTCCTCCTTGGTGTTGCCTGACAACAATGTTTGGCTTTCGGGCGGCCATATATTTGACTTAGAGCAAGTACAGCACACCTTCGCCGATTAGAGTGAACGATACGTTATCGTCATCCCGTTTGAGCCCCTTTGAGCCCGTTCCGGAGCATCCATGGATTTCAAAACCATTCTGGTCGATCTTGCCGCCGATGCAGCACGCGACGCCCGACTTGATGCCGCGCTGACCCTGGCATCGCTCTTTACCGCCCGGATCGTCGGCCTGACCGCCACGGGTACCTTGCTCGACCCATACCGGAGTGCAGGGGATGAGGCCGCGCGTTACCAGAAGATGCGTGATGACATGCTGAACAACCTGCGGCAGGCCGATGCCTCGGCGCTCGATGCGGCAGTTGCCCGGCGCGGCCGAGGCATTGACACCTCGCATATTGTGGTCGAACAGGAGTCCGGCTGGGCGCTCGCTACACGAGGCACCGCCAGCGACCTGATCCTGCCGCCGCCGCCCGCGCTGACGCACGATACGCCCATGCTGATGGCGACCCCGGCCGAGTATGCGCTGCTCAACGCCGGCCGCCCGATCCTGATGATGCCGCCGGGAACCAGCCTCGTCCCCGGAGGTACCGTCGTAGTGGCCTGGGACGGCAGGCGCGAAGCCGCGCGTGCAGTGGCCGATGCCATGCCGCTGCTGGTCTTGGCTTCGCGCGTGATCCTCCAGGTGATTGTGAGCGGCTCTGGCCCCGGGGAGCACGGTGCGGCAGACGCGGTCCGCTGGCTGGCTCAGCACGGCATCGGGGCAACACTGCGCATCGACGAAGCCGCATCGCCTGCGGACAGCCTGCTGCGTATCGTGCGCAATGAATCCGCTGACCTGCTTGTAACAGGCGGCTATGGGCACTCTCGACTCGGCGAACTCGTCATGGGTGGCACAACGCGCACCCTGTTGCGGAGCTCGCCGGTGCCGTTGCTGATGTCCCATTGACTGGCCCAGGTTCAGTCCTGGGGCGAAGGAGGGGATCATGCTTGGGTATACGAGTATCTTCGTCCATCAGGATGCCAGCGCACGCGCCGGCGTTCGACTGGACATCGCGGCGCGCCTTGCCTTGGCGCACCAGTGCCGCCTGGTCGGGCTTTGCACGATGTTCTCGCCGGACCCGGACTGGTTCTATCGCATGGATCACGCGGCCAAATGCCTGCAGGAGGACCTGGAACACCGGCGGCATCAGCGCGACTGCGTACGGCAGCGCTTCGAGCAGGCCATGGCTGACCAGACTTTGCAAGCCGAATGGCGTGCGGTAGAGGGCGAACCTGTCGCCAAGACGCTGCGCGAGATTCACGAGGCGGGTCTGGTCGTGGCTGGCCAGTTTGATGAGGGCGATGCGGAAAGCTTCGTCGCGCCGCAGTTTCTGGAATCGCTGGTACTGGAGTCAGGCCGGCCGGTGCTGGTGATCCCTTACACGGGTCAGTTCCCGACGATCGGCTCACGCACGCTGCTGGCCTGGGACGGCGGGCGCGAGGCGTCGCGTGCGCTGCACGATGCCTTGCCGCTGTTGGTCGGCAGTCGTGTTCATCTGCTCCATGCCAACGCATCGATGCACAGCCTGCGCACCGACGCCGCGCCGGCCTCCTCGGCAGCCCGGCTGCTGTCGGATATCGGCGCCCAGGTGGAGATCGAGAACGAGCCGGCCGCCAACGATCTGGCGATCGGCGAACTGATTCTCTCGCGTGCCTCGGACATCGGCGCCGACCTCATTGTCATGGGTGCCTACGGCCATGGCAGGTTCCGCGAACTACTGCTGGGCGGTGTGACACGCACGATCCTCTCGTCGATGACCGTGCCGGTCCTGATGACGCACTGATCGCTCCCGCCGCGCAACGATGAACAGCCCTCACTTCTGACTTGTGGCGAAGTGCGGGGCCGCCCGGATCCGCCACAAACCAAACCGCTTCCGCGGTTCAGGCGGGAACAACGGGCCAACAAGAACGCAATCGATTCGGCCCCTGTTCGCACAACGAGGGTGTCCATACCCAATTGTCAGGGTCCGCCCGCCTGATCCTGACGCGCAACCGCTTGCCTACATCTTGTAGCGTCATCCCCACGCGCACGCCATTCGGCATTGCTGCAAGAGGGCCTCGCTTGTAGCAGCGCATACAAGCGACCGCTTCAGAGGGATGGGCAGTGACAGCACCCACTGGCGCACCGGCACATCGGGATGACGTGGTCGACCAGGCGCGCCGCCGTCTGTGCCATGCGCCGTGCCCGACTATATCCTATGTAGGACTTATGGATATCCCTAGAAGAAAGTCATCAAAACAAGCTCTATGCTTCCGACACCTCTATAGGACGTTCGGAGTTAATCACGCGGATTAGTGTTCATCCAAGCGACGATCTCGCCAGGCTGGTCGAGGAGTCCGTGCAGGCCATGGGCCTTCATTGCATGCGCGTCCAAGGACGCAGGTTGGGGTAGTGCGCGGCTTTGCGGGGTCGCGCGTGGCGGACTCTTCGGTGATTCCGATTCACGCCGCCTTCTGACCGCGAAACGGAGAAGAGCTGGATCGCGCCAGGCGATTCGTTGTGCCCGCGACGCATGCAGACTCGATCAGCGGAGCTGCAGGCATCGCGATTCACTTCATGTCGACTATTGGGAGGTTTGAAGGATGCGTCTGATGACTGAACTTCGCAGCGTTGCCTGCGCCCTGGCGATGCTCTGCGCTGGCACGGGTATTGCGCATGCGCAAGAATTTGCCGGCCGCGTGGTCAATGTGATTGTCAATTACTCGGTGGGCGGGCCCACCGACCTGGAGGGGCGCGTTTTTGCGCAACATCTGCCGCGCTTTCTGAAAGGCACCAGCGGTGTCGTCGTTCGCAACGTCGCCGGCGCCGGCGGCATGATCGGCGAGAACCAACTCGGCGACGTCTCCGAGACGAATAAGCTCAACATCGGTTTCTTTACCTGGGACCCGATGCAGCAGATCTTGAAAAACCCGAACTTGCGGGTCCAATTCAACGATTTGAAGTTCATTGCCGGCATGGAGCAGACAAACCTGCTTTACGTTCGGCGTGACACCGCCCCGGGTATCGCCAAACCTGCCGACATTGCCAAAGTCAATACGTTTCGCGCCGCCGTGCTTTCGAACGGTTCGGACTGGTCGGCGTTGCGCCAGAGTCTAGCCCTTGATCTGCTCGGCGCCAAATACCGGATCATCACCGGCTACAAGGGGACGCGTGAGGCCGATACAGCGATGCTCCAAGGCGACATCCAGTTGGTCAGTAATTCCTTGCCCGGCTACAACTCCTTTGCCAAACCCAATATGGTGGACAAGGGTCTCGCGATTCCGCTCCTCCAATACGAGCGCGGCGATGGCAACCGCAGTCCCAACCTGCCCGATGTGCCCACCTTCCTGGAGGTCTATCGCGCAATCCACGGCGCCAATGCGAACCCTGGCGGTGCGAAGTGGGAAGCGCTGCAGTTCCTGAACAGGATCTCGCGCACGCCGCGGGTGATCTTCATGCCGCCCAATGCCCCCGATGCTGCCGTCGCTGAACTGCGCGGCGCCGTGGAAAGGATGGCGAAGGATCCGGAATTCATCGCGCAGTACGAAAGGGCAGCGCTGGCGCCGTCACATTTCGTCCTTGGTGCCGACGGCGAGCGCGTCATTGTCGAACTGAAAACATTGCCGCCGGGGATGGTGACCTTCTTCAACCAGTACATCGAGTCGAATTCATCGCGCTGAGGCTACCAGCGCGACCAACGGCAGCTGCGTGCACGCCGTCGCCGTGCGCGCACGCAGCGGCGCAGACAGGAAATGGGTATGGACGGAAACGATATGATGAATTTTGCGTTACCGGAAGAACTGCGCATGCTGAAGGATTCGCTGCGCCGCTTTGTGAATCAGGAGCTCATTCCGGCCGAACTCACCGCTCGCAAGGACGACAAGCTGATTCCCGAACTGCGTGCCCGCGTCGATGCGTTCGGGAAAGAACTGGGACTTGACAAGTTCGATGTGCCAGTCGAGTACGGCGGACTGGGCTTCGGCCTGCTCGCCAAGACCATCGTGTGGTCGGAACTCGCCCGCACGGTGGCCTTGCCGGTGCGGGCGATCAATCCGTTCGGCGCGACGGTGTACCCCGTGCTCTATGAACTCGACGCTGCGCAAAAGGAGCGCTTTCTCTTGCCGACACTGCGCGGCGAATTGAAATGGTGCTTTGCCCAGACCGAGCCCGATGCGGGTTCCGACCCCGGGGGCATGAAGACCACCGCCGTGCGCGACGGCGATCATTACGTGATCAACGGTTTCAAGCGCTTCATCACCGGCGCGGCCGATGCCGATTATGCGCAACTGATGGCCGCGACTGACCGCACAAAGGGCTCGCACGGCGGGATCTCTGCCTTCATCGTCGACATGAAATCTCCCGGGGTCAAACTGCTGCGCGCGCAGAAGATGCTGGTCGACGACACGCCTTGGGAAATCGCCTTCGACGATGTCAGGGTGCCGGTGGAAAACCGCATCGGCGCCGAAGGCGAAGGCTTCAAGCACGCACAGAAGGTGCTCACCGTACTTCGCGTACGTCACGGCGCCAGGGCCTGCGGGGTGATGGAGCGCTGTCTCGAGCTGGCCGCGAGCTACGCGAAGGAGCGGGTGACCTTCGGCAAGCCGCTTGCTGAACGGCAAGGCGTGCAATGGTCGATTGCCGATTCCTACCTCGAGTGGCATCAGCTCGAACTGATGGTCAGGCACGCGGCGTGGAAACACGATCGCGGCGAGGACATTCGCACGGAAGCTTACATGGCGAAGAATTTCGGTGACAGCAAATCCTTTGAAGCCGCAGATCGATGCATGCAACTCCACGGCGGTATCGGACTCTCGACCGAACTGCCGATCGAGAAGTTCTGGCGTGATCAGCGCAGCATGTTGATCACCGATGGGCCGACCGACGTTCTCAAGATCGCCATTGCCCGGCATGCCTTGAATGTGTTCGGCTGATGGCACTGGTCCGCCACGGCGCATTGCCGATCCAGGCAACTCATCGCGCCGCAGTCTGTTTCCTTTTGGAGAACCCATGAATCCAAGCCGCATCCACGAACTCCTCGAGCCGTGGCTCGCGAGTGAGCCCGACCGCGAGTTCATCCATCTCCGCGATCGCACTGTGACCTATGCCGAGGTCGGCGCGATGGCCTGCGCCTTGGAGGCGGAGCTGGTAGCCCTGGGGGTGCGCCCCGGCGATCGGGTGGTAATCGTGACGGAAAACTGCACCGAGCATATCGCCTTGCTGCTCGCTTGCAGTCGCGTCGGCGCCTGGTCCTGCGGAGTCAATGCCCGCATGGCCGCCGGCGAAGTCGATGCCTTTGCGCAGTTGGTCGATGCGCGCCTGATCTACTTCACCACGGCGGTTTCGGAGGCGGCGATGACCCATGCCCGGCGCCACCAGGCCCGGTCATCGACGCTTGACGGACTCATGCACAGCGACGTGCGCCTTGAGGCGGTCGCCGAACAAGGCAGTGAGGCCGAACGCGTCGCGGCGATCATCTCCACCTCCGGCACCACTGGAAGGCCGAAGGGCGTCATGGTGACCCACGCGGCCGTGCTGCATGCCGCGCGCGT
>JAFAJB010000023.1 GCA_019236395.1 Cupriavidus sp.
TGTTCATCGGCTCACGATTTACGCTCCACGCTTCCTCCCCACACTTGGTTGCCCTCGTGCAGTTGCGTTTCACTTCGTTCGCAGTGATCAACTTACGACGGGACTTACACCCGCAGGAGTGCGCCCATGCTGGGCGCACAGAAAAAAGCCCGGCAAAACCGGGCTGCTTGCGTAACCCTCTGACCGCTCAGAACTTGTGACGAATGCCGACTACGGCGCCAAATTGATTTTTACCGGGCACCACCTGCTCATTCGAAGACGCTCCGAGCACATCGTTGAACCCGTTCACGCCAAGCGCTGAGCGAGAATTGCGATTCAGCGCGTACGACAGCGATGCGTACAAGTCGGTTCGCTTCGAGAAGACGTAGTCGGCGGTAGCTACGAATTGCCAGGGGTTGCCGACGTGAGCGGAAGCGAGGTTCTGGTAGTACGCCGCGCCGGTCAGCGAGACGGACGGTGTTACCTGATAGCCCAGGCCGGCCCAGGCGAGGTTGGCATAGGTATTCGTGGCACCGGCAGCACCTGGCAGAGAAGCGCCATTGAAAGAGTGCGCATAACGGTAGCCAGCATAGAGTTTGGCCGGACCAAAAGCATACGTGCCGGCCAACGACGCGCGTCGGATCAACTGGCTGGTCGCCAGTGCTGCGGTGGAGGACTGGTTGGTCTGATCGTACACGGCGCCGACCGAGAATGGGCCGGCAGCGTAGACAGCCATCAGCGAGTACTCGCGGCCATTGGTGAAGTTGCCAGGGACTTCCGTGTTGTTGTAGTTGAAGCTGTACAGGCCGGTCAGGGTCAGGCCGCCGAAGGTGCCGATATATTTGGCCGAATTGTCCGCGCGCTGGCCGAGCATGAACGGGTCCTGAGCGCCGATTGCGAAGCGGGCTGCGTTGCCCATCGGGTCGAATGCACCTGCAAAGTCCCAGAACGGCGTCGCGTGGCGTCCGAGGGTCAGCTGACCCCACTGGTTTTGCAAGCCCACGAAGGCAGCGCGACCGAACAGCCGACTACCCTGGGCCATCTTTCCATCATCAACGGAAAAGCCACTCTCCAAGGTAAAAATGCCCTTCAGTCCGCCGCCCAGGTCTTCTACTCCGCGAATGCCCCAGCGCGACCCCGCCTGGTTGCCCGATTGCATGGCCACCAGACTGGAACTGGACTTGGCTGCATTCGGGACGTTGTTAAGGTATTCGACACCGACGTCAATGACTCCATAAAGCGTCACGCTTGATTGGGCATACGCCCCGGCCGATGCAAGGAGTCCAGCGGAAATGGCGAACAGTTTGAGCCTCATGTTTTCCTTGTCTGATTGGTTTTACAAAATGAGTGAATGGAGGCAATTGGCCCTGTCGGGCCGGTGCGGCTTTTGCCAGCCGTTGCGCAGCCTCCTCTACGCAAAGGACATGACCAACCGGTATTTGTGGAATCCCGGGACCAGGGGAGATAAGAGCTGCCTTGGCAAATCGATGCCGCAGCAGCTACACGATCGCTGGCGCCGCCGGGATCAGGCCATCGCTGTGTCCAGCTTGAACTCGGCAACAGCCTCGGCAAGGTTGCTTGCCTGCTCGTCCAGAAGCGAAGAAGCTGCGGCCGCCTGCTCCACCAGAGCGGCGTTCTGCTGCGTTGCTTGCTCCATTTCCTCGACTGCCTGATTGATTTGACCGAGACCCGCGCTTTGCTCGCTCATGGAAGCGCTGATTTCGGAGATGATCGAGGAGACCTGGCGAATGCCGTCGACGATTTCCGTCATGACGTCTCCGGCCGCCTGCACCCGCTGGGCCCCGGACCGTACGCCGACTTCGGACGCTTCGATCAGCGCCTTGATTTCCCTGGCCGCCGTGGCACTTCGATGGGCAAGGCTCCGCACCTCGCTGGCGACCACCGCAAAGCCCTTGCCATGCTCGCCCGCGCGCGCAGCCTCGACTGCCGCATTCAGTGCGAGGATATTGGTCTGAAACGCAATGCCGTCGATGACACCGATAATCTCCCCAATCCTCGATGACGACCGGGCGATGTCTTCCATCGTCGTCACAACGCCGGACACGACCTCGCCGCCTCTCGTCGCCGCCTCGCTGGCTGACGAGGCAAGCCGTGTGACCTGCACAGTCGCCTCCGCGGATCTCCTCACCGAAGCCGTCAGCTCCGACAGCGAAGCTGCGGTCTCCTCAAGGTTGCTAGCCGCCATTTCGGTACGACGGGAGAGGTCCTGATTGCCTGCCTCGATCTCCTTGGTAGCAACCTTCACGGATTCGCTGCCGCTTCGAATCCTGGACAATGTGCCGCTAACCTTTTCGACAAAGGTATTGAAAGACGTTGCGATTTGAGTCACTTCGTCCCGGCCTACGCTTGGCAGACGTCGGGTCAGATCGCCGCCGCCCGCGCCAATTTCATTCATCGCGTCACGGACTTCCGACAACCTGCGGAACGCTTGCGCCGTGAATACCCCGCTCAATGCGGCAGCAGCCCCCGCCAGCAGCACAATGGCCAGAATCGAAGTCTTGAGCACGCCGTTCAAGGCTGCTGTGGCTTCAGCCTTGTCCAGCGCCACTACGAGCTTCCAGTTGGTGCCACGAATCGGCTTGGCCTGAAGCAGCTTCGTCCGGCCATCGAGTTCCACCTCGAGCGGCCTGGTTTCATTTCCCAGCAACGCCACAGCCTCGGGCGTCAATGCTTGCGACAGTTCTGAAGCAGGCTTGCGAATGTATTTCGCGTCCGGGTGTGCCAGGACGTTGCCATCGCGGTCGACCACGAAGCCAAGACTCTCCGGCGTCGGGTGCACCGCAGTCACGACATCGCGCACACCATCCAGAGACACGACTGCAGACACCACGCCCTCGATGACGCCGCTGCGCACGATGGGCGCGGCGAACGAGACAAACGGCTTGCCGGTCGTCGCGTCAGCGTATGGCTTCGTCACGATCGGTTTGGCTGCCCCCAGGGTTTCCTTGTACCAGGGGCGTGCGGTCGGATCGAAGCCCTCCGGCATCTGATCCTTGCTTGCAACAAAGGACTTGTCCTGCCAGCCGGCCGTGGTGATCGGGAACGCGCCGGCCTTCTGCAGTTGGCGAACGATACCGCGTGGATCCCCCGGGGCAATCTGCTCCGCAGCGGCAGCCACCATCGTGGCTTTCCCGGCAGCCCACTCGTCCAGCGCGAGCGCATTGCCGGATGCAATGGCATCAAGGTTTTGCCGGATCGTTTCCAGGTTGCTATCCCGGACGATGACGTAGGTAGCACCAGCCGTCAGTGCAAGCGCACTCACGACGATGGCGGTAGAGATGACCTGGATCTTTGTGCGAATAGAGGAAAGCATTCTTGGAGCGCGATGAGGTTTTTGTGCTTTCAGGAGCCCGTGGAGGCGCCTTGTTTATTAGCTCGGAACGCGATGCACGCTTGGTTGCGCTTGCCTCACCGGGGTCCATCGAGCATCTGTGTACATCGTCGTAAAA
This sequence comes from Cupriavidus sp., assembly GCA_019236395.1. Lineage (GTDB taxonomy): Bacteria > Pseudomonadota > Gammaproteobacteria > Burkholderiales > Burkholderiaceae > Cupriavidus. Next base: position 3,450 of record JAFAJB010000023.1, read on the forward strand.
TTAATAATCTGTAATTACGTTACAAATAATAGACTGATTTCAAAGGATTTTTGCATAGGTGTAATCCATGCTTGAGGCAACAGCAGCGATCCATGCAGGGGCCATCCAGACTGCTGCAACGGCATGCGCTTGGGCAATCCACGACGTCAAGCCTGGCGCCGGCCGCTCGCTGCAAGGTCGCGCGCAGCTCCGAGCCAAAGGGCCTCGGTTCGTCATGCATAACGGTCAATCGCTACAGGAATTCGCCCTCCTGTCGAAGGGTACGGACCACAGGTTGGCATAGCCTGCAGGCCAGGCAAACCCGACAAGCCAGGCAATGGTGACTGCCCGCTTGACATGCAGCGCCCACATCACATGCTTGCGCCAACCCCGGATTCCCGCATAGAATTGCCGGTTCGCGGGCGTCGTATAATGGCTATTACCTTAGCTTCCCAAGCTAAAGACGTGGGTTCGATTCCCATCGCCCGCTCCACTCTCACTACACAAGCCGCCTCTGGCACCCGGTTGACGCGATGACCGGCAGTCCGCCCGGCGGCTTTTTGTTGCCATGCTTCCCCAAGACATCAATACCGAGCCGGTGCCGGGCGACGACGCCGAAGGCGCTTCCGGACAGTCCGCTGACGCTTCCAACGACACCCCCAACCCGGGCGACGATGTTGCGCACCCGCGCCGGATTCGTTCGTTCGTCAGGCGCGCCGGGCGCACGTCCACGGGGCAGCAGCGGGCAATCGACGAGTTGGGCCCGCAGTTCATCGTCCCCTACAAGCCGGAGCCATTGGACTGGGCGGCCACGTTCGGGCGTCAGGCACCGTCGATTCTTGAGATCGGCTTCGGCATGGGCGAGACGACGGCCCATATCGCCGGCCTGCGTTCCCAAGACAACTTCCTCGGTTGCGAGGTGCATGAACCTGGTGTCGGCGCGTTGCTCAAGCTGATCGGGGAACGTGACCTGAAGAACGTGCGCATCATGCCGCACGACGCCGTCGAAGTCGTCGCACACATGCTTGCCGAGGACTCGCTCGATGGCGTGCATATTTTCTTTCCCGACCCCTGGCACAAGAAGCGCCACAACAAGCGCCGCCTTGTGCAGCCGCCGCTCGTGAAGCTGCTTACCAGCCGGCTCAAGTCGGGCGGGTATATTCACTGCGCAACAGATTGGGAAGAGTATGCGCACCAGATGGTCGAGGTGCTGTCCGGTGAGTCGGCGCTGGAGAATACGTCGAAGGCCGACGGTGGATTTGCAGAACGGCCCGATTATCGGCCGGTGACCAAGTTCGAGAAGCGCGGCCTGCGCCTTGGTCACGGGGTGTGGGACGTCGTGTTCCGGAAGAAATAAGCCGGAAAAGGTAAGCCGGAAGAACCATGAAAAAAGAGGGGCGACTGCCCCTCTTTTGCATTCTGGCGCTCGTCATCAAGCCATCAGGCGTGCCAGGACACGATACCCGTCCACGCCGTCACCAGCACAATAATCCCGAAGGCGATCCGGTACCACGCGAACGGCTTGAAATCGTGGGTAGCCACAAAGCGCAGCAGCCAGCGAACACACATGAACGCCGACAGGAACGCGAATACGAAGCCCACCGAGAAAATACCGAGGTCGTCGGCGGACAGCAGCGCACGCGCCTTGTAGAGTTCGTAGACCGTGGCGCCGAAGATCACGGGAATCGCCAGGAAGAACGAGAACTCGGTGGCCACCTGGCGCGACAGCCCGAACAGCATGCCGCCGATGATCGTCGAGCCGGAACGCGACGTGCCAGGTACCAGCGCAAAACACTGGGCCAAGCCAACCTTCAGCGCGTCGCGCCAGTTCAGGTCGTCGACGGATTCGATGCGCGGCGCTCCGGCCTTGGCGGCCTCCAGCAGCGCGTTGCCTTGCGGACGCGACACCGTGCCGCGCCGCGCCTCGCGCCATTCGGCCAGCAGGATCACTACGCCGCCAACGATAAAGGCCGTCGCCACCGTGATCGGGTTGAACAGATGGGCCTTGATCCATTTGCCGAACACCAGCGCCAGTACGATGGCAGGCATCGTGGCCACGATCACGTTGATGGCGAAGCGCTGCGATGTGACGTCGCTGGTCAGGCCGCTGATCACGGCGCCGATGCGATGGCGGAATTCCCAGCAAACGGCCAGGATCGCGCCAAACTGGATCACGATCTCGAAAATCTTGCCCTTTTCGTCGTTGAAATCGAGCAATTGCCCCGCAAGAATCAGGTGGCCAGTACTGGAGATAGGCAGGAACTCAGTCAGTCCTTCGACAATGCCAAGGATGACGGCTTTCAGGGCGAGTGCAATATCCATGCGGAATCAGAAAAGGGAGGCGCGAAAAAAGTCAGCACAAAACCCGCCGGCACAGCGCGGGCGCACGCATTATTGTTGATCCGGATTTACGGCCGATTAATCTTGACGTTGATACCGTCCGGCAAGACCGTGATTGTACCGGGCTCGACGTTGGTGCCAGCCAGCCGAAGCTGTTCGGGCTTGAACGTATATAGCGGATAGCCCTGCAGCAACTGCTCCGAGAGGATACCGCCAAGTACATTGAGTTGGCGTGAAAACTGGCTCGGCAGCCCCTGTACGTCGAACTGCTTGACCTCGGGGTCCTGCAGCACGACCGATCGCGATGGCTGGTCATATCGCAACGCGCTGTCGAGCGCGAAGCGCCCCGTCAGCGGCTGCCGGAAGAACAGGCGATTGTCGATCGTCGCATCGAACGCCACCGTCACGCGGTTGCGCGCGGCGTCCAGCGTGAGCTGCGGGTTGGCAAGCTGGATGTCGAACAGCTCCATGTACCGCTTGTTGAACGGAAACTTCTTCTCCAGTGCCGTCTGCAACTGGCTTTGCGAGAAGGTGTACTCGTCGCGGAACACGCTGCAGCCGCCAAGCCAGGCTGCCGTGGCCAGCGCGGCAACACCTGCTGCAGCCAGCCAGCGCCGGCGCGTCATCGCAATCATCCTTCAACCTCCATCAAATACGGCCGCCACCCGGATGGGATACCGGCGCGGTCATGGCCTCCAGCCGCGTCAACCACACGAGCGCCTCGTCGCGCGAATCGCCACACATCTCGCCCGAGGGCCGCAGGCCGCCACAGAATGCAGGCCGCTCGGGCTGCCCGAACACTGCGCAGCGCATGTCGGGCAGCAACTGGGCGCATGGCTGACCGGCCGGCTTGCCCTGCGGCATGCCTGGCAGCGCGGACGTGATCGACGGTGCGATACAGCAGGCGCCGCAGCCTGCGCGGCACGAGAGGTCAGACTGGCATGTCATGGTGAAGTTTGAGCGGCAACTGCCGTCAATACGGCAGGGTTCGGAATCCAAAACGGACCCGGGGTGGGCCGGAGAAAGCCGCAATTGTGCCTCACCGCAGCACTGGCACCTGCAACAAAGGGCAACATGAGATGTATGGCGCACTCAATTCCGGCGGGTCCGCTTGACCATATGTAACGGCTCCCCTACATTACTGACCCAAAGGTTATTAATTTGGCTCCTGCCGCAACGCGCGACAGGAACATCGCCACTTCCGCACACCCGTGACCTCCGCACTACCCAAGAAAGACCCCGACGCCCGGCGCTGGAACCGGCGCAAGGCCGCCCGCCCCCAAGAGCTGGTGGCCGCTGCGCTGGAGCTGTTTGTCGAGCGCGGCTATGCGGCCACGCGGCTGGAGGATGTCGCGGCCGCGGCCGGGGTATCCAAGGGCACGGTCTATCTATACTTCGCGAACAAGGAAGAACTGTTCAAGACCGTGGTCCGCGAGAACATGGTGCCGGCGCTTGCGCGAGGCGCCGACCTGGTCGACACCTACGAAGGTTCCACCCCCGAACTGCTGCGCGAGCTGCTGCTCGGCTGGTGGGGCCTGATTGGCTCGACGCCCGTGGCCGGCCTGACCAAGCTGATCATGGCCGAGTCACATACGTTCCCGGATATCGCCCAGTTCTACCAGGACGAGGTCATGGGCCCTGGCGACGAAATGTTCGCGCGCGTGCTGGCCCGCGGCGTGGCTCGCGGAGAGTTCCGCGCCGCGCCGGCCAACCCCACCACCACGCTGATCTGCGCGCCGCTGGTCTTCCTGATGCTGTGGCGCAGTGCATTCAGCCAGCTCAACAGGCCGGCCATCGACCCCGACGCATTCGTCGACCAGTTGCTCCATGTACTGCTGTTTGGCCTGACCACCGGCCAGGCACGCGATGTTCCGCTGGCGCCACCTCACGGGCCGTTCGTGTGGGAGCGAATCCGGGACGAAATGCTGGCAGAACAAGCCTCCGCGCAGGCACTTCCGGAGGAGCCGGACCAATGAATGCCAGCACGATCCCGCCCCGGCGTTGCCAGGGCACTGAATCCGCCCTCCGCCGCCCAATCCTAATGGTTTGTAAACATTCCAACCCGGTGCGAAGGGGTAAAATAGCAGGCTTTTGCGTAACTTCCCGGCGGGCGGCTGCTTCGGCACCGGTCGGGACGTCACCCGGCATCAACCGCAACGACAGCGCGGACCGCGCCGACAGCATCGCAGCGCGCTGATTGGCAGCGCAACACCGCAAGAATCTGGAAGGAAAGGCAAGATGGATCTCGAAAAAGCCCGTTTCAACATGATCGAACAGCAAATCCGCCCGTGGGACGTGCTCGACCAGGAAATCCTGGACCTGCTGGCCGTGGTCAAGCGGGAGCAGTTCGTGCCGCAGGCGTACGCCGCACTGGCTTTCGTCGACATGGAGATCCCGCTGCCGTGCGGCGAGAACATGCTGGCGCCGCGCGTTGAAGCACGTCTCCTGCAGGACCTGAACGTGCGCAAGCATGAGAACGTGCTGGAAATCGGTGCCGGATCCGGCTACATGGCCGCCTTGCTGGCCAACCGCGCCCGTCACGTTCTGACCGTGGATATCCACGCCGAACTCGTTGCAATGGCCCGCCAGAACCTGGCCAATGCAGGCGTCACCAACGTGGAAGTGTCTGAAGGCAACGCGGCCGGCGGCTGGGCCGTAGCGGCACCGTACGACGTGATCTGCATTTCGGCATCCGTGCCGGAAATTCCGCAATCGATTCTGTCCCAGTTGAAGGTCGGCGGCCGTATCGCGGCAATCGTTGGTGAGGCCCCAGTCATGGAAGCCCGCATCGTCACACGCGTATCCGAGACCGAATACCAGGTGGTCAACCTGTTCGAAACGCTGGCCAAGCCGCTGGAAGGCGCCGCCCAGCCGTCGCGCTTCAAGTTCTGACTGGACACCCGACATGCAGGTCATTTCCGCCCAAGAACTCGCACAATGGCTTGCTGACGCCGGCCGTGCCAAGCCGGTGCTGCTGGACGTTCGCGAGGATATCGAGATCCGCACCGCCGCGATGCCCGGCATCACGCATATCCCGATGGGTCAGATTCCGGCCCGTCTGAACGAGCTCGATGAAGACGCCGAGATCGTCTGCATCTGCCACCACGGTGCGCGCAGCATGCAGGTGGCGAACTTCCTTGAGCGTCAGGGCTATGCCAAGGTTTTCAACCTTACCGGCGGCATTCACGCCTGGTCGACGCAAGTCGATCCGTCCGTCCCGCAGTACTGACCCCGGACGGATCCCGGGCGGAAAACGTACCGCCCGGGGTCAACCGCGCCGAGCAGCACCCCAGTAGTTTCTTGCCGTACCACCCGTCGATGTAACCGAACATTGGCCGCGCAGTCACGCTGGCCGTGCTGGAGATGTCATGAGTTTTGCGCTTTCCGCCGTGCCCTGTGCGGCCAGGAAACCCCTGGCGCTCGCGGCTGCTCTAGTCGCCCTGCTGCACTTGCCTGCCGCCGGGGCGGCCGATCTGCTGCAGGTGTATCGCGACGCGCAAGCCAATGACGCTCAGTTCGCCAGCGCACGCGCCCAACTGCTGGCCACGCGCGAGAAACTGCCGCAAGCCCGATCGGGCTTGCTGCCGCAAGTCTTCGGCACGGCCGGGGTGCAACGCACCATGGCCGACTACTCTTCGCCGGTCGACGTTACCCGCTACTTCAATGCGAACACCTGGGCTCTGCAGCTGACGCAACCGCTGTTCCGCTGGGATCGCTGGGAAACCTACAAGCAGGGCGAACTGGCCGTCATGGCGGGCGAGGTCACGTTCCAGCAGGCCCAGCTTGACCTGATCACGCGCGCGTCGCAGGCGTACTTCGATGTGCTGGCCGCACAGGACAACCTCTATCTGGCCGGCGCGCAGAAGAAAGCCATCGCGCAGCAGCTTGAACAGGCCAAGCGCAATTTCGAGGTCGGCACCGCAACGATCACCGACACCAATGACGCACAGGCCCGCTATGACCTGGCCGTTTCCACGGAGATCGCCTATCAAAGCGCGCTCGAAGTGACCCGCGCCACGTTGCAGCAGATCACCGGCAAGGCCGTTGACGAACTGCTGGGCCTGCGGCCCGAAGCGGTGATCCCGGGGCCCGCCCCGGCGGACGTCAATGCATGGGCGTCGCAAGCCGAACAAACCAATCCGCAGGTTGGCATCGCCGGCTACAACCTCGAAACGGCACAGCGCGAGACGAACAAGGCCAAGTCCGGTCACCTGCCTTCCGTCGATCTTGTCGCGTCCTACGGCTACACCAACGCGCAAGGTACGGCCACGCAGCTCAGCAATGTCGGCAGCCGCTATAACTCCGGCGTGGTGGGCGTGCAGTTGAGCATTCCTATTTACTCGGGCGGCTTTATCCAGTCACGCGTGCGCGAAACGCTGGCGCTTGCCGACAAGGCCGCCAGCGATCTCGAGTTCGCACGCCGCACCGCCGCGCAAACCGCGCGGCAAACCTATTCCGGTGTGTACAACGGCCTGGCCCAGGTCAAGGCACTCGAGGCCGCCGAGCGCTCGGCGCAAAGCGCGGTGGAGTCGAACCAGCTTGGTTACGAAGTCGGTGTGCGTATCAACATCGACGTGCTGAACGCGGAAGCGCAGCTGTACCAGACCCGCCGCGACCTGGCCAAGGCCCGCTACGACACGATCATGAACGGCATGCGCCTGAAGGCTTCCACCGGCGTGCTGTCCGAGGACGATGTGGTGCAGATCAATACGCTGCTGACGTCGACGCCGGGGGCGATGTACAAGTTACCGGGGAAGACGAGCGTGGGCGCGACGACCACACCGAAGCCGGCACGCGGCGAACGCGGCCGGCGCGAAAGCCTGGCCCCGGGCGTTACGCCGCGGTCCTGACGGCCTACAGCTAACTGGCACTGACGAGACGCGGCGTCCTAGATTCGCGCCCCGCCATCCCCAGAAGCAACCCAATCAGGCCCGCGTAGAAAACAACATTGGCCTGGTGCGCGGTCGTCACTTGGGTCAACCCCGAAATCAGCGACGCCATCACGACGCCCAGCCCTGCGCCTGCTAAGCTCACGCCAGGGTCGTTGTGGTCGGCGCGGCTAGCGCGTAAGGCTCGCCAGAACAGTGCGGCTGGGACCAGGAAAAGCCCAAGCATAACCAGGAGCCCCGGGATTCCAGTGGTCGACGCAGCCTCGACCACATCGTTATGCGCGTGCTCGAGACCGCAGGCTACCGATTCAGCACGAAGCTCGCAGTAAGGCGCCACGTGCAGGATGCGGGCAAACTGCCCCACGCCAACACCGGTCCAGGGGTGCTCCTCGAAATACCTGAAGCCGAGCTGCCAGATCTCCAACCGGGCCCCCACCGAGGTATCAGCGTTTCCTTGCCGGAACTGCTGAACCTCCGTGACCGCCTGATCGACACGTTTGGCTACCGGACTTCCCGGAATCATGTACAGGCCAACGAGCAGCACGACGATGCCGGCCGCCGCCGCAAGGAACATGCGCACACTGAAACGCCTGTATCGAATCAGTAGCAACGGGAACAACGTCGCGGCCATCGCTACCATGCCGCCTCGCGTACCGTTCATAATCAGGATCGGTATGGCGCACAGCACGTTGAACCATGCCTCGGCATGCACGGCCCGGGTTTCACCAGGTCGGGCGAAGCCCGCCAGCGCCAGCGCAGCGACCATGTTGGCAAAGGCAATGGCCTGGACGAAAGCCGACGGCCGCCCATCGGCCAGCCTGAAGTACTGATAGGCAACGATGAGCAGCGCAAGAAAGAGCCCCACGGTAATGCCGCGCCAGAACCATTCTGGTTTGGGCGCCGCGCGCACGATCGCCCAGCAAGTCAGGATCGCCAGCAGCATCCGAGAGGGGTTGTCGATGACGTTCCACGGCGTCTCGAAATACAGCTTTGAGCCGATATACACGCCCATGAAAGCCAGCACCGCGATGGCGAGCGGTGTCAGGAAGCCGGCGTGCTCGCGCCATGCACGCCCCATACCTCGCCAGCCAAGCAGCGCCAGCACGACCACCCCAGCAAGGAAAACCCCCGCGCCTCTGGGCACGCACAGAATCAGTGTGGGAAAGGCAAACACGAGGACGGTAGCCATCCTCGACAGGAGGTTGTTACTGGAGGTCATAGTGGGAGGATCTGCATTGCGACGAACTCGCCACTACGCAGCGGCGAGCCGGAAACCAGGCCGGATTTTATACGATCAATCGACCCAGCCCCGTTTGACCGCACACCCAGATCAATTCGTTGCGCCCCGCCGCCGCCTTGCCTACGTACGCTCCTCGACGTCGATCAACTGCCACCAGATCGATGACGTTTCGGCTGGCGAATTCGGCGCCCGACATCACGCACGCGAAGCTTCTAGCTGAGGCCGGCATCGAACGTACCTCAGCGCAACACTGGCGCCAGCGCGCCGAGCGTGCGCGCAGTGGCCCCCCGATGCAGCCCGGCAAACGTCAGCGCATGCTCGCGCATGTCCGCCAGCCGCGCGGGATCGTCGAGCACCGCGGCGGCGGCGGCCATCAGTTCGTCCGCATTGGCCACGCGCTCGCAGGCCCCGGCCGCAATCGCATCCTCGGTGGCCTGCGCGAAATTGAACGTGTGCGGCCCCATCAGCACCGGGGTGCCGACGGCGCATGCCTCGATCAGGTTCTGCCCGCCCAGCGGGATCAGGCTGCCGCCGATATAGGCAATGTCCGAGGACGCGTAGTACATCGCCATCTCGCCCATCGAATCGCCAAGCACGATGTCGGCGGTGACCGGCGATTCGGTCTGCTCGATATCGAGCGCACTGCGGCGCTGCACGCTGAACCCGGCGCGCGTGGCCATCGCGGCCACCTCATCGAAGCGCTGCGGATGGCGAGGCACCAGCAGCAACGCGGGACGCTCGGCGCCAGGCCAACGCGAGAACGCCTCCAGGATCAGCGGCTCCTCACCCTCGCGCGTGCTCGCCGCGGCCAGCACATGCCGGTTGCCAAAAGCGCGTCGCAGAAGCTGTCCGCGCGCCACGCCCACCTCCGGCGGCTGCATGTCGAACTTCAGATTGCCCGTGATCTGCACGGACTTCACGCCCAGCGCGCGATAGCGTTCGGCATCGCCGGCAGTCTGGGCCAGCACCATCGTGAAATCGTTGTATAGCGACGCGGCAGCATTGCCGAAGCGCGCCGTCCGCCGATAGCTGCGCGGCGACAGGCGCGCGTTGACCAAGAACAGTGGCACGCCAACGCGGCGCGTCACGTGCACCAGGTTCGGCCAGACCTCGGTTTCCATGATCAGGCCGGCATCGGGACGGAAGTACGACAGGAAGCGCCGCACCAGCCAGGGCATGTCATACGGGAGATAGCACTGCTGGACGCGCGCATTGCTGCCGTACAGCTGATGACCGGTCTGACGGCCAGTGGGCGTCATGTGGGTCAGCAGCAGACGGTGCTGTGGATAGGCCGCCAGCAATGCATCGATCAGCGGCTGCGCGGCGCGGGTTTCGCCAACCGAAACCGCGTGCACCCATAGCCACGGGCCGGCCGCCGACAGCTCGCCGTACTGGCCGAGCCGCTCGCCCACGTGCTGGATATAGCCGGGCTCCTTGCGCGACCGCCAGACCAGGCGCAGCAGCGCCAGTGGCAGGATCACCAGCCACAACAGGGTATAGACGAAACGCAGCATCAGGCGGCTACTCCGCGCACGCGCATGGCGGCGGCATGAACCTCTTCGACACTTGGCACGACGCCGTCATCGCCGACATTGGCGATTCGGTCTGACCAGTAGCCTTCGGTCTTCCAGCGCCACGTGGCCGTATAGATCTCGACAGTGGGACGACACAGCGCGGCGGCAATATGCACGAGCCCGGTATCGACACCGATCACCACTTCGGCACGATTGATCAGCCCGAAGCCCTGCATGACCGAAAATCGCGGCAGGACGCGCGCGCCGGGAATGCCGGCGGCCAGCGCCTCGGCATCGCGGCGCTCCGCCTCGCTGCCCCACGGCAGCAGCACGGTCAAACCCTCCGCATGGAGCTGACGCCCCAGCGCATGCCAACTGGCCACCGGCCAGCGCTTCTTCGCACCGGCCGTGGCATGGAAGCAGACCGCAAAGCGCGCGGGCAGATCGGCCCACAGCGGATCATCCACGTGCAGCGTATTCGCGGCCGGGCCGAAAAAGCGCGGAGGCTCGGGCGGCGTGGTGCCGGTCAACGCAGCGCCCAGCAGGCGCGAACGCCGCACCGAATGCGTCTGGCGCGGAACCTTGATCGGGGCCGTGTAGAACAGCCGAGCGGCAGGTTCATAGCCCGAACCCTGCGTGGCATTGCCCAGGCCGATCACCGGCGCCCCTGCAGCGCGGGCCGCGGTGCGCGCCACGATGGCGGTCTTGAGCAACCCCTGGGTTTCGAGCACAGCGTCATACGGTCGTGCCCGGATGGCATCACGCACCGCGCCAACCTCGGCCCAGGTCTCGCCCGCCCAGAAACGCTTGCGCCAGCGGCGCAACGCGAACGGAATCACGCGGCCGACTTCGGGCAGCAGCCGAACCAGGTCGACGTAGCCCTCCTCGACCACCCAGTCGATCTCGGCGTCAGGCCAGCGCGCGCGCAGATCATGCACGAGCGGCATGTTGTGAACCACGTCGCCCAACGACGACACCTTGACGATCAGGATGCGCGGCCGCACGGGCAGCGCAAACGGCGACACCGCCGCCAGCGGCGACGGCGTCTCTACAGTCGATGCCTGCACTGCTTCAGAACGGGAGCTTTGCATCCGGCTTCTCGGCCAGGATCACGCGCTTGAACTCGGCCTGGATGCGGGCCAGCGCGGCATCGTTATCGGCCTCGAAGCGCATCACCACCACGGGTGTCGTGTTCGACGGACGCGCCAGGCCGAAGCCATCGGGGTACTCCACGCGCACGCCATCGATCGTGATGACTTCCTTCGCACCCTCGAACTTCGCGTTGGCGCGGATCTTGTCGAGCAGCGTGAACGCTTCGCCCTCGGCACACTTGAGCTGCAGCTCGGGCGTGCAGTTGGAATTCGGCAGCGCGTTGAGCACCGCGCTGGGATCGGCATGGCGCGACAGGATTTCCAGCAGGCGCGCGCCCGTGTACAGGCCGTCGTCGAATCCGTACCAGCGGTCCTTGAAAAATACGTGGCCGCTCATCTCGCCGGCGATCGGCGCGCCGGTCTCCTTGAGCTTGGCCTTGACCAGCGAGTGCCCGGTCTTCCACATCAGCGGGTCGCCGCCGTGCTGACGAATCCACGGCGCCAGCTTGCCCGTGCACTTCACGTCGTAGATCACCTGCGCGCCCGGGTTGCGCGACAGGATCTCCTCGGCGAACAGCATCAGTTGCCGATCCGGGAAGATGACCTGCCCGTCCTTGGTCACCACGCCCAGGCGGTCACCGTCGCCATCGAAGGCCAGGCCGAGTTCGCAGTCCGTGTCGCGCAGGCACTGCATCAGGTCCTGCAGGTTCTCCACGTGGGCCGGATCGGGATGGTGATTCGGGAAATGGCCGTCGACGTCACAGAACAGCTCGGTCACCTCGCAGCCAAGCCCGCGGAACAGGTCGCCGACGAATGCCCCGGCCACGCCGTTGCCTGCATCGAGCGCGATTTTCATCGGGCGGGCCAGCTTCACGTCGCCAATGATGCGGTCCAGGTATTGCTGACGCACGTCGACCAGCTGGTAGCCGCCTGCGCCCTTGGTGAAGTTGCCGGCGTCGATACGCTGGCGCAGGGCCTGGATCTGCTCGCCGTAGATCGCCTTCCCGCCGAGCACTATCTTGAAGCCGTTGTAGTCGGGCGGATTATGGCTGCCCGTGACCATGATGCCCGAAGTGGCCCGGCGGCCATCGAGTTCGATATTGGTGCCGAAGTACACCATCGGCGTGGCGACCATGCCGATGTCGATCACGTCCAGGCCGGCTGCGCGCAGGCCTTCCACGAGCCCGCCGAGCAGGTCGGGGCCCGACAGGCGGCCGTCACGGCCGACCACCACGGTCTTTTCGCCTTGCTCCGCAGCGGCGGAGCCAAAGGACAGGCCGATGAAACGGGCCACTTCCGGGGTCAGCGTCTTGCCTACGATGCCGCGAATGTCGTAGGCCTTGAAGATAGAAGGATCAATTTGCATATGGCTTCCCAAGTACTGAGTTCACGGTGCGATACCGCCCGGTGGACATCCGTCGGGCGGGGCGCGGGCAGGGCGCCAAAAACTCGTATTGTGCCGGATTGCGAAGTCTGCGCCAGTTTATAATCCCTCGACCAAGCAAATCTGGGCGACCCGTGCGCCACGTCAAGGCTCTGGCAAGGCCCATTCCGACCCCGTGCGGGGCGTTTGCCAGTGCTTCATTACCTACTTTTTTCCGCGTTCGTGCAGAACCTGCCCTCCCCCCGGCCCCGCGTCGCGTACGTCATCACCAATACCGAAATCGGCGGGGCGCAATCGCATGTCGCAGACCTGCTGCGCGCGCTGCGCGGCCGGATCGACGCGACCGTGCTGGCGGGCGGAAGCGGCCCCTTGTTTGCTGCGGCCAAGGCCGCTGGAGCCGAATGCGTGCAACTTTCGCTGCTGGACAACGCCATGTCCGTCTTCAAGGCGATTGCCACGCTGCGCCAGTTGAAGGCCGCGCTGCGCCGTGCCGCGCCGGACCTGATCCACGTGCACAGCGCCAAGGCCGGCGCGCTGGGTCGCGTCGCCGCATGGATGCTTGGCGTTCCCGTGGTTTACACCGTGCATGGCTTCGCTTTCAAGCCGGCGGCGCCGCTGATCCGGCGTGTGGCATCCCGCATCGCCGAGTGGTGCCTGGCGCCGCTGACCACGCAACTGATCTGCGTGGCGGATACGGAGCGGGCGCTAGCAGCCAGCCTGCCGGTGCCGGCCGGGCGCGTAAGCGTGATCCACAATGGCATTCCGGACACAGGCGCGCACGCCCAGCCGGGCGGCCCGTTGCGGCGCATAGTCATGGTGGCACGCTTCGCCGCGCCTAAACGTCCCGACATCGCCATTCGCGCCTTTGCGCGCGCGAACCTTGGACAGTGCGAGCTGGTGATCGCCGGTGACGGGCCGACCCGCGCCGCCATGCGCGTGCTGGCCGACGAACTGGCGCCGGGGCGCGTCCGCCTGCCCGGCAATGTCGATGACATCGCCGGCTTGCTGGCCTCGGCGCAGATATTCGTGCTGGCGTCGGACCATGAGGGATTGCCGGTATCGGTGCTCGAGGCCATGCGCGCCGGCCTGCCGGTGGTTGCCTCCGATCTGCCGGGCATTCGCGAGGAGTTCGGCACGGCGTCAGCGGGCCTGCTGGTGCCCGGCGGCGGCGAGGCTGCCATGGTCGACGCGCTAGCCGACGCACTGAGCGCGTTGGCCAGCGACCCATCCCGGCGCGTGGCCATGGGCCAGGCAGCGCGCGCACGCTGGAGCGAAGCCTTCGGGATCGAGCCCATGGCCGAGGCTACCTGGCAGGTCTACCAGCGCGCGCTCGCTGCCAGGCCAACGGCCGCAATGCCGGCGGGAGGCGTCTGATATGAGCAGCAACAAGCAATCCCGACTGACCGACTCGCAGCGCACCCTGGCCGCCAGCACGCGCGGCTCCGAAACCATGCGCCGCGCCGGGCGGATGCTGTCCTGGGCCACGCTCGGTCTGGTGCTGTTTGGCGTCAATGTCGGGCTGGCCGAGTACCTGCACCATGCCGGCATCGTCACGTACGTCTTCACGCGCACCGTGCTGTGGACGATCGTCCCGTACCTGTGCACGTTCGTGCTGCTGTACCGGTCACTGCATCTGCCGGCCATCGAAGGCAACAGCCTGGTCGGCATGTCCGTCACCCTGCCCTTCGGCCTGCTGCTGATCGTCTTCGCGGCGTTCCACATCGAGTATTCACGCGGCGCCCTGCTGCTGGGCTACGTCACCACGTTGGCATGGAGCGGCATTGGGTACCGGCGCTTCGTGCAGAACTATGTGCCGGTGTTCGGCTATACGGACCCGCACGCACTCGAACAGCTCGAGGCAGTACTGGCCATGCCGGGCGCCACGCCGGCCGCTCCCACCCGCTTCGAGTTCATCCGCTCGATCGAGGGTGCCGTGCATTGCGACGGCCTGATGCTCGACCGCTCCGCCACCGCCGACCCCGAGCGCACGCGCGCGTTGGCGCGCCTGAAACTGAGCCACGTGCGCATGTATTCGGTGGAGCGCGTCGGCGAGATGCTGACAGGACGCGTCGGCCTGGAACATATCGACGAGAACTTCCTTGACGACTATGCAAGCCACTATCTTTATGGCTACGTCAAGCGCCTGATCGACATCACGGCCGCACTGTGCCTGGCGCCGCTTGCTTTACCGCTTTCCGTGCTGACCGCACTGGCGATCCGGATGGAATCGACCGGTCCCGTCCTGTTCCGACAGGAACGCGTGGGCCGCTTCGGCGAACCGTTCACGATGCTCAAGTTCCGCAGCATGAGCGTGCAGCCCGACGCCGCTGCCCAGTTCGCCCAGCGCCACGACCCACGTGTCACGCGCGTGGGCCGCGTGATTCGCAAGTACCGGCTCGACGAACTGCCGCAGCTCTGGAACGTGCTGGCGGGCGACATGAGCCTGATCGGGCCGCGTCCGGAACAGGTTCCGATGGTCGACATGTTTGCCGACACGATTGCGTATTACCCGTACCGGCATCTGGTGCGCCCCGGGCTGTCTGGGTGGGCGCAGGTGCAGCAGGGCTACGTCGGCACCCATGCGGAGACGGTCACCAAGCTCAGCTATGACCTGTACTACGTCAAGCACTGCTCGTTCGCGCTAGATCTGCTGATTGGCGTCAAGACCGTGCGCACGCTGCTGACTGGCTACGGAGCGCGTTGATGGTATCGCCCGCCGTTGCGGAATCCGCGCCGATGCGAATCCTGCTGGTCACCACCGGCCTGAAGTTGGGCGGCGCCGAACATCAGGTGGTGGCGCTGGCTCGTGCATTCCTGGCGCGCGGCCACGCGGTGGCCATCCTGAGCCTGTCCCCCGGCCGGGAGCTCGATGTACCCGCCGACGCGCACGTCGTCGAACTCAACATGCGCAAGACCCCGACGGGGATGGCGCGGGCGCTCTGGCAGGCCAGGGATCTGGTCAGGTCGTGGCGGCCCGATGTCATCCACGCGCACATGATCCACGCGAACGTGTTCGCCCGGCTGCTGACCCGCATCGTGCGCTGCCCGCCGCTGGTTTGCACGGCGCACAGCTTCCGCGAGGGCGGACGCCTGCGCATGCTGGCCTATCGCCTGACCGATCGGTGGAGCGCGTTGACCACACACGTCAGTGAAGACGGACGAACGGGCATGGTCGCGGCCGGCGCCGTGCAGGCCGGGCGCATCTCGGTGATGCCCAATGGCATCGATATCGACCGGTTTCATCCCAATGCCGCGCTGCGCGGCGCAACGCGTGCGCGGCTGGATATCAGCGCCGGGACGCGGCTCGCCCTGAATGTCGGGCGGCTGGTGCCGGAGAAGGCGCAAGACCTGCTGCTGAGCGCGTTCGCGCAGATCGACCCCGCCACGCTTCCGGTTCACTTGCTGATCGCCGGCGGTGGCCCGCTGCGGGAGACGCTGGGCAACCAGATCGCGGCACTGGGCCTGGCGTCGCGCGTCACGCTGCTGGGGCCGCGCGACGATGTCCCCGCCCTGCTCAATGCCGCCGACACCTTCGTTCTGTCTTCGAATATCGAAGGGCTGCCGATGGTCCTGGTGGAAGCGCTGGCTTGCGGCTGCCCCGTGGTGGCCACCGATGCGCCGGGCGTCAGGGAAGTCCTGCACGACCAGGGGGTGATCGTCCCGCGCGGCGATGCCGCGGCGCTGACTACCGCGCTGGACGCGGCCCTGCGGCACGGCCGCGGATCGCACATGGACGAAGCCGCCCGTCGCGCACGCGCGGTTTCCACGTTCTCGATCGATGCCGTGGCACAACGCTGGCTGGAGGTCTACACCAGTCTGGCCAGCGCCACAGCCATTCCGCGCACGGAGGCCGCCTGATGCGCCGGCGTGTGGCAGGCAATCTGCTCTGGATGCTGGCCGAGCGAGGCTTCCAGATCGGCATCGGCATCGGCGTGGTGGCCATGCTTGCGCGGGCACTCGGCCCGTCGGGCTTTGCCCACTTCCAGTATGCGCAGTCGATCGTGCTGATCGCCGCGTCCTTTGCGCTCGTGTGTGGCGCCGAGGTGGTGGTGCCGCGACTCGTCGCCGCCCCGGCTCCGGCCATCCAGCACGGGCTGCTTGCACATGCCTTTGTGCTGCGCCTGGCCGGGGGTGTCTGTGGCTACATGCTGATGTGCGCATACCTGGGCATCACGTCGCCCACCAGGGAGGTATGGCACGCCGCGCTCTGGCTGGGCATTGCGATCCTGCTGCGCGAGCCGTTCGGCGTGGTGGTTGCATGGATGCAAGCCCATACCAACAACCGGCCCGGCACACTATTCAGCCTCACCGCGCTGGCGGTCAAGGCGATTCTGGTGGTCGGCCTGTTTGCCGCTGGCGTGCACGAAATCACCGGGTACGCCGCCGCATTCGCGCTCGAGGCCATCGTCCTGGCGGTCTTGCTGACGAGCTACTACTTCGTACGCGTGCACGACCGCGACTTCGACTGGCAAGCCCCGCAAGCCCGCGAGCTGATGACCGCTGGCGCACTGTTCTGGGTCAGCTTCATCCTGATGATGGGCGCACGCCGCGTGGACCAGCTCGTGCTCCAGCCCGCCGTGACTTCCGCGGAATTCGGTGCCTACGCTGCCTGCATGCAGATCCTCGACAACTTCACGATGGTTGCCAGCATCCTGGTGGCAGGTATCGCACCGACCTACGTCTACGCGCGCACGGCATATGCAGACGCACATGCCAGCATCGGCCGCATTGCGCTGGGCATCAGCGCGCTTGGCGCGGTCGGTGGCCTGGCGATCGCCGGCTCCGCGCCGTGGATCGTGCGGCTGCTGTATGGCAGCGCCTTCGAAGCTACCGTGACGCTGCTACGCATGGCGGCGGTGGCCTCGGCCCTGGTTTTCGCCGACGTCGCACTCACGCTGTTGGCGGTCTACCTGCGCAGACCGCGCTGGGTAGCCATCAAATGGGCGCTGGTACTCGGCACCACGCTGGCTTTTGACCTCGCCGTCATCCCGCGCTATGGCAGTTGGGGCGCCATCGGGGGCTACGCGCTGGGCAATGGCGTGGCGGTGCTGGTCGGCCTGACGCTGTGGTGGCGGCATCGTCCGGTACGGGAGGCGGTCTCCGCATGAGCAAGCTGCCCACCGTCTGCTTCCTGACCGGGACGCTGAATGCGTTTGCCGGAGCGGAGCGCATGACCGCCGTCATCGCCAATGCGCTGGCCGAGCGCGGCTATCGCGTGCTCGTGCTCAGCCTGTGGGACCGGGCCAGCGTGTTCCCATTGCATGAAGGTGTGGAGCACCACGCGCTGTTCGAGCAGAGGCCATCGTTCAAGCGGGCGTACTTCTCGACAGTGCTCGGGATTCGGCGATTCGTGCGCGAGCATCGGATCGACGTGCTGATCGAGGTCGATACCATGCTGACGCTGTTCACGCTGCCAGCCACCTTCGGCATGAAGGTGCGCAGGATCGCGTGGGAGCATTGCCATTTTGATGAGGATCTGGGGAGACGCGCGCGGAGGGTGGCGCGGTGGCTGGCGGGGCGATTTGATGATGCGGTGGTGGTGTTGACCGAGCGCGATCGGAGGCGCTGGATGGAAGCCCTCCAGCCTCGCGCACGCATCACCACCATCGGCAATATGCTGCCGTTCCCGTTTCCGGCTAAGGCCGCCTTGCTCGACACGAAAACGGTGTTGGCCGTTGGGCGGCTGACCAGTGTAAAGGGATTTGACACGCTGCTGGACGCGTGGGCACGCGTTGCGTCGACGCATCGAGGTTGGCGATTGCGGATCGTCGGCGAAGGCGAAGAAAGGGCAGCCCTTGAGGGGCAATGCGCGCGGCTGGGAATCGAAGACGTGGTGGAACTGCCGGGTGCGATGTCTCCCATGGAGAAGATCTACGCCGATGCAGCGATATTCTGCCTAAGCTCCCGCTATGAGGGATTTTCCTTGGCACTGGTGGAGGCCATGGCATTTGGCGTGCCGGTTGTCTCCACCGATTGCGAAACCGGCCCGCGGGAGCTCCTGTCGCCAGATATCGACGGGCTGGTGGTCCCCGTGGACGACTCCGAGGCGATGGCCGACGCCCTGATGAGACTAATCGAAGATGCAAGCCTGCGAAGGCAACTCGCATCGAATGCCAGAGATTCGGCCAGAACCCATGAGCAGACAAAGGTCGCGGCGAAATGGGAGATATTGCTGGCCGACCAGCAGTAGGCTTGAGACGCGCACTGCGTGCACAAGGCACGAAGTGCGCGGATTTCGTGACGGATCCGCTTACACCGTCACGCCAAACACCTTGCTCCAGATACCGAGGTTGACGATGCGCCAGAGCGTAAAGTCAACCGGGCCTCGTCCGTCGAGCGCGTTATGCACCCGGCGTCGGGTCCCTTCGGCGTTGAGCAGGGTCGGGAAGCGCCGCAACGTTTCCTCCATGCCGTCGATGATTGCTCCGCGCAACGGGCCCCGGAACCACTCTTCTTCCGGCGTGGTAAAGCCAAGCTTGTCGCGGCGATCGCAAATCATGTCCGGCATGATGCCCCGCATCGCCCTGCGCAGTACCGACTTTGTCTCGCTACCGCGCATCTTGTGCTCGTTGCCGAGGCCAATCGTGAACTCGACCAGCCGATGATCAAGGAACGGCACGCGCGCCTCGATGCTGTGCGCCATGCTGTTGCGATCTTCGTACTTGAGCAGCATGGGCAGGTTGGTTGCCTGAACCATCGCCTGGCACAAACCGCCGATGTCCTTGACGCTGGGCAGGCCGTCCTGGTCAAGCGCGGTCTGGAATGCGCCCTTGAGCGGCTTCAGCGTTGCGAATGCCTCCGAGTCGAGCCAGTCCGGTCCGGTGTTGCCGACCACCGCCGCCTGGCGCGATAACCATCCGCGCAGCAGATACGGCAGGCGCGGGCCGAACAGCGCACGCAGTTGTTCCTTCGCCGGCACACCCAGATCGCGATGGCGTTCGCGGATCGTGCCCAGCAATTCGCCGAAGCGCCGCTGGTCAAGCAGCATGTTCATGTGATAGGAGTAGCCGCCATGGTATCCGGCGAGCTGCTCGTCCGCACCCTGACCGTCGAGCATCACCGTGACACCGCGCGTGTGAGCCTCGCTGAACACGCTCCACTGCGCAAAAATGCTAGTACTGCCGTAGGGCTCATCCTGATGCCAGGTGATCTTCTCGGCAAGGGAGAATGCGTCCTCGTACCGCGGATACACATAGTACGGGCTGCAGCCGGACTGTTTGACCACTGCCTCCATGAACGGCCGCTCATCCACCCGCTTCTCCGCATAGCAGGCGCTGACAGTATGCATGTGGCCGCCGCCGGGTTCGCCGGCAAGACGCCTGGAGGCCAGGCTCACGATTGCAGAGCTGTCCAGGCCACCCGAAAGGCATGACCCCACCGGCACGTCTGAGCGCAGATGAAGGCCAACCGACGTGTCGAGAAGCTCCCGGAAACGCTCGGCTGCGGCTCGTGCATCGAGCCGGATGCTGCCTGGCTCCGGCAAGCGGTACCAACGCTCCGGCGTAATCGGACGTCCTGCGGTAAAGCTGTCCAGGTTGATCCTGAGCTTCTCTCCGCCGCGCAACTGGTGCACATCGGCGAACAAGGTCTGGTTGGTGTGATCGGTCATGCCGGTCGACACGAAATCAAACAGGCGCGCAACATTGCCGCGGCGCGCAATACCCGGAACCTCAAGCAACTGCTTGATTTCGGAGGCAAATGCGAGACCCGCTCCGGTTGAGGCAAAGTACAGCGGCTTGATGCCAAAGCGATCGCGTGCAAGGAATAGCGTATGAGCGGCGCGGTCCAGGATCGCAAATGCGAACATGCCCATGAACCGGTCGAGACATGCTTCACCCCACTCGGCATAGGCGGCAACCAGCACCTCGCTATCCGAATGCGTGTGAAACACGACGCCCTTGGCTTCCAATTCGGCCTTCAGCTCGCGGTAGTTATAGATCTCGCCGTTGAAGACCAGCCAATAGCGCTCATCGGCAAAGGCCATGGGCTGTAGGCCGGCGGAGCTTGTGTCGATGATGGCAAGCCGGCGGTGACCAAACGTGACGAGCTGGCCGCCAATCTCGAATGTCTTCAGACCGTGACCGTCGGGCCCGCGGTGCGCAATGACATCGAGGTACTTCTCATGCGGCTCGAGGCCAACAGAAATCCAGATTCCACACATGCATCAGCCCGCCACGAGTTCGTTATAAAGATGCAGCATCCGTGCTGCTTCATTCGACCAGCACAGCTCCTCGGACGCCTTGATCGCCTTGTGCTTCATTCGATCAATATTCTCGCGAGTCAGCCCGTTCACGGTTGCAGCAATCGTCTCCTTGGACAGTCCCTTGAATACGACACCATGCCCGTATTTGTCGCACAAGCGCGTCATTTCCCGCAAATCGCTGACGCAGAGCGCGAGACCCGCCATCGTGTACTCGAAGAATTTGTTGGGCAGAACATAGTGGTTCTGCAGTGAATGCGCCTTCAAGGCAAAGAAACCAACGTCGAAGTCCCGCGCTTGCGGTACCAAGTCGATCATTGGCACCGGCGGAAGCATGATCACGCGTGACTCCAGCCCCAGCGAGCGGATCTGGTTGCGTAGTCCGGCCAGGTAGTACTCGTCACCCGGCCCACGAATGAACAAGGTGTACTCCTCGCGCCAGTCGGGCACGCTTGCGATGGTTTCCTCGAGGCCACGTCCGGGCGCCACGATGCCGTGGTACAGCAGGCGGATTGCATCGCCGGTGGGGCGAAAATCCGATTGTGAAAACTGCGGCGCATTGCGGATCACCGCGGGTTTCTCCGGCAGTTTGTACAGCTTCTCGAGTGCGTCCGCGATGCCGGACGACACAGTCGAAATCACCTTGGCGTTCGCGATATAGCGCCGCTCGACCTGTCGCACAATCGGCCTGTTGATCAGGCGCCACCGGAGCCGCTGTGCGTACTCGTCGACGGCAAACTCATGGGAGTCGTAAACATAGACGGCCCCGTCCCGCTCCGCCATGCGCGCAGCAATCGGCAAGGCGGTCCAGTCATTGGCAAGCCAAAGGTCCGCTTTGACGGTGCTTGCAGCGGCCTCCAACTGCTGGATGTTCGGCCAGGACCAGTAGACTGCCTCGGCAAATTCGGGCTTGAAATACAGCTTGAACAACGTGGTAGGCCGCGCTTCCAAACGATGGCGGATCTTGCCCAGCAATTTCCAGGCACGGGGGCCGACGATCTGCTTGACCTTTTGCTTCAGCGGATTCGGTCGGCTCACCGGCGCCTCCGCCACAGCTTCTGCCTTGGCAAGACCGGACGGTGCACCGTCTGCCCCCACGGCTGCCACCGGTTCGCCACGAACCTTGATTGGCCAGCGCACGCTCGGGTCGTCCGTACCCGGCACACCAACCGCGACAACGTCCCACCCCGCATCAAGCAAAGCATCGCATTGCCGACGCACGCGCGGGTCATTCGGGATGTCCGACAGGGCAATAACACATGCGACGCGTTTGCGCGCCGTATCGGGCTTTTCGGAAATACGGATCGACATGCTCATTATTACAGTGGGGGCTCGAACCTTCGGGAAAATCGTCCGGCCAAATGGCCTGTGGACGTCATCGACACACATCGAGTGAGCCGCCCACGGACGGCGTCGCCTACCAGGCCTCGGTGCCGGGCACCCCCGTCGTCGGCTCCGCAACAACGTCGCGCGCGCAGGCGCGATTTGGGGTGCGTTTGGAGTGGCCAGCCCCTCTCCGGGAACCTGGCGCGACAACCGTTCAATCAGAGGTGCTTCATCATGAATTCATGCGAATCCATGCACTGCTTGATCAGTTCCTGGTTCTCGCGGGTCCAGGCTACCGTCCGGGCCAAGCCTTCGGCCAGACCGACCTGGGCGACGAAACCAAGTTCACGGCGCGCCTTCTCGGTGCTTCCAAACCGCTTTCCGGAGCGATCCCAATCCCGAGGCGGACCCAGTTTGACGGGCGTCGGATTCTCAGTAAGCTGATTAATGGTCTCGGCGAGCGTGCGGATATTCGTCTCGACGCCGGACGCGAGATTGTACACTTCGCCCGGCGCACCAGCCAGAGCGCAGCGCATAAGCCCACGCGCCATATCCTCGACGAAAATAAAATCGCGGCTGGCATTACCACCATTATCCAGCGGCAGCTCCTCTTGCTGGAGCGACTTCCAGATGAACGTCGGCGTCACATTGCGCCAAACCGTATGCTGGGTGCCACGCCACCGGCCGGCACCGAGAATCTCGCGCGGACCATAGACGTTCTGGAAACGCGCCTTCACAAACGGCAGCTTGTGCCGCATGAAGTAGTAGTTGCCGTAAAACTCGCCGATCAGCTTCGAAATTGAGTACGGGCTGTCGTGATACATCGAGATCGGCGCGTCCTCGGGCGTCGCAGACGCTTCGTCGAAGGTCTTCTCCGCGACCGCACAGCCGGCGGCGGCATAGACCACCTTCTTCAGATTCTCGAAGTCCTTCAGGCGATCGAACAGCTTCAGCGTCGTGATCGTATTGTTGTCGTGGTCCGCGATCGGATCAGCAATCGACGACTGGTTGCCGTGGTAGCAGGCCAGGTGGAAAACGAACTCGATGTCGCGCGGCAGCTTTTCAAGAATCCGGTCATCGGCAATCGAGCCGAGGATGAAATTCACGGCCGGATGGTCGGGCACATTTGCCAAGTTCGACGACAGCAGATTGTCGACGATCAGCAGTTCGCGCGGCTCATGTGCAAGCAGCGCATGGCAGAGGTTCGAACCCACAAAGCCCGCCCCACCTACGACCAGGATCTTCGATCCTTTGAAGTCCAGTTCACTCATTTGTCATTCCCGAAAATCACCGGCTCGTCGGCTGAGCCGCGAGGTGGCTGTAAATATCCGTCACGCCGTGCTGGTCGTACCAGTTCAATTGGCGCCGAATCGTCTGTTCAAAATTGTGCTCCGCGTGCCAACCAAGGGTGGCATTGGTAAAGCTCGCGTCTAGCACTACCGCGGGCACGTCGTCGGCCCCGGGCGGTACGATGGGCGGCTGCTCGATGTTACTCAACCGGAGGTGATCCGCGACGATGTCGAAGATTTCCTTGATCGAATGGCCTTCGCCGGTCGACACGTTGTACACGCCAGCAGGCACCGTCTCGCCGAGCAGTTGATCCATCAGAGCCAGGAAGTCTTCCATGTCCAGGAAATCGCGCACGGTATCGCTGCAGAAGCACTTCTGACCGGCCTTAAGCCGCTTGTAGAAGGTCGGAATCGGCCCGATCGCCAGCCGCGGCCCGGTAACATTGGCGAGGCGCAACGACACGACGGGAATCTGCGCCATGCGCAGAAACTGCTCGCCGGCGGTCTTCGAAATGCCATAGCTGGTGAACGGTGCGGTCGGCGCATCCACGGGAATGGGCACGGCCGACGGGCGGCCATAGCAAAGCGCCGTCTGGAAGTTGATCAGACGCTTGGCGCCATGTGCCTCGGCAGCCCTCGCAACATTAATGGTACCGGTAACGTTGGTGGCGGCATCTTCCAGCCAGTCCGACGGATCCTTGTACGACGCGGCGCTGTGCACAACGATGTCCGGCTTGAAATCCCCCATCAAGCGATCGACAAGGACACCGTCCACGACACTGCCTTCCACGACCGTCAGGCCAGCGACCTGCGGCAGGACTTCGCGCTTGCCCGTCGCAAAGTTGTCGAACACGAAGATTTCATGCCCCGCCGGAATCCAGTGTTCGATGAGGTTGGAGCCAAGACACCCAGCGCCGCCCGTAATAAAGATCCGCATGCCTATCTCCGTTACTTGCTTTCCGCGTGCTTCAGGTGCGTGTAGCCACCGAAGGTACCGAACTCACGGAAGTACGCAACAGCGGAGCTGGCAATTTCGGACAGCGGCGTGAACTCCAGCTTGCCAAAATCGGCGAAGGTGCGCGACGGGTCAAGGAGGATCGACGGAGCATCGTCCTCACCGAGTTCGCGCACGTCAGGCTGCGGGTACTCCGGCAGGCCCATGGCGTTCACGACGGCGTCGTAGAGTTCCTGGATAGCAACATCACCGCCCGACGAGAAATGGTATGCGCCGTGACCCGTTCCGTCGATCGCGCGAATCAC
>JAFAJB010000138.1 GCA_019236395.1 Cupriavidus sp.
TACCACTCGGTCTGCGTGCACCGTGAGGACGGTGTGCCGGTGCAGCTTGAAGACCGTTACGTGAATCCGCGCGTGGCGCCGGATTTCATCAACCAGGATTTCAGCAACACGCAGCCCGGCGAATACCTGCTGCGCAACGTGCCGTACGACCAGATCGAACATGTGGTCGATGCGATCGCGGCCACGGCGGACCAGGCCGCGCAGCTCGAGATTCCGCCAACGCAACCGTGCCTGCTGCTGACGCGACGCACGTGGACCCACGATGTACCGGTGACGTTCGTGCGCTGCCTGCATCCGGGCAACCGCTATCGCCTTGGCAGCCGCTTCCGCGCCGACGGCAATCCTGCCTTCGGCTGATTTCAACGCCTGAGGCCAGCGGGGCTGGCCATCAGGCTTATTTTTGGACTAACCTGTATAGACAGGTTCATACAAGGTCTTTACCGAAGACCGAATCGAAGAACGAACGCAATCAGAGACTGACGATGACCCAAGATTCCCGCCCCCTCCTGACACTCAATCCCGGCCACGTTTCGCTGGACGACCTGCGCCGCATCCATCGTGGTGAAGTGCGCCTGGTGATGGCCGAGTCGGCCTGGGCCGGCGTGCGTGCCGCACAGGCCACCGTGCAGGACATCATCGACGCCGACGCCGTGGTCTATGGCATCAACACCGGTTTCGGCAAGCTCGCCCAGTCGCGCATCGCCCACGACAAGCTGGCCGAGTTGCAACGCAACCTCGTGCTGTCGCACAGCGTAGGTACCGGCCCGGACCTGGCCGTCGACACCGTGCGCCTGATCCTGGCGATCAAGGCCGTCAGCCTGGCCCGTGGACACTCGGGCGTGCGTCCCGAACTGATTAACGCGCTGCTCGCGCTGGCCAACCACGGCGTGATGCCGTGCATTCCGGCCAAGGGTTCGGTCGGCGCCTCGGGCGACCTGGCGCCGCTCGCGCACATGTCGTGCACGCTGATCGGCGTGGGCGACGTGTACGTCGACGGCAAGCGCGTGCCAGCGGCACAAGGGCTGGCCCATGCCGGGCTCGACGCCTTCACGCTGGGGCCGAAGGAAGGGCTGGCGCTGCTCAACGGCACGCAGGTGTCCACCGCGCTGGCGCTGGCCGGGCTGTTCGCCGCCGAGGATAACTTCGCCGCAGGGCTGGTGGCCGGCGCGCTGTCGCTCGAAGCGATCAAGGGCTCGGTCAAGCCGTTCGACGCACGCATCCACGAAGCGCGTGGGCAGGCCGGGCAGATCGCGGTGGCCGGTGCCGTGCGCGCGATGCTCGATGGCAGCGAGATCGTCGATTCGCACAAGATGTGCGGCCGTGTGCAGGACCCGTACTCGATCCGCTGCCAGCCGCAGGTGATGGGTGCCTGCCTGGACAACCTGACCCATGCCGCCCGCATCCTCCGCATCGAGGCCAACGCCGCTTCCGACAACCCGCTGGTGTTCTCCGAACAGGGCGACGTAGTCTCCGGCGGCAACTTCCACGCCGAGCCCGTGGCGTTCGCCGCCGACATCATTGCGCTGGCCATCGCCGAGATCGGCGCGATCTCGGAACGCCGTCTGGCGCTGTTGCTCGATACGGGCCTGTCGGGCCTGCCGCCGTTCCTGGTGCGCGATGGCGGCCTGAACTCCGGCTTCATGATCGCGCAGGTCACGGCGGCGGCGCTGGCTTCGGAAAACAAGTGCCTGGCCCATCCGTCCAGCGTGGACAGCCTGCCGACTTCGGCCAACCAGGAAGACCATGTGTCGATGGCCACCTACGGCGCGCGCCGCTTGGGCGACATGGCGGCCAACACCGCCGTGGTCGTCGGCATCGAGGCCATGGCTGCCGCGCAGGGTATCGAATTCCATCGGCCGCTAAAGTCGTCACCGCTCGTGGAGCAGGAACTGGCGCGGATTCGCGCACGCGTGGCGTTCGTCGAATCCGACCGCTATCTCGCGCCGGATATCGAGGCCATGAAGCAGTGGGTGATCCAGGGCGATGCGGGCGCCGGATGGCCGGTTGCCGTGAGGGGGATTTTGCCGACGAATGTTGGAGCTTGATGCGCTTGCCCTCTCCCCCAACCCCTCTCCCGCCGAGCGGGAGAGGGGAGCAAACCGGCAGCATTTCGAGTACCGATTGTTGTCTCCCCTCTCCCGCCGCGCGGGAGAGGGGCCGGGGGAGAGGGAAAGCCCTTCCACGTCCGACCAGCTTTCAAACATACTGAGACAGACCATGAACGCCAACGAACACCAATTCACCGAGACCCGGCGCGGCCCACGCGAAATCCGTGCGCCGCATGGCAGCCAGCTCCACTGCAAGAACTGGCTGATCGAAGCCGCCTACCGCATGATCCAGAACAACCTGGACCCCGATGTGGCGGAGCGTCCGCAGGACCTCGTGGTCTATGGCGGTATTGGCAAGGCTGCACGCAACTGGGAGTGCTTCGACGCGATCCTCGACTGCCTGCGCCGTCTGGGCGAGGACGAATCGCTGCTCGTGCAATCGGGCAAGCCCGTTGGCGTGTTCCGCACCCATGCCGACGCGCCGCGCGTGCTGATCGCAAACTCGAACCTCGTGCCGCACTGGGCCACCTGGGACAAGTTCAACGAGCTCGATCGCGCCGGCCTGATGATGTACGGGCAGATGACCGCGGGCTCGTGGATCTACATCGGCACCCAGGGCATCGTGCAGGGCACGTACGAGACGTTCGCCGAAGCGGGTAACCAGCACTACAACGGTGACCTGACCGGCAAGTGGATCCTGACCGCGGGACTGGGCGGCATGGGCGGTGCGCAGCCGCTGGCCGGCGTGCTGGCGGGCGCCTGCGTGCTGGCGATCGAATGCCAGGAGTCGCGCATCGATTTCCGCATCCGTACGCGCTATGTCGACAAGAAGGCCACCACGCTCGACGAGGCGCTCGCGATGATTGCCGATGCCACGAAGAACGGACAGGCGATCTCGGTCGGCCTGCTCGGCAATGCGGCCGAGATCGTTCCCGAACTGGTGCGCCGTGCGCAGGCCGGTGGCATGCGTCCGGACATCGTCACCGACCAGACCTCGGCCCACGACCTCGTCAACGGCTACCTGCCAGAAGGCTGGACCGTGGCGCAATGGGAAGACCTGCGCCAGCGCGACCCCAAGGCCGTGGAAGCGGCCGCCCGCACGTCGATCGTCAAGCATGTGGAAGCGATGCTGGCGTTCCAGAAGATGGGCGTTCCCACGCTCGACTATGGCAACAACATCCGTCAGGTGGCCCTCGACGAAGGCGTGAAGAACGCGTTCGACTTCCCCGGTTTCGTGCCGGCCTATATCCGCCCGCTGTTCTGCCGTGGCAAGGGACCGTTCCGCTGGGTGGCGCTGTCGGGCGACCCCGAGGACATCTACAAGACCGATGCCAAGATGAAGGAGCTGTTCCCAGAGGACAAGCATTTGCATCGCTGGCTCGACATGGCGCGTGACCGCATCGCATTCCAGGGCCTGCCGGCGCGCATCTGCTGGGTGGGCCTCGACGAGCGTCATCGCGCCGGCCTGGCCTTCAACGAGATGGTGAAGTCGGGCGAGCTGAAGGCACCGATCGTGATTGGCCGCGATCATCTGGACTGTGGCTCGGTGGCATCGCCGAACCGTGAAACCGAGGCAATGCGCGACGGCTCCGACGCGGTGTCCGACTGGCCGCTGCTCAACGCGCTGCTGAACACGGCGGGCGGCGCCACCTGGGTCAGCCTGCATCATGGCGGCGGCGTCGGCATGGGCTTCTCGCAGCATTCCGGCGTGGTGATCGTCTGCGACGGCACCGATGCCGCGGCCAGGCGCATCGAGCGCGTGCTGTGGAACGATCCGGCCACCGGCGTGATGCGCCATGCAGATGCCGGCTACGACATCGCCATCGAATGCGCGAAGGAAAAGGGCCTGAACCTGCCGATGGTGAATCGCGCATGAAGTTCGCACTCGATGTGATCACGCCCCGGCCGTGGAAGAACGGCGGCGGCACCACGCGCGAGATCGCCGCGTGGCCTCCGGGCGCGGATATGGATGCATTCGACTGGCGCATCAGCGTGGCCGACATCACCGAGGACGGGCCGTTCTCGGCGTTTCCGGGCATCGATCGCCAGATCGTGCTGATCGACGGGGCAGGCGTGCATCTGCACGCCCACGATGATTCGTTCCACCACAAGCTCATACACGTCGGCGAGCCGTTTGCATTCCCGGGCGATACGGCCGTGGATGCAACGCTGGTCGATGGCCCGACGCGCGACTTCAACGTGATGACGCGCCGTGGCGTCTGCCGCGCCGAGGTCAGGCTGATGCGTCAGCCGTTCACGGTGGACCCGACCGATGCCACTGTGCTGGTCCTGGCCCTGCGCGGCCACTGGGATTGCGGCGACGGCCATCATATGGCTGCCGGCGACGGCATGCTGATGGCCGCCGGAGCGCCGGCGGTCACGCTGGTTCACAAGGGAATTGCCGCGTTGTGCTTGCGTGTGACGCTGCACAAGCTGCACAAGACTGCAAAGGAGTCGGTCCGATGAAGATTTCCGACGCGCCGTCCGCCGACGGCGTCTGGCATCACTGTCACCTGCTGCCTGCCGCCGATCCGGCCCAGGCGATTCGCGATGGCGCAATCGTTGTCGAGCAGGGTCGCATGGCATGGATCGGCGCGTTTGCGGCGTTGCCGGACCAGTATCGCCAGCTGCCGCTCCACGACGCCAACGGCGCATGGATCACGCCCGGCCTCGTCGATTGCCACACCCATCTGGTCTATGGCGGACAGCGCGCCGACGAGTTCGCGATGCGGCTGGCCGGGGCCAGCTACGAAGAGATCGCGCGCGCGGGCGGCGGCATTGTGTCCACCGTGCGCGCCACCCGCGAGTCCGACGAAGCCACGCTGTTCGCGCAGGCATCGGCACGCCTGGAGCCATTGCTGGCCGAAGGCGTGACAGCGATCGAGATCAAGTCCGGCTACGGGCTGTCGCTCGAAGCCGAACGCAAGCAGTTGCGCGTGGCCCGCCAGCTGGGCGAAGCGTATGGCGTTTCGGTCCACACGACATTCCTTGGTGCCCACGCATTGCCACCGGAGTATGCAGGGCGCGCCGACGACTATATCGATCTGGTCTGCAACACGATGCTGCCGGCGCTGGCCGGAGAAAAGCTCGTCGATGCCGTCGATGCGTTCTGCGAAGGCATCGGCTTCTCGCTCGCACAGACGGAGCGCGTGTTCGAGGCGGCCGCGCGGCACGGCCTGCCGGTCAAGCTCCATGCCGAGCAGCTGAGCAACCTTGGCGGTTCCGCGCTGGCGGCGCGTCACAAGGCGCTCTCCACCGATCATCTGGAGCATCTCGATGAAGCGGGCGTGGCGGCAATGGCCGAGGCCGGCACGGTGGCGGTGCTGCTGCCCGGTGCCTACTATTTCCTGCGGGACACCCATCTGCCACCGCTGGCGCTGCTGCGCCAGTATGGCGTGCCCATGGCGATCGCCACCGATCACAATCCGGGTACCTCACCCACCACTTCTCTGCTCCTGATGATGAACATGGGATGCACGTTGTTCCGCATGACCGTGCCCGAGGTGCTGGCCGGCGTGACCACGCACGCGGCGCGCGCGCTCGGCGCGGCCGACCGGCATGGGTCCCTGGCGGTCGGCCGCGCCGCCGACTTCGCGCTCTGGCAGGTGGCATCGCCTGCAGAACTGGCTTATTGGTTTGGACGCAATCCGTGCACCGCCGTGGTTCGGCAGGGGCGCGTGTTTCGCAAGGAAGAAGGTTGGCAACGATGAATGCAGTAACGAACCTGTTTGCACCTCACGCATTGCTGCCTGACGGCTGGGCACGCAACGTACGGCTGACATGGGACGCCCATGGCGTGCTCACGTCGGTGACGCCCGATGCCACCCCGATGCCGGGCGAAGCACGCGCGGCTGGTCCGGTCCTGCCCGGCATGCCGAACCTCCATTCGCATGCATTCCAGCGTGGGTTTGCCGGCCTGACCGAGTACCGCAGCGTGGCCCTCGCCGGTGACCCGGCAGGGGGCGATTCGTTCTGGAGCTGGCGCACGCTGATGTACCGCTTCGCGCTGCGCCTATCGCCCGATGCGCTCGAGGCCATCGCCACGCAGCTGTATATCGAGATGCTGCGCGCCGGCTACACGAGCGTGTGCGAGTTCCACTACGTGCACCGCGATGTCGATGGCAAGCCATACGCCGATCCGGCCGAGATGTCGCTGCGGCTGCTGTGTGCGGCGCAGACGGCGGGCATCGGCATGACGCTGCTGCCGGTGCTGTACCAGACCGCAGGCTTCGGCGGCAAGCCCGCACAGGATGATCAGCGGCGCTTTCTCAACGATACGGACACGATGCTGGCGCTGCTGGAAAAGCTCGCCCCGCATTGCGCGGCCTATGGCGCCCGCCTTGGCCTGGCGCCCCACTCGCTGCGCGCCGTGCCGCCGCACAGCCTGACGCACGCGCTGGCTGGCCTGCACGCGATGGATGCAACGGCGCCCGTGCATATCCATATCGCGGAGCAGCAGAAGGAAGTCGACGAATGCCTGGCGGCAACCGGCGTGCGGCCGGTGCAATGGCTGCTCGATCATGCGCCGGTGGACCAGCGCTGGTGTCTGGTCCATGCCACGCACATGGACTGGGACGAGCGCCGGCGCCTGGCCGAAAGCGGTGCGGTGGCAGGCATCTGCCCGACCACAGAGGCCAATCTGGGCGACGGCGTATTCGATGCGGCGCCGTACCTGGCGCAGTCTGGTACATGGGGCATTGGCTCGGACAGCCATGCCAGCGTCAGCGTGGCCGAGGAACTGCGCCTGTTCGAGTACGGGCAGCGCCTGGCCATGCAGCGGCGCAACGTGCTGGCCTCCGAGCAGCACCCGCAGGTGGCCGACCGGCTCTGGCTGGACGCAGTGACGGGAGGCGCACGCGCGGCGGCGCGGCCGGTGGCGGGGCTGGCCGTGGGGCAGCGTGCCGATTTCCTGGTGCTGGATGGCAATCATCCGACGCTGGCCGGACTCGATGGTCCGCGCGCGCTGGCCTCGTTCGTGTTCGCCAATCACGGACATGAGACACTAGCGGAAGTCCGCACGGGCGGCACGAGCCGCGTGCAGCATGGCGTGCATCCGCAGCAGGCGGAAGCGGGCCGGTTGTTCGCCGAGGCGCGTGCGCACCTGCTGGCCGATTGAGCGATTGAGCGATTGATCGATTGAGCCCGGACTGTATTCCCGAAGAAAAGCCCCGAGACAACGATGTCCTTCACCACC
The DNA here is from genome assembly GCA_019236395.1 of Cupriavidus sp. Taxonomy (GTDB): domain Bacteria; phylum Pseudomonadota; class Gammaproteobacteria; order Burkholderiales; family Burkholderiaceae; genus Cupriavidus. The sequence goes on from JAFAJB010000138.1 coordinate 7,243, forward strand.
GATATTCCCGCTTTCACGCTGCATCGCGGCACGCGCCCGCTGCTGGTGTCGATGCCGCACGTCGGCACCCATCTGCCCGCGCAACTGGCCGAGCGCCTGACGCCCGAGGCGCGCACCGTGCCCGACACCGACTGGCACATGGACCGCCTGTACGAATGCGCGCGCGAACTCGGCGCGTCGATCCTGATGGCGACGCACTCGCGCTACGTGATCGACCTGAACCGTCCGCCCGATAACGCAAACCTGTACCCGGGCCAGGACACCACGGGCCTGTGCCCCGTCGATACGTTCGACAAGACCCCGATCTACGCCGATGGCACGAATGGTCCGGACGATGCGGAGATCGCGCTGCGTCGCGGCGCGGTCTGGCATCCGTACCACAATGCGCTGCAGGAAGAGCTGAAGCGCCTGCAGGCCGAGCACGGCACGATCGCATTGTGGGATGCACACTCGATCCGCTCGGTGCTGCCGCGCTTCTTTGAAGGCAAGCTGACCGACTTCAACCTGGGCACGGCCGATGGCAAGAGCTGCGATGCCGGGCTTGCCGCGGAGCTGTTCGCGATTGCCGATGCAGTGCCGCATCACACCGCCGCGCTCAACGGCCGCTTCAAGGGTGGCTACATCACGCGCCAGTACGGCAACCCGGACGCGGGCGTGCACGCGATCCAGCTCGAGCAGACGCAATCGTCGTACATGGAAGAGGTGTACCCGTTCGCGTATAGCGAAGCCCGTGCAGCCGCCATCCAGCCGGCCATCCGCCAGATGCTGGAGACGGTGCTGGCGTTCGTCGAGACACGCTGAATAGCCGTTTGTGTTCTCCCCTCTCCCGCGAGCGGGAGAGGGGCGGGGGAGAGGGCCAGCGGTCCAAAATGCGACACGTCGCAACTTGAACCTCAATACCCTCTCCCCCAACCCCTCTCCCACAAGTGGGAGAGGGGAGCAAGCCACCGCATAACCCTGCGTCGAGACACGTTGAATAGCCGTTTGTGTTCGCCCCTCTCCCGCGAGCGGGAGAGGGGCGGGGGAGAGGGCCGGCAGTCCAAAATGCGACACGTCGCAACTTGAACCTCAATACCCTCTCCCCCAACCCCTCTCCCACAAGTGGGAGAGGGGAGCAAACCACCGCACGGTGTCAGACCAGGCCGACGACGAGGGGGCCGAGCAGCGTCAGCAGCACGTTGGCCAGTGCATAGGTGATGGCGAATGGCACGGTGGGCACCGGGCTTTCCGCCTTGTCCAGAACGCCGCCGAACGCAGGGTTGGCGCTGCGCGAGCCGGACAGCGCGCCAGCAAGCACTGCCGCGTTGTCGTACTTGAGTACGTAGCGGCCGAAAAGCATGGTCAGGAACAGTGGCAGCAGCGTGACCACCGCGCCGAGCAGGAAGATCGTCAGGCCGCTGTCGCGTAGCGTGCTCACCGCATGGAGTCCGGAATTGAGGCCGACAATGGCCACGAATGCCGCGAGCCCGAAATCCTTGAGCAACTGGCAGGCCGCGGTGGGCATCGCGCCATACATCGGATGCTTGGACCGGGCCCAGCCGAACACCAGGCCGGACAGCAGCGCGCCGCCGCCAGCGCCGAGCGTCAGCGGAATCGAGCCGATGCGCACCACCAGCAGGCCGATCAGCAGGCCCACCAGCACACCAGCGCCGAAGTAGACGAAGTCGGTCTTCTCGCTCGGCACGAGCTCGTAGCCAGCCCGCTGCGCCGCGCGCTTCGTGTCGGCCGGGGTGCCGTAGAGGGTGATGATGTCGCCGTGCTGGAGCCTCAGGTCGGGCAGGATCGGCAGCGCGTGGTCATAGCGTTCGATCCGGTCCAGATACACGCCGTGACGCATTTCGCGACTCACGTTGGCAATGATCTCGGCGAGCGGCTTGCTGTTCATGCCCTTCAGCGTGAATACTGCGCGGCGTGTCTGCATCACCATGCCCATGCCTTCGGCATCGGCGACTTCATCCCCGATCACCAGGGCCGTCGGGACCATCGCATCGCGGCGCCCCACCAGCAGCACGATATCGCCTTCCCGCAGCACCACGTCCTGGGAGACCTCGAGCAGCTTGCCGCCACGCTGGATCTTTTCGACCGTGACCAGGTCCTCGCCGCCGACCTCGATCTGCGATACGGTCTTGCCCGTAGCAGCCGTGACACGGAACATGCGTCCAACCAGCCGTGGCAGCGCACCGGCCTGGCCCGGCCCGAACTGCGGCAGGCCACCGTGCATCGACGCTTCAATCTTCTTCGCATCGGTCTTGAGGTCCGCGCGCATGAAACGCGGCAGGATGTTCACGCAGACGATGATCGCGCCCAGCGAACCGAACACGTAGGTCACGGCATAGCCGATCGCCACGTTGGCCTGCAGCATCTTGACCTGATCGGCCGGCAGTCCGAGCTTCGTGATGGCATCGCCCGCGGTGCCGATGATGGCCGACTGCGTCATGCCACCGGCGGCGAGCCCCGCGGCCAGCCCACGGTCGAGATGAAACAGCCGGGCCAGCACCACCACCGTCACAAGCCCCGCCACCGCCATGAACACGGCCATCGCGATCTCGCGCAGCGAGTGGCGGTTCAGCGAGTTGAAGAACTGCGGGCCGCTCTCATAGCCAACGGCGTAGATGAAGACCGCAAACATGACGGCTTTTACACCATTGTCAATTTCCACGCCAACCTGACTGATGACCACGGCG
>JAFAJB010000193.1 GCA_019236395.1 Cupriavidus sp.
GCAGAAAATGCAATTGTCCTGGGATTTCATGGAAGTCTTATTGCAGTTTGTCCTGACAATTCCCAGGGAATTGCTCGAACGCGCTGTCCTTCTTCTTTAGACGACTCAGAACTGCTCGTCCGGATACATCGGCTTGCGGTCGTTCAGGTACAGCCAGCCTTTGACGATACGATACAGCATCCACAATGACAGAATGCTCCACAGGCCGATCGCCACCGGAAACAGCAATACCGTGACGAACATGCAGCCACCCACCGCGAACCACACGATGGACCACCAGAACGTGCGGATCTGCCAGGCGAAGTGTGACGCATAAAGCGTGCCGCGGGTATCGTCGCGCTTGATGTAGTTGACGACGATCGCGATCAGCGCCGTGATACCGCCGGTAAGCCAGTGAATGGCGTAAAGCGCATAGAGAATATGCGTGAGCTTGCGCAACCCGTCGAGCTTGTCCGCATCTGCGGTCGTCGTGACTTGCGAGGTGTAGTCCGTCGCCATCGTGGCCTCCAACATTAAGCCGTGCCCGAACCGTTCCGGGCGGCGTGACTCTTATCCTACTCCTTGCGGCTCGCCTTCTCGACCAGCCCGGACATTCCTTCGCGGCGCGCCAGTTCGTTGACCACGTCTTCCGGCGTCTTGCCGAAGCGCGCGAGCAGCACCATCGAGTGGAACCACAGGTCGGCCACTTCGTAGACCACCTTGCTGACGGCGTCGTCGCTCAGATTGGCGGCACGCGCGTCCTTGGCGGCCATTACGGTTTCGGTGGCTTCCTCGCCGATCTTCTTGAGGATCGCGTCATCACCCTTCTTGAACAGCTTGGCGACGTAGGATTTCTCGGGATCGCCGCCGTTCTCGGGCTTGCGCGATTCCAGCGTGGCTGCCACGCGGGCCAGCACGTCGGCCTGGGAGAGGTTGCCACTCATGGTTTGGCCGCGTAGATCGTGGACGGGTCCTTGAGCACCGGCTCGACGGTCTGCCAGTCGCCCGACTCCACATCGCCCTCGAATTTCTGGAAGAAGCACGAGTGACGACCCGTGTGGCAAGCGATGCTGTCGACCTGGGTGACCTTGAGCAGCACCACGTCCTCGTCGCAATCCAGACGAATCTCATGCACCTTCTGCACGTGGCCGGATTCCTCGCCCTTGTGCCACAGGCGCTTGCGCGAGCGCGACCAGAACACGGCCTCGCCCAGTTCCACCGTGCGCTGCAGGGCGTCGCGATTCATGTACGCGAACATCAGCACATCGTTGGAATCCGTTTCCTGGACGATGACCGGCACCAGGCCGTTGTCGTCCCACTTCACCTTGTTCAGCCACTTCTTCGCCATGATCACATCCGGACGGGAATGCCCTCTCGGGCCATGAATGCCTTTGCTTCGCCAACGGTATGCTGGCCGTAGTGGAAGATGCTGGCCGCCAGCACGGCGTCGGCGTGCCCCAGGCGGATGCCGTCGGCCAGATCCTGCAAGCCGCCGACCCCTCCGGAAGCAATAACGGGCACCGGCACCGAGTCGCTGACAGCGCGCGTCAGTTCGAGGTCGAAGCCGCTCTTGGTACCGTCGCGGTCCATGCTGGTCAGCAGGATCTCGCCGGCGCCGCGGCTCGCCATCTCGCGTGCCCATTCCACCGCATCGAGACCCGTGGCCTTGCGTCCGCCGTGGGTGAATACTTCCCAACGCGCGGGTTCGCCGGGCGCCGAACTGCGCTTGGCGTCGATGGCCACCACGATGCATTGCGAACCGTACTTGCCCGTGGCGTCGGATACGAGTTCCGGATTGGCAATCGCCGACGAATTCACGCTGATCTTGTCCGCGCCAGCGTTGAGCAAACGCCGCACGTCTGCCACTGTGCGCACACCGCCACCAACGGTCAGCGGGATGAACACCTGCGAAGCCACGGCTTCGATGATGTGCAGCATCAGGTCGCGACCATCGCTGGTGGCCGTGATATCGAGAAATGTGATCTCGTCGGCGCCCTGCTCGTCATAGCGGCGTGCGATTTCAACAGGGTCGCCCGCGTCGCGCAGTTCGACGAAATTGACACCCTTGACCACCCGCCCGTTGGTCACGTCCAGGCAGGGGATGATACGTTTGGCTAGCATGAGATTCCTTGCCTGCCGCCACCCGCATCGGCGACGGCTGGTTGTGGTGCGCGAGGTTCGATTACTCCGCGCCCAGCTTGTCTGCGTGCGCCTGGGCGGCTGCGAAGTTCAGATCACCCGAATAGATTGCACGGCCGCAGATCACGCCTTCCACGCCATCGCCTTCCACGGCGCAGAGCTGGTCGATATCTGCCATGTTCGACAGGCCGCCGCTGGCGATCACCGGGATCGACATCGACCGGGCCAGCTTGACCGTGGCGTCGATGTTGATGCCCTGAAGCATGCCGTCACGGCCGATGTCGGTATAGATGATCGACTCGACGCCGTAATCTTCGTACTTGCGTGCCAGATCCTCCACCTCGTGGCCGGTCAGCTTGCTCCAGCCGTCAGTGGCCACCTTACCGTCCTTGGCATCGAGGCCGACGATGATGTGTCCGCCGAATGCCGAACAGGCGTCTTTGAGGAAACCAGGGTTCTTCACGGCCGCCGTACCGATGATCACGTATGACAGGCCGTCATCGAGCCAGCGTTCGATGGTATTCAGGTCGCGAATACCGCCGCCGAGTTGCACGGGGATCTCGTCGCCGACTTCGGCAATGATGGACTTGATCGCGGCTTCGTTGCGTGGCTTGCCGACAAACGCGCCGTTCAGGTCGACCAGATGCAGGCGACGCGCGCCCTGGTTGACCCAGTGGCGTGCCATGGCGGCGGGATCTTCGGAAAAGACGGTGGCCTGGTCCATGTCGCCTTGTTTGAGGCGTACACACTGACCGTCCTTCAGGTCGATGGCCGGGATGAGCAACATATGCGTGACGAGCGTGGTGGTTGTGTAAAAGGGATAAGGTAGCGATGCCGACGTCATGCGTCGGCGCTCAGGTCAGGTCATGTCAGGTTGGCAGCGGATGCGCAGTCTGGTCGGTGGCTCTGAACGATAAGACAATCGCTGGACAGTATCTGTGGCGCTTCTGGTAACAGGTGCTTCTGACGCTTTACGGATTCCAGTGCACGAAATTCCGGTATAGCTGCAAACCCATCGCGGCGCTCTTCTCCGGGTGAAACTGCGTGGCGAAAATATTATCGCGTGCCACGGCGCTGGTAAACACGACGCCGTACTCAGTCTCACCGGCGATATGGGCCGGATCCTGCGCGTGCACATAGTAACTGTGCACGAAATAGAACCAGCTGCTGTCGGGAATGCCATTCCACAGCGGATGCGGCCTTGTCTGGCGCACGCGGTTCCATCCCATCTGCGGCACCTTGTAACGCGAGCCATCCGGCTGAGTCATGCCTTCCAGTTCAAAGCGAATCACTTCACCGGGCATCAATCCCAGCGCCGGCGTGCTGTCCGCGCCAGCGCGAGCTTCGCGGCTGCGGTCGAACAGCATCTGTTCTCCAACGCACACGCCGAGCATCGGCTTGGTCGCGGCGGCTTCCAGCACGGCATCCTGCAGGCCGGAACTGCCAAGCGCGCCCATGCAGT
>JAFAJB010000206.1 GCA_019236395.1 Cupriavidus sp.
GCGATCGGCATGGTCAGGAAGATCAGCCGTGGAATGCCGTAGAAGAAATGCAGCATCGCGTTGCTGTAGCAAAGCCGCTGGAACAGCGACAGGCCGCGGCCCAGCATCGGATTGTCCAGGCGGAAGATCTGCGCCATGCCGCGCGCCCAGCGGATGCGCTGGCCGATATGCCCCGACAGGCTCTCGGTGGCCAGCCCAGCCGCCTGCACGGTGCGCAGGTATGCGCTGTTGTAGCCGAGGCGGTGCAGCTTCAACGCGGTGTGTGCATCTTCGGTGACGGTCTCCACGGCGATGCCGCCGATCTCGAGCAGCGGCGCGCGCTTGATGACCGCGCAGGAGCCGCAGAAAAACGTGGCGTTCCAGAAATCGTTGCCATCCTGGATCAGGCCGTAGAACAGGCTGCCTTCGTTTGGCACGCGCCGGAATGTGTCGAAGTTGCGCTCGAACGGGTCCGGCGAGAAGAAATGGTGGGGCGTCTGCACCAGCGCGCACTTCGGGTCGGCCAGGAATTCGCCCATCGTCATCTGCAGGAACGAGCGCGTGGGAATGTGGTCGCAGTCGAAGATCGCGATGTAATCGCCCGAGGTCTTTGGTAGCGCCTGATTGATGTTGCCGGCCTTGGCGTGATGGTTGTTGTCGCGCGTGATGTAGCCCACGCCCACGGACTCGGCGAACTCGCGGAACGCGGGCCGCCGGCCATCGTCGAGGATATAGACACGCAGCTTGTCGGCGGGCCAGTCCATGCTGCGTGCCGCGAACACGGTGGGCAGGATCACGCTCAGCGATTCGTTGTAGGTCGGGATAAAGACATCAACGGTAGGCCACTGCGCCGGGTCCGCCGGCAGCGATTTCGGCTTCCGGTTCAGCGGCCACACCGTCTGCACATAGCTGAGCGCGAGCACGAGCCACGTGTAGCATTCGGCCGCGTAAAGGATGTAGCCGACCACGGCTTCCGTGGTAGTTGCGAACTGCAGTGTCTGGGTGGACCGCCACCAGATGTAGCGCACGGCCATCAGCATGGAAACGGCGACCATCGTGATCGTGGCCAGCCGGCCGGGAACGCGCCGCACCACGCTCAGTACACCCCAGACCACCGCGAACATCAGCAACTGGCTCGTGAGGGTGAGTGGCGTGGTGCCGATGATCGCGGTGGCAGGGGCGGCGATCACCATCGAGACCGGCAGGACGAACGGAATGCGTCCGACCCGAGCGGCGATCGATTCCAGGGTGCTGGCCACGCGGTTCCAGTCCGGGCGCGGCACGGTCGACAGCAGTCTGTAGCGCAGCCGTTCCCCGGCATTCCAGACCGGTTCGAGCACCCGGTCAAGCACCCGGCGCAGCCACCCGCTGCGTTCGGGCTGTGCCATCGAGCGTTGCTTGCGGGGATCGGCAGCCAGCCGCATCCGCGGTTTCGGCGGCCGGACGAACAGGCGCCACAACCACGTGCCGGCGCTCTGGCGGCGGCCGATGCCGAGCCGGGCCACGGCGCGTTGGTAGATCAGCGCGGCCCACTCGGCGGGAATATCGGGCTTGCCGGGGCGCGGCGGACGGAAGAAAACGCGTAGCAGCCAGTTGGCGGGATCGGCCGTGCTGGCCACGCCGATCTCTCGCGCCACGCGATCGCGCATGCGCGTGATGCGTTCGTGCAGGGAAACGCCGCGCGCGCTCATGACTGTGACTCCTGCTCGGCGCTGTCGATCCACGCGGACAGCCACGACGCCAGGCCGTTCATATCGTGAGCCGCTTGCGAGTGCGGGGTGCTGCGGCAGAAGCTCTCGCTGCGTGCCAGGGCTTCCGCCACGCCGCTGTCCTCGTGTACGTGATAGGGCAGCATGGCCTGGCCGAGCATGGCCTGAAGCAGCGCCACGATATCGGCATGGAGCTGGCGCGCCGGCTGCAGCCGCGTGGCCACATAGCGCACGGCTTTGCCCTGGGTGGCCAGCGCGTCGACGAGCCGCCGCATCGTGAGGCAGGTTTCGGGTTGTGCCGGGGCCAGCACGAGCACGAGATCGGCGGCGGAAATCGCCTGGTTCGCATACGGCGATGGCCACGGCGCGCTATCGATCAGCGCAACGCCGTGCGGGGGCAGGTCCACCTGCGCCAGCAGGCGCCGCAGCCAGTCCGGCGCGGCATTTGCCTGCGCGAGTCCTGCGCCTCCGCTGCCCCCGCCGTTACCCCAAGGCACGAACAGCACGCCGTCGTCGCTGCGTTGCCCGGCGCGCGCCCATGCGTCCGGGCTCGCGGTATCGAGATAGGCACCCAGTCCATCGTCCGGAATCTCGCGCATGCCGAAGTGGAATCCGAGCACGTTGCGGGGATCGCATTCCAGTGCAAGCGCCGGGTGCTTGCGCGCGGCCAGCAGCGATGCGAGCTGCGCCGTCAGCGTGCTGCGCCCGGCGCCGCCAGTGGTGGAGACAATGGCCACGGTCTTCATGGATGGCCTCCGTCGCCCATGCGGCGTTTGCCGCGAACCACCAGCGCATCGAGCTGAGGCGGCAGCCGCACCGAGCGACGCGGACGCGGCGCGGTCCAGCGCGGCAGCCAGCGCAGCAGGTCGAAGCGCCAAGTCAGCCACGCCAGCGGTGCAGCCAGGATCAGTCCCCAGACGAAGTAGCCGAGAAAGATGGGCATCGGTCAATCCTGTGTCTTCAGCGGTACCGGATGGTGCTGCGGCAGCGCACGCGGGCCCGGGTTGGCAGGCGTGCGGCGTCGCGGTGAAATCAGCGGCAGCGCCGGAGCCGGATCGGCAGGCGGGCCAGCGGCGGCTTGCTCGACGTCCGCGCGCTCCGGTTGTTCCGATTGCGCCGGGTGCTCCGGGTGCGTCTGCGGGAGCCACCGGCCGTAGTCCGGTGGCGGATACATGGCGATCTCGGCCTCGAAACTGGTCAGCGTCGCGGCGATCGACTCATTGTCGCCGCTGCGCAGGTCGCCCTGGAACAGTTCGCCCATCGGGCGCTGGAACACGCGCGCGCATACCGCATCGACGTCGTCCATGCGGCACGCGAAGAAGAACGCGTAGATGCTGTCGCTGCCCGCGGTGCAGAGGTCGCCCGCGCGGTTCATCCGGCAGGCGCGCAGGGCGTCGATATGGGCCACCTCGGGCAGCAGCGGCAGTTGCAGCAGAACGTGCGGCAGGCGGACCATCCGGCTGCGCTCCACGGCGTCGCGCACCAGCGAGACAAACGTGTCGGCAGCCACGTAGCCGCTGGCCGAGGTGGTCAGCACGGCCGAGAGCGCGCCATGGTAGTCGGCCAGGATCGGCCGCGAAAACACTTGCCCCTGCAGTCCGTCGATCATCGCCTGCATGCGGGCAAACGGCGTGCGCTGCGCGATGACCGCGTTCGCCCCGAGGTTCAGCATCAGCAGTTCGTAATGCTGGCGCATCGCCTCCCGATCCTCGCGGATCACGATCTTGAGGGCGCGGCCGGCGCCACGGCGCAGCCGGTGCACCTGGCTGGCCAGCAATTCAAGATCGCGGCCGCCGGGATAGTGCAGGACCACGGTGGCGGCAACGGACTGGCTGGCTGTGGCGACGGCCGCCTCGTTGCTGTCGACAACGCGCCAGTTCTCGGGGACGTAGCGCTCGCGCAGCACGGCATCGCGGCTCACGATCACGCGGTCCTCATCGGGCGCCAGCATGCCCGCTTCCTCGATGGTGTCGCCATAGGTATCGGCGGCGACCATCAGCCGGTGCTCGTGGGGCGCAAAGCGCAGCCGTATGACCTCGCCAGCCACCACGGCCTGCTTGTCGCGCCAGAAGGCAACTTCCCACGTGTACTGACCCAGTTGCTGGGACAGTTGCGCCGCACCGGCAAAGCGCCCGTGAAACGCTTGCAGGTCGGGCGGCGATTGACCTGGCTCCATCGATGGCGGGGCGATCACGAGCAGCACGCCACAGCGTTCACGCGTGCACCAGTCGCAAAGCCGCACGCCTTCCTGCGCCAGCGCCGCGGCATCCTGCCAACTGAAGAACGCTTCGGCACCGTCGATCAGGAACATCGTTCCCCGGGCGCCGCATTGGTCGACGAGGGCCTGCAGCGCCTCGATCAGCGCGTCGATGCCGGCGCGTCCCGGCTGTGCACGCAGGGCGCACAGGTTGGCACGGGCATGCAATGCGCGATTGACGTCGATGTCGAGCCCATGCTCGCGCAGGGCTGCCGCGATGTCGTCGGCATTGCGCGTCGACAGCACGCTGGCGGGGCCGCGCAGCGCGGACGCGGCGGTTTGCCAGAACAAGGCGTCGCGCGCCGGCGATGGCTGCGCATACACCACATGTGCACGGCCCCCAGCCAGCATGGACAGCGCTGGCGAGAGCCCCTCGATGGCAAGCAGGCTGCGTGCCTGCAGTCGCGCCAGCAGCGGCGCGCGGGGCGGGGGTGCGAGGTTGCGTTCGATGTCGTTCATTGCAGGACCCGATAGGCAAGCTCAGTATGTCGAATAGGGCCGCACCGGCGCGGGCGGGAACGGCACCGGCTCCTGTCGCTTGTCGAACAGGTACCGGATCCAGGCCATTGCGCGGTTCGGCGCGTAGTCGCGCGACCGGTCGATCGAGAAACCCGCACCGGCGACCCAGTGCGGCGCGAATGTGTATTCCACAGTGGCCCCCAGCGTGTAGGCGAAACCGCCACCCGAGCCGCCTTTGTAAATGGCGTTGCCGCTCAGCGCCTGCAGGTCGGGGCGGGTCGGGAAGAACGCCACGTCGTCTTCATGGGTGAACGACCAGCCGGCCGAGCCCAGGAAGCGCCACGACCACTTTGCGTGGCGGCCGGTCCAGTCCAGCGGGATGCCGAACGACACATAGCGCTGTGGGCTGTAATAGCCGCCATGACCAAACGTGTAGAAGCGCTGGTTGTCGGAGTAATGCCAGTAGTTGAGCACCAGGCCGCTCGAAACCCGCTGGTCGCGCTGTGTGTAGACCGGCACGTCGAAGCCGGTGCGCACGGTGAATTCGTGGTTGGTCTTCACGTTGTCACCAGTGTAGAGGCCGGCGCCCACGTCGGCAAACAGGCCAATGCGGCCCACATCGTGCGCATAGCGCACGTGGACGCCGTTGCGCACGATGCCGCCCCAATGCTCGCCAGTGACCGGGTCAACGGCGCCCGCATACGAAATCAGCGAACTCGTCACGGCCCGGCGTGAAATATCGGCGCTGATCGACGATACGCCGAGATCGGCGCGATACCGGAAGCCCCCAACCACATTTTGCTCGGTGAAGCCGAGCGGCGTGGTGCCGATGTCCGCCCGCCAGCTGCTGTAGGCGCCCTCATACTCATAGCCGGCGGCCAGCGCCACGCCACGGTCGTTCTGGTCGATCGCGCCGAGTCCGGCGTTGCCGAGCGCCGGAATCTTGCCGAACGGCAGGTCGCCGACGGGCCGGTTGGCCTGTAGCGTTCCCGCGCTCAGCAGCACGGTATCGGCATGGAAGAAGAAGTGGCCGGTGTAGCCGTTGGGAATGCGCACATAGAGCGGAATCTCCGTGGCATTGAGTTTGGAAATGCCGTCGTCGCCCGACTTGTTCGATTGCAGCACCGCGGTGGCCACCTCGCCCTGGCGCCGCGCCTCGAGCCCCGCGATCGCGCGCTGGGCCGGCGTGCCTTCCGGCCCCGGCAACACGCTTTCGCGCTGTTCCAGCCCCTGTGCGGTGCGATACAGCGCGGCGGCGTCGTTATAGTCGCCGCGCGACTGGGCAATCCGGCCGCGCTGCACGGTGATGTCGGCGCGATTGGGGAAACGCGCGTCGAGTGCATCGACCACCGCGCTGGCTTCGTCCTCGCGACGCATTGCGGTAAAGCGCCGCGCCACGGAAAGGCGCGTGTCGATATCGTCTTCGGGCGCTTCGGCCAGCACCGTGCGCACAATGTCGAGCGATTCGTCGGTACGGCCCATGTGCTCGTATTGCCGCGCGAGCGTCAGTTGTGCGCCGGCGTCGTGCGGATCGGCGGCCAGCACCTGGTGTGCCGCATCGGCGGCGCCCTTGAAGTCGCCATCGGCTTCACGCAGGTCTGCGAGTTCCAGCAGCCAGCGGCGATCGTTCTGCTGCTCGGCGGGCACGGCGTACAGGGCCTGCCGCGCACGCTTGAGGTCGCCTGTGGCGATCTGCCGGTCGGTCTCGCGGATCGCCAGGCGCAGCGACTGGTCGGCGAAATCGGCGCGCTGCTCCGCCGTGATGCCGGGCAGGGCGGTGGATTCCGCAATCCATTGGCGCAGCGCGTCGTCGCGATCGGCCGCGGCCAGCAATTCGCCGTAACGCAGGCGGATGTCGATATGCGGGTCTTCGGGGTGTGCGGCCAGCCAGTCGCTGACCAGGTGCAGCCCGGTTTCCGGCTCGCCGAGCGCGATCCACTCGCGCCCAATCGAAGCCAGCATGTGGGGATCGTTGCGAGCTTCCTCGGCCGCCTTGCGCAGTAGCGCACGTGCCTCGTCATCACGTCCTTCGGCAACCAGCACCCGTGCGTCGCGCAGCATGCGCTGGGCAGCGAGGTTGTGCGCAAGGTTTCGCATGCCGGCCGAGCGCTCCGACTCTGGCACTGCGGCCAGGACCGTGGAGGCGGCGTCGATATCGTCCACGCTGTTCAGATAGAGCGCAGTGGCATAGCGCATCTCGGCGGTCGGCGCGGTCTTGAGGCCATCTTCCATCACGGTGCGGCCCAGCGCGGGCAGGCCCAGATCGCGATACAGGCGCGCCAGCGTGAAACGCGTCCAGGCGGCATCGGGCTGCAGGCGGATCGAGGCTTCGAGATTGGCGATGGCAGGGCTGCGCTTCTGCTGTGCGAGCAGCCGCTCGGCCTGCACGGACAGCAGCTCGGCGCGCATCGCCCGCATTTCGCTCTCGGAGCCACGCATGCGGGGCTCGACGCTGGCGATCAGCGGGCCGATCTCGGCGTCGCGATGCTGCTTCTGCAGCAGTTCCACCAGCGAGCGCAAGGCGCCCATATCGGGTTTGGGGCGGGCCAGCATCTGGCGCAGCAGCTTTTCGGCCTCGGCGTCCTTGTTCTGTGCGATCAACGCATCGGCGAGGATCGATTGCGCGCTCTCGTTGCCCGGTTGTTGCGCCAGGGCCTGACGCGCCAGTGCCTCGGCCTCGGCGGGCTTGCCCTGCTTGTTGGCGTCGCGAGCCTTGGAGACCAGGCCCCAGAACGTCGCAGTGGCCATCAGGCTGCGCCACTTGTTGCTCGGGTCGAGCTGCTGGGCGCGTGCAAACAGCTCGCGTGCTTCGTCGTTGCGTCCCTCGCGCAAGCGGACGAGCCCGAGCCCGCCCACCACTTCGGCATCGTCGCGGCGCTTCTGGTAGGCCTGTTGCAGGGCGATATCGGCTTCCTTGAGCTGGCCGCGCTCGAGCTGTGCCAGCCCGCGCTGACGTGCCTGGTATGCCGGGTCCGCCAGCAGGCGCTTCTGCGCCTCCACCTTCTTGCCAAGATCGGCCAGCGTCTGGCGGGCGGCATCGTCGTCGGGCACCTCTTTCAGGTAGCGCTCGAACCAGACGTAATAGGCCGGGTCGTCGGTCACGCGATAGAGCGTGCGGCGCCAGATGTCGAGTGCGGTCTTGCGGTCGCCGTCAGGGCGCTGCGTGATGCGATAGAGAATGCCGATGCCTTCCTGGCGCGTGGCGGCGCGATCGGTAAGCAGGTCGCCCAGGGCGAGCTGCAGTTGCATGTCGTCGGGATTCGCACGCGTGCGGCTGCGCAGTTCGCTGATGGCGCGCGTGCGCCCATCGGGGGTGCCGGACAGGATGCGATAGTAGTCGCGCGCCAGATCTCCGGCGGGGGCGCCGCGCGGGAACAGGGCCTGCAGTCGCTTCACCGCCTCCTCGTCCTTTCCCGAGCGCGACAGCAGCCGGATGCTGGCCATTTCGCGCTTGTCGCGCGTGGCGATGCGATACGCGTCTTCGAGCTCAAGCGTGGACGGGCTGCCCGGCGATGTCTGGCGCAGCCGGCGCAGGATCTTCTCCGCTTCGGCCGGCCGATTCGAGCGGATCTCGATCAGCCCCATCAGCTTCAGCGCCTCTGGCTGGTTCGGATCGATCAGCAGCGCCTTTTCAAGAATGCCGCGTGCCATGTCGGCGCGGTTCTTGGCATCCCACATTCTCGCGGCGGCCAGCAGCTGCGCCATTTCGGCCGAAGCGGAAGGCGAGGGAGACGGGGAGGCGCGTGGTGCCGGAGTCGGATCGGCTGCGTAGGCAGGCATGGCGGAACTGGCCAGCAACAACGCCAGCGTGGGGGCTAGCGTGTGGCGGGGCATGTGGATTCCCAGGCCGGCACCAGCGTACCGTCCGCGTCGAAGCGGAAGTGTCCCTCAAGGTGGCCAAGGCCGAACAGCATGAGCACCTGGCTGTAGTAGCCAGGCGCCTGCTGCGCGGCCAGCGTGCGCGTGCGCTGTGCCTGGGCACGGGCGGCATCGGCCTGGCCCATCGCGGCAAGGTACGGGGCCACCGCCGCCGAGAAGCCAGCGTTACCGGCGTTGGGGCCGACGCTGCCCGATTGCGTATCGACGCGCTCGGGCGGATAGCCATGCTTCTGCACATAGTTGGCCATCGGCCGGAACGCTTGTAGCACGGTGGTGTGCAGCGGGTCGCGCGGCGCAATCATCCCCGCCCACAGGTAGACGCGGATGGCGTTGTAGGAGCCGCCGGCCTGTGTCTGCATGTCGGGACGGAAGCCACGGCCCTTGTGATACTCGACCCAATCGGGCGAGAAGCCACGCGGCGCCGTGTCCAGGACCAGGCGTGCCGAAGTGTCGACCAGCGTCTTCCAGGCGCTGTCCTCGCCAGGCATGGCGGCCAGCCGTCGCATCACGGGCAGCGGCACATAACTTGGATTGAGCCGCCAGACATCGGGCGACGGATGAAAGCCGACTGGCCCCGGCAACAGCGTGCGGCCGAGTCCCGGCAGCACTGCAGTTTCCTCGCGCAGGGCGCGGCGGGCCACGAGTGTGCCGAGCGCCGTGAAGCGGCGCTCCTTCCAGATGCGGCCCGCTTCGAGCAACGTATAGGCGATCCACAGGTCGGCGTCCGATGCCGGGTTGGGATCGATGACGCCCCAGGTGCCTGCCTGCTCGCCGCCGGTGCGCTTGCCCCAGACCCATGCGGGCAGGTGGGCGCTCAGGTCGCCCTGGGCCAGGTTGTTTTCGGTCCAGGCCAGCAGCTTGTCGAAGGTGGCGCGGTCGTTGGCCACGAGCGCGAAGAACAGCGCGTACGACTGGCCTTCGGAGACCGTCACCTGCTGGTCGGTGCTGTCGTCGATCACGCGGCCATCCTGGCTGATGGTCGTACGGCGGAACGCATCCCAGTCGGGCCACGCGCAGGTGGCCGCGGCGCAGGTCAACGCCGTGCCCGCGAGCGTGCATACGACCGCGGCGCGCAGCAGCCAGGCGCTTGCCCGCCGCATGTCAGCCCCCGTTGCGGCGTGCCGCAAGCCGGCCGAGCGCCCAGAACAGCGCCAGCGCCACGATCAGCCCGGCCAGGATGCCGGCAATCGCGAGGATGGCCGGGTGCCCGGCCATGCGCATCCACAAGCGGCCGTACCACGGCAGCGTGCCGACGTAATACCGGTCGCCCAGTCGCAGCCCTTCCAGATCGCGTTGGTGGATCACGGTGATGTCGCCGCGGATCTGGGCGACCTTGCCCGGGTCTTCCAGCACGTCGAGCACGTCGCGCACGCGATCGTCGGTCGTCGCCGTAATGGCGACGACGCTGCGCCGTTGCTGGTAGGGCGACTCGAAGCCGACCAGCGCGGCGAGCGGGCCGTCGGCGGTCAGGATTGCGCGGCCGGCCGGCGAGACATCCTCTTCATCGATGCCGCTGAGCCAGTTCGACCACGCGTGAGAGCGCTGGTCGCGCAGTGCGATCTCGGTCTTGCCGCGCTCGATCAGTAGCGGCAGCGACTTGCCCCAGCCGGCCAGAATCCTGGCCGCGCTGCCGGTGCCGATGATGACGAGGTCGCGGTCCTTGACGGTGTCGATGGCGCGCGCTGGCGCCACGGCCACGCGCAGCGACGGCAGGCCGGTCCACTTGCCCATGTGGCCAAGCACGGTCAGCATCGTTTCCTCGTCGAGCGTGGTGGGCGCGTCAGGTATCACCACGGCGGAATCGGCCAGGTCGGCCAGCCGCGTGAACGGATAGCCGCTGTTGGCGAAGAAGGCGAGGTTGGGCAGCGCCGCGTAGTGCGAGAAGCCGCTGAAATCGATCGACGAGTCGGGGTCGATTGCCGCGCGTGCCACGTTGGCGGCCGTGGATGCGCAGAGCCCGGTCTTCTGCGAATCCATGTTGAACTGGAACTGCATCTGGTTGTTGCTGCCGACGCGGAAGGCCGGAATCAGGATCTCGTTGCTGACCGAGGCGCTGCCGCCGGACAGCAGCGGCACGCTGACGAGGTTCTCGTCGCTTTGCGTTGTCAGCGGCTTGAGCCGGTACGAGCGCACGAGCTGGTCGTTGACGTCGATGCTGAGCACCGAATCGTTGTACGTCGACGGCGCGGTGTAGCGGTACCTGACGTTGAGCGGTACCGAGCGGTCGTTCCAGCCGAACAGGTCGGCCGGCACGCGCAGGTTCACGCGGATCGCGTCGGGGTTGGTGCCCGCCACCTGGAGTTGCTGCGGATCTGTCACGAGCTCCTTGAACAGGACCGGGCGATCCACCGGCGCCCAGGCCGGCGCGTCATAGGGCTGGCGGGGCTTGCCCAGGTCCACCGATTGCACACTTGTGCTGGCGCCGGCCATGGCGGCTCGGCCGAGCACGAGCGCATCGGCGGCCAGTTGCAGTTCCTTTGGATTGCGTCCGGCCAGCACCAGCAGCTTGCGCGTTGGGTTGGCGGGGTTCGGCATGACGCGGACCGAAGCGCCTTCGATCTTGTCGATGCGAATTCCGTCCGGCATGGCGCCCGGCATCACCAGCGCAATGGCGTGGGCATCGCCGGGTGCCGTGCGCGACACCGGGAAGCGGATTTCGCGATAGCTGGCCAGCGCGCCGAGCCACGATGCCACCACGCCGGCCGCGCGCAGCACGGCGGGGTCGGCGTTGGCGGGCAACACGAACGGCACGGTGACGCGGCTGTTGTCGCGCCGGTCGAAGAACGGGGCCGGTAGCAGCGACAGGTTGTCCGGCAGCGCCACGGTCGCCTTGGTCAGCGTCAGCGTGGTGCTGGGGCTGATGTCGGCCCACAGGCTCGAGTGGTACGGGTCCTCGCAATGATCGAGCGTGTAGTGCGCGATCATCTGCACGTTGATGCGATTGAAGTCCGTGAAGAAGCGCGGGTCCAGGTCGACCTCGCGCGTGATCTGCTGCCCCGCGTGTTCCTGGTCGAACGGGATCGTGGCCACCACCTCGTCATTGAGCCGGATCTTCAGGTGCGAGAGCGGGTAGACGAGCGACGGCGAATAGGTGAAGACCAGCTTGAGCCGGGCCGCGGTGACTACCTCGTCAAGCCGGATGCCGACATTCAGCGTGCGGTCCTGGTCCACGCCGCGCAGCGGGATCGGGTAGTTGGCGCCCATCTGGGCAAGCGTCATGACTTGCGTGCGGGTCCCGGCCGGCGGCGTTGCGACGGCCGATGCCGATGCTGGTGCCGATGTCACCGCTTGCGCCATCGCGGGACCGGCGGTCAGGGAGAACAGGAAGGCCGCCGGCACAACGACCATCCGAATGCAGCCACAACGCAGGCCTGACATGAAACTCGTCATTTCCGGGCGCCCTGTGAAAGTGGCGCAGCCTTTGCATCACGGGTGCGATGCAAGTCATGCCGCGCACTGAAGATACTGCGTGGCGAATATATCACGCAGTTTTGGGCTTGCCACGTGGGTTTTCCGGTGCGCGCCAGGGATTAAAGAAAGATTCAATATGCAAGCGCGGAGTGCCTGGTCACGGTGCCGGGTTCGGGCCACATCCGCACCGGTTCTTCGGGGAGGTATGCTGAATTTGCATAAAGGCAGCGCAAGCCATGTGAAAGAATTCAGATCACACCGTTCTTCTCGATTGAGATATCCGCCATGTCAGAAGCTGTCGTTTTCCTGAACGGGGAGTTGCTCCCCCTGTCCGAAGCCCGCGTTCCCGTGCTCGATCGTGGCTTCATCTTTGGTGACGGTATCTACGAGGTGATTCCGCTGTACAACGGCCGGCCGTTCCGCGGCGCGCAGCATCTGGCGCGCCTGCAACGCAGCCTGGCCTCGATTGGCATCCCCAATCCCTATACGGAGGCCGAATGGCTTGCGTTGATCGATCAGGTGGTCAAGGCCAACGGGCTTGGCGATCAGATGGTCTACATGCAGGTTACACGCGGTATGGCCAAGCGGGCGCACGCATTCCCGAAGGAAGTCACGCCCACGGTTCTGATCATGACCAACCCGATGGCGCTGCCGCCGGCGGCATCGGTGGAGCAGGGCGTGGCCTGCGTGACGATGGAAGACCGTCGCTGGCTCAACTGCCAGATCAAGTCGACCTCGCTGCTCGGCAATGTGCTGGCTGCCCAGGTGGCCGCCGAGGCCGGCGTGACCGAGGCGATCCAGTTCCGTGACGGCTTCCTCACGGAGGCCTCGTCGTCCAACGTCTGGGTGGTGAAGCAGGGGCGCGTCTACGCGCCGCCGAAGGACAACCTGATCCTGGAAGGCATCCGCTACGGCCTGATCGAAGAATTGTGCTCGGCAATGGACATCTCGTTCCAGGCCCGTCCGATTGCACGCGACGAAGTATTCGCGGCGGACGAAGTCATCCTCTCGTC
>JAFAJB010000144.1 GCA_019236395.1 Cupriavidus sp.
AGGGCGTCGGTCAGCATGCATTCTCCTCAGGTTGGGGAAACGTCATGATCACCGGCTGCGCGCACCCGCGAGGCGGGTGCGGTCAAGCAAGGTCAGAAAATCCTGAGTCAGCGAATTCTCAGACCACGCCCTTGGTGCGCAGGGCGGCGATGTGTTCGGCACTGTAGCCGAGTGTCTCCGCAAGCACCACATCCGTGTGCTCCCCGAGCAACGGCGGATGGCGCAACGCCTCGGGCGGGGTGGCGCTCATCTTCATCGGGCTGCCGACCAGCTTGACCGTGCCAGCCGTCGGGTGGGGCAGATCCACGCGCAGTCCGCGCGCCAGCACCTGCTCGTTGTCGAAGACTTCATCGAGCGTGTTGATCGGGCCGCACGGCACGCCGGCGCGCTCGAGGTCCAGAATCCATTGCTCGCGGGTGCGTGGGGCCACCATTTCGGCCAGGATTGGCACCAGCACGTCGCGGTGGGCCACGCGCTGCGGATTGGTGGCGAAGCGCGGATCGTCCGCCAGCTCGGGGCGCCCGCCAGCGGTGACGAACTTGCGGAACTGGCCGTCATTACCCACCGCGACGATGATCCAGCCGTCGGCCGCATGGAAGGTCTGGTAGGGGACGATGTTCGGATGCGCATTGCCCCAGCGCTTCGGCGCCACGCCGCTGGCCAGGTAGTTGGTATTCATGTTGGCCAGCATCGACACCTGCACATCGAGCAGCGCCATGTCGATGTACTGGCCTTCGCCGGTGCGGTCCCGATGCGCCAGCGCGGCCAGTACGGCGATGGTGGCGTACTGGCCCGTCATCAGGTCCGAGATCGCCACGCCGGCCTTCTGCGGGCCGCCGCCGGGCAGGTCGTCGCGCTCGCCGGTCAGGCTCATGAAGCCGCCCATGCCCTGGATGATGAAGTCGTAACCGGGGCGCTGGGCGTAGGGGCCGGTCTGGCCGAAGCCGGTGACCGAGCAATAGATCAGGTCCGGCTTGATCGCCTTGAGGGATTCGTAATCGAGGCCATACTTCTTGAGTTGGCCGACCTTGTAGTTTTCGAGCACCACGTCGCTTTGCGCGGCCAGGTCGCGTACCAGCTGCTGGCCTTCGGGCGTGCTGATGTCACAGGTCACCGAGCGCTTGTTGCGGTTGGCGGCCAGGTAGTAGGCGGCCTCGGCCGTGTCGCTGCCGTCGCGCGCCTTGAGCCAGGGCGGGCCCCAGATGCGCGTGTCGTCACCGGCGCCGGGGCGCTCGATCTTGATCACGTCGGCGCCGAAATCGGCAAGATTCTGGGCGCACCACGGACCGGCGAGTACGCGGGTCAGGTCGAGGACGCGGAGATGGCTCAAGGCTCCCATGGCGATGACGGCTGGCAGGTTCAATGGAGCCAGCACTCTATCACCGGGGAAGTCGGCCAATGCACCGGGGCAGGGCGCTGACGGATGTTCCGTGGGCGATAACCGGACAAATGCCGGGGCGTCGCCGGTCCTTGGCTGGCCTGTCGCGCCGCTTGCTGTCACGCGCCCGCCCGGCAGTGCCCCGGGACGGGGCTTGCCCGTATAATCAACGGTTTGCAAATCCAACCTGACTCACTGCGCCCCGCCTATTCGCTGGCCGCGCCCGATACAACATGAAAGTCTCCGACATCCGCAGCAAGTTCCTGCAGTACTTCGAGTCGAAGGGCCATACGGTGGTCCGCTCGTCCAGCCTGGTGCCGGGGAACGACCCGACGCTGCTGTTCACCAATTCGGGCATGGTGCAGTTCAAGGACGTGTTCCTGGGCACCGACAAGCGGCCGTACACGCGCGCCACGTCGTCGCAACGCTCGGTACGCGCGGGCGGCAAGCACAACGACCTCGAGAATGTGGGCTACACCGCACGCCACCACACGTTCTTCGAGATGCTGGGCAACTTCTCGTTCGGCGACTACTTCAAGCGCGATGCCATCCAGTACGCGTGGGAACTGCTGACCAAGGTCTACCAGCTTCCGGCCGAGAAGCTCTGGGTCACGGTCTACGCCGAAGACGACGAGGCCTACGACATCTGGGCCAAGGAAGTGGGCGTGCCGGCTGAGCGCATCGTGCGCATCGGCGACAACAAGGGTGCGCGCTACGCATCGGACAACTTCTGGCAGATGGCCGATACCGGCCCGTGCGGCCCGTGCTCGGAAATCTTCTTCGACCATGGTCCGGAAGTGTGGGGCGGCCCCCCGGGATCGCCGGAGGAAGACGGCGACCGCTACATCGAGATCTGGAACCTCGTGTTCATGCAGTTCAACCGCGACGAGCAGGGCAACATGACTCGCCTGCCGAAGCCGTGCGTGGACACCGGCATGGGCCTGGAGCGTATTGCCGCCGTGCTGCAGCACGTGCACAGCAACTACGAAATCGACCTGTTCCAGGCGCTGATCAAGGGTGCCGCACGCGAAACGCACTGCGACAACCTGAACCAGAATTCGCTGAAGGTCATCGCCGACCATATCCGCGCGTGCTCGTTCCTGATCGTCGACGGCGTGATCCCGGGCAATGAAGGCCGTGGCTATGTGCTGCGCCGTATCGTGCGCCGTGCGATCCGTCACGGCTACAAGCTCGGCCGGAAGACCCCGTTCTTCCACAAGCTCGTGGCCGACCTCGTCGCGCAGATGGGCGAAGCCTATCCGGAACTGGCCGAAGCCCAGAGCCGCGTGGTCGAAGTGCTGAAGGCCGAGGAAGAGCGTTTCTTCGAGACGATCGAGAACGGCATGTCGATCCTCGACGGCGCCGTGGCCGACCTGAAAACCAAGGGTGGCAAGGTGCTCGACGGCGAGCTGGCATTCAAGCTGCACGATACGTTCGGCTTCCCGCTCGATCTGACCCAGGACGTGGCGCGCGAGCAGGAAATCACGGTCGACGAGGCCGCGTTCGACGCCGCGATGACGCGCCAGCGCGAGCAGGCCCGTGCGGCCGGCAAGTTCAAGATGGCCGCCGGCCTGGAATACTCGGGCGACAAGACCGTGTTCCACGGCTATGACTCGCTCGCCATGGAAGGTGTGCGCGTGACCGCCCTGTACGTGGATGGCGCCTCCGTCGACACGATGCAGCCGGGCCAGACCGGTGTGGTCGTGCTCGACAACACGCCGTTCTACGCCGAGTCGGGCGGCCAGGTCGGTGACCAGGGCACGCTGGTGTCGGGCGCTGCCGTGTTCGCCGTGGCGGACACCACCAAGATCCAGGCCGATGTGTTTGGCCACCAGGGCACGCTGGCCAACGGCGCACTCAAGGTGGGCGACACCGTGGCCGCGCAGGTCGATGCGATCCGTCGTGCCCGCACCGTGCGCAACCACTCGGCTACCCACCTGATGCACAAGGCGCTGCGCGAAGTGCTGGGCACGCACGTGCAGCAGAAGGGTTCGCTGGTCGATCCGGACAAGACCCGCTTCGACTTCTCGCACAACGCGCCGCTGACCGACGCGCAGATCCGCCAGATCGAAGAGATCGTCAACGCCGAGATCCTGAACAACGCGCCGACCGTGGCGCAGGTCATGCCGTTCGACGATGCCGTCAAGAGCGGCGCGATGGCGCTGTTCGGCGAAAAGTACGCGGACGACGTGCGCGTGCTGTCGATCGGTACGTCGAAGGAGCTGTGCGGCGGTACGCACGTGACGCGCACGGGCGATATCGGCCTGTTCAAGATCGTCGTGGAAGCGGGCGTGGCCGCCGGCATCCGCCGCGTGGAAGCCATCACCGGTGACAACGCGCTGCACTACCTGCAGTCGCTCGATGCACGCCTGAACGAAGCCGCCGCCGCGCTGCGTGCCCAGCCTTCGGAACTGGTGCCGCGCATCGGCCAGGTGCAGGACCAGGTCCGCGCGCTGGAAAAGGAACTGGAAAAGCTCAAGAGCAAGCTCGCTTCGTCGCAGGGCGATGAACTCGCTGCGCTGGCTGTGGATGTGAAGGGCCTGAAGGTGCTGGCAGCCCAGCTCGACGGCGCCGACGTGAAGACGCTGCGCGAGACGATGGACAAGCTCAAGGACAAGCTGCAGAGCGCGGCCATCGTGCTGGCGGCCGTGGCCGACGGCAAGGTCAGCCTGATCGCAGGCGTGACCGCCGATGCAACGTCGAAGGTCAAGGCCGGCGAGCTGGTCAACTTCGTCGCCCAGCAAGTGGGCGGCAAGGGCGGCGGCCGTCCGGACATGGCCCAGGCAGGCGGCACCGAGCCGGCCAATCTGCCGAAGGCGCTGGCTGGCGTGACCGAGTGGGTGTCGGCGAAGGTTTGATCCCGCGCCAATGAAAAAGGCCTCCCGATGCGGGAGGCCTTTTCAGTCTGAAACGGCCGCGTGAGCGGCCGTTTTTCATTGCTGGGGCGGTGGAGCGATCAAACGTGGCCGAGTTCGCCGTCCTTGAGTCGCCACAGGTTCAGCGGGTTGCCATCCTGCAGCGCCTGCGGCAGCAGGTCGGCTGGCACATTCTGGTAGCACACCGGACGCAGGAAACGGTCGATCGCCGAGGTGCCCACCGACGTCGTGCGCGTGTCCGACGTTGCCGGGAACGGCCCGCCGTGCACCATCGCGAACGAGACTTCCACGCCAGTCGGGAAGCCATTGAACAGCACGCGGCCCACCTTGCGTTCCAGCGCCGGCAGCAGGCGTGCGGCCAGTGCATGGTCGCCGCGGTCGGCCTGCACCGTGGCGGTCAGTTGGCCTTCCAGGATGCGCGTGACGGCTACCAGCGCGTCGGCGTCCTTGCAGGTGACCAGCACCGTCGACGGGCCGAATACTTCGACATGCATGCGGTGGTCGGCGATAAATCGGTCGGCCGAGGTTTCGAAGAACACCGGGCGGGCCTGGTTCGGACCCGTGGCGTCAAGGCCGCAGGCGGCGCGGGTGAGGCCATTGACCTCGGAAAGCTGCGCCACGCCGCGCTCGAATGCCTGGTGAATGCCCGGGGTCAGCATGGTGGCGGACGGCTTGCCAACCAGCGCCGCCAGTGCCGCTGCACGGAATCGCTCGAGGGCCGGGCTTTCGATCGCCAGCAGCAGGCCGGGGTTCGTGCAGAACTGGCCGACGCCGAGCACCAGCGAGTCGATCAGGTCGCGCGCAATCTGTTCGCCGCGTGCTGCCAGCGCTTCGGGCAGCAGGTACACGGGGTTGATGCTGCTCATTTCGGCGTAGACCGGGATCGGCTGCGGGCGGCTGTTGGCCACATTCATCAGCGCCAGCCCGCCGGCGCGCGAGCCGGTAAAGCCAACCGCCTGGATGGACGGATGGGCCACCAGCGCGGTGCCGATCGCATTGCCTACACCCATCACCAGCGAAAACACACCTTCGGGCAGGCCGTTGTCGGCCACGGCCTTCTGGATCGCGCGGCCAACCAGTTCCGACGTCCCCGGGTGAGCCGGGTGTGCCTTGGCCACCACGGGGCAGCCAGCGGCCAGTGCCGACGCGGTATCGCCACCGGCCACCGAGAAGGCCAGCGGGAAATTGCTGGCGCCGAATACGGCCACCGGGCCGACCGCGATCTTCTGCATGCGCAGGTCCGGGCGCGGCGGGGTGCGCTCGGGCAGGGCGCTGTCGAGCGTGGCGTTCTGCCAGCGGCCGTCGCGCAGCAGGCGCGCGAACAGGCGCAACTGGCCGGTGGTGCGGCCGCGCTCGCCCTGCAGGCGGGCAATCGGCAGCGCCGATTCGGCATGGGCGCGCTGGATCAGCTCGTCGCCGATGGCTTCGATGGCGTCGGCGATCGATTCGAGGAACCGGGCGCGCTGCTCGGGTGTGGTTGCGCGGTAGGTGTCGAATGCGGCCTCCGCCAGTGAGCAGGCGCGCTCGACGTCGTTGGCATTGCCGCTATGGAACGCCGGCTCCAGCTTTTCGCCGGTAGCCGGATTGATCCCGTAAAACGTGTCTTCTGTGCCGCGCGCGGCGGCGGCGCCGATAAGCATTTCGCCGGTAATCGTCATGATCTTGGGTCCTGCGGGAGAGGGGGGGACGGAACGACGGCCCGTGTGGCCATCATGCGAGAATCGGAGTGACTCTGTCGTAAGACATCATATGACATCATATGACATTACGCCCAGGCCCGCAACCGCGCCGCCCGCAGGGAATCCCCGCGGGCGGGCGCGCTGACGTCAGGTTGCCGATCCGGCCATGGCCGAAGCCTTGCGCAGACGCTCGCGGCTGTTGGTCAGGTGCATGCGCATGGCGGCCTTGGCGCCTTCGGGGTCGCGCCGCTCGATGGCGTCGTAGATGCTTTCATGCTCGAAGTTCACGCGCTCCAGGTACTGCTCACGCTCGGGCTGGCTGACCTGCAACCTGCTTCGCGGGATCACGATCGTGCCCAGGTGGCCCATGATGTCCGTGAAATAGCGATTGCCCGTGGCGCGTGCGATCGACAGGTGAAACTCGAAATCGGACCCGACGGCGTCGCTGCCTTCCAGTGCATTGCGCTTGAGTTCGTCGAGTGCGCGGCGCATCGCGCGCAGGTGTTCGTCGCTGCGGCGCGTCGCGGCAAGGCTGGCGGCCTCGGCTTCCAGGCTGACGCGGAATTCGAGCATCGCCAGCACATCCATGGCGGTCACCATGGCGGACGGGTCGATGCGGAACGGTGAAAGGGTTTCGGCAGGGCGGTTAAGTACGAACGTGCCGATGCCGTGGCGCGTCTCTACCATGCCGCTGGCCTGCAGGCGCGATAGCGCCTCGCGCACCACGGTGCGGCTGACGCCGAGCGCGGCCATGATCTCGGATTCGGTCGGCAGCTTGTCGCCAGGCTTGAGCTGGCCCTGCTGGATGCTTTCGGTCAGGTTGCCGACCACTTCCTCGGCAAGCGTGCGGCCACGGCGGCGCAGGGGAGCGGGCGAAGTCATCGAAGCATTGGACATGGCGGGCAGGTATCTTGGCCAGTAGAAAACACGGGTGTTGACCGTGTGGGAACAGGCTAATTATACTGCGTCATAAGTTATACGACGACAGATAACACACAGGTGCTTGCGGCTGCGTCTACGTTGTGGCAGCGCCGGACCCGGAGACTACCGACATGAATGCAGCTTCCCCCCAAGCCACCGCTGGCGTAACGCCTGTCGTGACCGAACTATCCGTCGTGCCCGTTGCCGGGCACGACAGCATGCTGATGAACCTGTCGGGTGCCCATGGCCCGTACTTCACGCGCAATATCGTGATCCTGCGCGACAGCGCCGGCAACACGGGCGTGGGCGAAGTGCCGGGCGGCGAGGGGATTCGCCAGACGCTCGAGGATGCCCGCCCGCTCGTGGTCGGCCAGCCGATCGGCCAGTACCAGGCTGTGCTGAACAAGGTGCGTGCCACGTTCGCGAGCCGCGACGCCGGTGGCCGCGGCCTGCAGACGTTCGATCTGCGCATCACGATCCACGCGGTGACCGCACTCGAGGCCGCGCTGCTCGATCTGCTAGGCAAGCACCTGCAGGTTCCCGTGGCCGCGCTGCTTGGCGAAGGCCAGCAACGCGACGCCGTGGAGATGCTGGGCTACCTGTTCTACGTGGGCGACCGCCAGCGTACGACACTCGACTATCGCACCGAGCCCGATGCCGACAACGAATGGTTCCGTGTGCGTAATGAAGTGGCGATGGATGCCAAGGGCGTTGTGCGCCTGGCCGAGGCCGCCTTCGAGCGCTATGGCTTCAACGACTTCAAGCTCAAGGGTGGCGTGCTGAGTGGCGACGAGGAGATGGAAGCGATCATCGCGCTGCATGAGCGTTTCCCGAAGGCGCGCGTCACGCTCGATCCGAACGGCGGCTGGCTGCTGGCCGATGCCATCCGCCTGTGCCGCGACAAGCATGGAGTACTGGCCTATGCCGAGGACCCGTGTGGCGCCGAGGAGGGTTACTCGGGCCGCGAGATCATGGCCGAATTCCGAACGGCTACCGGCCTGCCGACGGCCACCAACATGATCGCCACCGACTGGCGACAGATGGGTCACGCGGTGCGCCTGCACTCGGTGGACATTCCACTGGCCGACCCGCATTTCTGGACCATGCAGGGCTCGGTGCGTGTGGCGCAGATGTGTGCCGAATGGGGCCTGACCTGGGGCTCGCACTCGAACAACCACTTCGACATCTCGCTGGCGATGTTCACGCACGTGGCCGCCGCGGCGCCGGGCCGCGTGACGGCCATCGACACGCACTGGATCTGGCAGGACGGCGAGCACCTGACGCGCAGCCCGCTGAAGATCGAAGGCGGTCTGGTGCAGGTGCCGAAGACGCCGGGCCTGGGTGTGGAACTCGACATGGATGCGCTGGCACGCGCCAACCGGCTCTATCTGGAGAAGGGCCTCGGCGCGCGCGATGACGCGATCGCCATGCAGTTCCTGATTCCGGGCTGGAAGTTCAACAACAAGATGCCCTGCATGGTGCGCTGACGGGCCATGCCACATGGCGGGGGGCACGCGCGTCCCGCCGCGCAAGCAAGTAAAGAAGACCAACAAGCCAAACGCTTTTAGACAAAGCAGGAGACAAACGATGTACCAGACTCTCTCGCCGATTGCGGCGCACGAGGGCGCCGTGCGCGCGTCCCGCATTTCCACGTTGCTGCGCCGCTGCCTGGGCGTGGTCATCGCAGTAGCTGCCGGCGCCGCCGCAATGACGGTCAGCGGCGCGGCCCTGGCCAACAGCGCCGCATGGCCGCAGAAGGCGGTCACGGTGGTCGTGCCGTTCCCGGCAGGTGGTTCCACCGACACCATCGCACGCATGCTGGCCCCACCGCTCAATGAGAAGCTCGGCCAGCCGTTCGTGATCGACAACCGTCCGGGCGCCACCGGCGCGATCGGTGCGACGTTCGTCAAGCGCGCCCCGGCCGATGGCTACACGATGATGGTGGCCTCGATCGGTGTCTATGCGGTCAATCCGTTCCTGCAGAAGAACCTGCCATACGATCCCGCCAGAGACTTCGACCTGCTGACCGTGGCCGTGCGTGCGCCCAACGTGCTGGTGGCCAATCCCAGCTTCCCGGCCAAGACGCTGCAGGAACTGGTGGCCTACATGAAGAAGAATCCGGGCAAGGTAGCTTTCGCCACATCAGGGGCAGGCTCGTCCGACCACCTGACCGCCGCGCTGTTCTGGCAGAAGAGCGGCACCGAAGGCCTGCACGTGCCGTACAAGGGCGGTGCGCCGGCCATCTCCGATCTGTTGGCTGGCCAGGTCGATGTCTCCTTCCAGAACATCAATGCGGTGCTTCAGCACATTCGCTCGGGCAAGCTCCGCGCGCTGGCCGTGACGTCGGACAAGCGCTCGGCCGTGCTGCCGGACGTGCCGACCATGGCCGAGGGCGGCGTGAAGGACGTGGAAGTCTATTCGTGGCAGGGCGTGGCCGCGCCGAAGGGTTTGCCTGCTGACGTGAAGTCGCGCCTGCACGGCGCGATCGTCACGGCCCTCAAGGACGCAAAGATGCAACAGAAGCTCAGCGAGCAGGGCTTCGAGGTGGTCGCCAATACGCCAGAGCAGTTCACCGAGTTCGAGAACCAGGAACTCAAGCGGTGGAAGACCGTGATCGAGAAGGGCAAGATCACGGCGGAATGAGGTGCGCGTTACCCCGGCAGTGCCGGGGGCAGTTCAGGTAGCTCCACGGTAGTGTTCGCCCCGCCATGTTTGCGGGGCTTTTTTGTTTATCGGCTACGCGAGCGTTCCTCCGGCATTGATGCAACCGATTGTAATCGCCTGTCATCGCGGTTCCGCTGCCCCTCGTTATGGGCACATCACCCACGGAGGAACGCCCCGATGTCTTCTCGCTTTTCACTTTCCTGCACTGTTTTGCTCTCGGCCGTTTGCGTGGCCGCGGCCAGCTTGAGCGGTTGTGTGATCGAACCGCCCCGCCACGAGCACGTCGAGCCGCAGCGCATCGTCCAGGCGCCTCCGGCGCCGATCGTCGAGCAGATTCCTGCCGCGCCATATGTCGATGCCTACTGGATTCCGGGGCACTGGGTCTGGAAGCATGACCGCTACGTCTGGAATGGCGGGCACTGGGAGCAGGCGCGCGTGAACATGGTGTATCAGCGTGCTCACTGGAGCGAGG
Organism: Cupriavidus sp.; assembly: GCA_019236395.1. Classification (GTDB taxonomy): domain Bacteria; phylum Pseudomonadota; class Gammaproteobacteria; order Burkholderiales; family Burkholderiaceae; genus Cupriavidus. The sequence continues at coordinate 9,991 of JAFAJB010000144.1, forward strand.
AGCACGGTGCGTGGGTGTTCTATCCCGGCCGCTGGGTCGAGATCGTCCAGCAGGCCCAGGTGGCGCCGGTGGTCATCAACGTGCCGCCGCCGATGCCGAGGGTGGAGGTCATGCCGCCGCCGCCGGGCCCCGGCCACGTCTGGATCACGGGCTACTGGCATTGGTCCGGCGGCAGGCACGACTGGATTGCCGGCCATTGGGAACCGCGCCGCGAGAGCGCCTTCTGGGTGCCGGGGCATTGGTATCGCAATGGTGGCGGCTGGAGCTTCGCGGGCGGGGTCTGGCAGCAGTACTGATGTGAAAAGGCGCGAAAAAGCCGGGCTGCACGCCAGTCCGGTTTTTTTGCGTGTCACCTCCGGCCGGCGCACATGTGCCGTGGATAGCATTCCAACTGGCCATGTCTGCAAGAGCGGACAATCGAAGTGCAGCATGGTTGACCTGTAAATGCGAATGATTTACATTTACTTGCTTGTGCTACCTGCCGTCACTTCAACCATCCGCCAATGCGAACACGCGCCTGACACGGGGCGAGGCCAGCGCCAGTAATTCCCGGCCGGCCGAAACCCGGCATTCCATCAAGAGTGAAATGTTCTCGCGATCCCCCGGGGTCGCGAGCGGGCCCCTTTTGCCTCGCAAAAACGCATTCCCGCAATGAGGTGGGCGCGATTGCTGTCTGGATCGCAGCCCTGACTTCGACTGGCGCGGCAGCACTGAACGTCATTTCGAGTCAATCATGCTGGAGTCTTCCGTGCAGCAAAAAATCCTATCGAGTGCCATCCGCGTGATGGTGTCTGGCGCCGCCTCGGCGGGGCTGGCGATTTCCATGTCGTCAGTTCCTGTGCTGGTTCATGCGCAAACCATGTCCGAGGGTCAGCAACCAACCGGGTCGGCCAAGGACAGGAACGTGCTGCCGCCCGTCACCGTGACGGGGCAGGGCTTCGAGAATACGAACGACGCGCCGACCGGCATTTCCCGCTTGCCGGAGACCGTCAAGGAAACGCCGAAGACGATCAACGTGGTGCCGAAGGAGGTGATCGAGCAACAGCACGCCACCTCGCTCGAACAGATCCTGAAGAATGTGCCGGGGATCACGATTTCCACCGGCGAGGGCAATGGCGGCCAGAACGGCGACCAGTTCCGGATTCGCGGCCTTTCCGCCAAGGGCGATATCTATGTCGATGGCCTGCGCGACTTCGGCGCCTACAAGCGCGACAGCTTCAACACTGAGAGCGTCGAGGTGATCAAGGGGCCGTCCGGGGAAAGCTTCGGCGTGGGCAATATCGGCGGCCTGATCAACCAGACTTCCAAGCGGGCCAACCTGAACACGAGCACGAGCATCGACCAGGGCATCGGCTCGGCCTCGACGTACCGGACGACGGTTGACAGCAACATCCGCCTGAACGACACCTCGGCCGTGCGTATCAATGGCGTGTTCCAGAACGGCCGCGTTGCCGATCGCAACCACATCGACGACGACCGCCGCGGCATCGCCATCGACTTCGGCACCGGGCTGGGCACCAGCACCGAATGGCACCTGAACTATTCCTACCTGCACCGCAGCGGCGCGCCGGACTACGGTGTGCCGGTGGCCCAGGGCGCCGATGGCATCTTTCGCCCGCTGACCGGGTACGGTGTGCCTGGCTATTCGTCGTCGACGTCCTATGTGCGCAACACCGACCGCGACATCACCGATGCGCATATCGTCTCGTCGTCGTTCACCAAGCGGCTCGACAACGGCATCACCATCAGCAACGACACGCGCTTCAGCTTCTACGAACGGGACTTCTCGTCGACCAATCCGGCATCGCTGAACTATGCGAGCCTGCAGAAGCTGCTGGCGGGCGGCAATGTGAACCTGTCGTATGGCGCCGGCGGTGGCGTCACCTACCTGCAACGCGGCTGGGGCATTCAGAACGTGCTGAGTGCGAGGGGCGAGTTCCAGACCGGCAGCATTCGCCACAAGGCCATGGTCGGTCTCGACACGATCTATCAGCGTGACCACCGTGACCAGGGCACCTGGACCGGCCGCATGAACAACCAGACCGTGGTCGATCCGGTGTTCTACAACAGCCCGAATGCCACAGTCAGCTATGGCGGCACCACGCGCGACGCCAACTCCACGGATATCGGCGTCTTCATGAACGACCGTGTATGGTTCACCGAGCAGTTCTCGCTGCTGGGCAGCCTGCGCTGGGACTACTTCCGCAGCGAATACTCGACCAATGCGTCCTCGATCGGCGGCACGGCCGACTCGAAGAAGCTAAGCCCGGCGATCAGCGCGATCTGGGAGCCGACGAAGGACTACATGTTCTACACGTCGTTCTCGCGCACCTACCGGCCTGTCGGGACCGACATCGCCGTTGCAGTCGGCGGCGTGCAGACGGAGGTGCCGCAGAATGGCGTCAACAGCGAGCCCGAGCGCGCCGACACGATTGAAGTGGGCGCCAAGATGGACTTCCTCGACAAGCGCCTTGGCGTCACCGGCGCGTTGTTCCAGACGAAGAAGTACAACGCCTATACGGTCGATCCGATCACCGGGGACATTACCAACGGCTTCTCGGACTCCGGCGAGGGCCGCCGCATCCGGGGCTTCGAGCTGGGCCTGAACGGCAGGATCACGAACAACTGGTCGGCCAGCCTGGCCTATGCCTATCTGGATGGGATCGTGACCTCGGCAACCGCCGCTTCGTCGATCGGCAATGTCGCGCCAGGCGTTTCGCGCCACAACGTGACGCTCTGGACCAGCTACGACATCCCGCACACCATCCTGCCGCTACCGGGCCGGCTCACGGTTGGGGGCGGGCTCCAGTACGCGTCGGACTACTGGGCGGACACGGCCAACACGGCGCGCATGCCGAACAATTTCTCGCTCGACGCGATGATCGCGTACAAGCAGGGCAAGTACCGTATTTCGCTGAACGGCTATAACCTGACGAACCATCTGAACTATCAGTCGTCGTTCAACGCGGTGCGTGCCGTGCCCACTTCGGGTCGCACGTTCCTGCTGACTGCCGGCATGACGTTCTAACGCAAACTGTTGTTCCCATGGAGCGGCGTTCGGCCGCTCCTGCCAACTCCGAAGTGCCATGCT
>JAFAJB010000062.1 GCA_019236395.1 Cupriavidus sp.
TCAGCTTGCGGGGCTCGGCGCTCAAGATGGCGATGCCTTCGGCGCTATGGTCTTCAAGCGCTTCGTTCAACGGGCGCAGTTGGGTGTCGCGGCTGTCGTCTTTCATTTCGCGCCCTCCGCCGCCACTCCGGCCGTGCCACCGTCCGCCACCGTCTTACTGCCCTCACCCACCAGTTCGAGCTTGGTATTGAGTACCGCCGGGTCCAGTACCATGCGCAGCTCGTTGAGCGAGCGACGCTGCATATCGATCTCGGCCTGAATGTCATCGCGGATCTTGCCCCACTGGGCGGTATCCTCGACCTTCAACTGGTCATAGATACGCAGACCCTGACGGACGTCGGCCTGAGCATCGGCCAGCAGCTTCGCTTGCGCCCGGAACTTGGCCGATATCCCGGTTTCCAGCCGCTGTTCGCCGGCGATCAGTCCGTTGTTGCGATACTGGCGCCATGCCGTCGCACCCTGGTTCAGCAGCGTATTGGCGCGACGCAGCGCCACATCCCGGATGCCATTGACGTCCGCATCCACCGCCTTGATGTAGAACGCATCAGCCTGCGGGTCCAGCGAGGCGTAGAACGCCAGCAACTGGTCTTCATAGCCGGGGGAGCCACGGGCGGACTTCACGGCCGCAAACTGCGCGGCCACCTGCTGCTTGTGCGCGACGTCCTTCGCCACGTCAGGGGCCCATGGACCGCTCTTCACCTGTTGCAACGCGCTGATCGCTGCTGCGCTGTCGCCCTGCGCCCAGGCCTTGTTCGCAAGCGCGTACTGACGCTGCACATCCCCCGTGGGCAGGCGGCTTTCCGTCAGCTTGCGATACTGCGCCTGGAAAGGCGGCGTGGCGAAGCTCGCCGTACCCATCCCCGCCACCAGCGCGCTCACGGCACGATCGCGCAGCCGCTGCATCAGCGCCGTGTATTGCTTGAGGTCGGCATCCACGCGGTCCAGTCCGGACAGGCGCGGGTACTTGTCCTTGTACTCGGCCAGCATCGACTGGAGCGCCTCTGGCCGATCCCGGCCAAGCTCGGTGGCAATCGCGGTGTCGAGCCTGTCGATCGCCGCCAGGAAGACCGAATCGTCATTCTGCAAGCGGCGCAGATCGCTCAGGGCGCTCGCATAGATATCGCGGAATGCCGGAACATCGTTGGCGATACGGCCAAGCAGCCGCTGATGCGCGGCGGTGTCCTCGTCCCAGCGCGAGACCAGCGCGCGAATCCTGCTCTCGTCCGCATACATGCGGATCGGCCCATCGGCGCCGCCACGGCCAACCACGTACCGCTCAAGGTTGCCAACCCACGCCAGTTCGTCGATCAGCGTGCGGCCGTCAGGGTTGTGCGTGCTGCGTGCGCGCATCTCGGCCACCACCTTGTCGGCGCCGTCGAAATCGCGAGCCTGCAGCCGCGCAGACCACGGCGGCACGTAGCCGCGCATCAGCGCGTCGGCACCGAGCGCCTGGTACTGCGCGTTGTCGGGGTGCGAGGCCAGGTATCCGTCCGCCACCTCCGCGGCACGTGCGTAATCGCCGCGTTGCAACAGTGCGTGCAGCGAGCGCTCCGAAGCACCGTGCCAGTAAAGCACGCCGCCACCGAGCACCAGCACAGCGGCACAGAGCGCCGCAAGGCGACGGACACGCACGAACTGGCCGCGATCGTGGATGCCGAAGCTGCGCGCTGCCTCGGCGATCATCATCGCCACCTTGCCGCGTGGTGTTGGCTTGTGTGCGGCGTCCTGCGGGGCGTCCGGCATCGCCTCGGGATTGACCTCGTCTTCCTGGGCGGCGCGGTAGTCGACGCAGAAGATGTCGAGGAACGAGTCGGCCGCGCCGACGAATGTGGTCTTGTCCGCATCCACGTCCGGCGATGCACCCGTTGCGACGGCCTCGACTGGCACCGATGCACCAAGCGCGACAAACGATGTCTTCGTTGCCGTGGCATCGGCGTCGGCCTCGTGCTCGATCCCTACGCGATAGACGAAGTGACTGCCGCCGAACGCGACGAGATCGCCGGGCTCCAGCCGGATAGACTGGTCGCGCAGGCGCACGCCGTTGACGAACGTGCCGTTGGTGCTGCCAAGATCCTCGATCCACGGCACCCCATGCTTGAGGTAGATATGCGCGTGGCGGCGCGACAGGTAGTTGACCTGGTGTGGATAGTCGGTCTTGTACCGCGCGAACGTATCGTCAGCCTTGCTGACCATGAACGGGAAGCCGGTGACGATGACCGGTTGCAGACCCAGATCGTCACGCGCCGGCGCAAGCGCGACCGCCACGCGCGGCGGTTCGGCCTGGGGCGGACGTGGGTAGAGCCGCACGCGGTACGCAAGCGATGCGCCGAAACTGACCTCATCGCCATCGCGCAGCAGGGCCGGCTGCTGCGCCACGGCATCGCCATTGACGCGTGTGCCGTTCTTGCTGCCGAGGTCCGCCACATAGACCGCGCCATCCTCGGAAAAGATGCGCGCATGGCGGCGCGACAACACCGAAACCGCATCGGCCGGATATGCCGCAAAGGGGGCTTCGCCACGGCCGATTGCGAACAGGTCCTCGTCGATGCGGATGTCGCCAAGCTCCGGGCACGAGACGGGCATCAGCAGGACGTCGAACGCCTGACCCGCTTTCGGCGCCAAGAGCGGCATATCCATGATGGGGGCATCGTCGCGCGTCATGTTTCAAAAGACCCAACAGTCGAGAACATAGTAGGCCACGCCATAGGGGAGTCAATGCGCTGCGCCGCAGCGATCGACCGCGCGGACGTTCGCCGGTTTCAGGCCTGGAACGCTTTGCGCGGCGCTTCGGGCGGCCAGGGCGTCGCCTGCGGCTAGGGCGTCGCCCTTGGCGCGGAATCGGCAGTGGTGTTGACGCCGACGGAGGACGAACCGTTGCGAACGTCGGCCGATGGCCAGCCACCGCCAAGTGCCTTGTACAGCGTGACGGTGTCAGCCAGGATTTGTTGGTGCACGGACAACAAATCCTGTTGCGCGGTCAGCAGCGAACGCTCGGACTCGAAGACTTCGAGCTGTGACGCGATGCCCTCGCGCGCCTGGGCTTCGATCTGCGTGGCCACCACGCGCAACTGGGCAACCTGTTGCTGCAACTCGATGCGCTGCCGCTTGTGGGCGTCGACGTTGACCAGCGCGGTTTCGACTTCCTCGAACGCGTTCATCACCGTGCGCCCGTACTCGTTCTCCACCACGCCGATGTTGGCCTCGGAGGTCTTCACGCGTGCGCGCACGTTGGGGTCCAGGAACGGCAGGTTGATGCTCGGCATGAAGCCGTACGTGAATGACTTGAGCAGGTCGGACAACGCAAAGCTGGCGGTGCCACCGCGCGCGGTCAGGCTGATGCTTGGCAACTGGGCAAGACGGGCCTGGCCCACGAGGTCATACGCCGAGAGCACGCGGTATTCGGCGGCGACGATATCCGGCCGCCGCGCCAGCAACTGCGACGGCAATCCAGCCGGTACGACCGGCAGCTTCACACGCTCCTGCAGCCTTCCGGCCGGCACCTTGAAATCGCCGGCAGGCACACCCACCAGCGTGGCCAGTGCGTTTTCGGCCACGTCCCGCGAACGGCGCAGTTCGATCAGGTCCTTGGTCAGGCGATTGATTTCCGCCTGCTGTTGCATCACACGGATTTGTGGAATCAGTCCGTTGGCCAGCATCGCCCTGTACGTTGTCAGGATGTCCTTGTTGCGGGACAGTGTCAGGCTCTGCTGCGCAATCTGCTCGTCGAACTGGAGAATCGTGAAGTACGTAATCGATACATCGGACACCAGCGAGAGATACCCGGCGCGCCAGTCCGCCTCGGTCGCGTGGAACTCCGCGGTTTGTGCCTGTACGCCTTTCTCCACCTTTCCCCAGACGTCGATATCCCAGCTCACCGTCGCGCCGAGGTTATACGTGCGCGTGACAGGCTGGCCCGTGGTCTTCTCGATATCGACGCCCGCCCCGACATCGAACACGGGCAGTGCACCGGCACGCGCTTCCGCGATCTGCGCGTTCGCCACGCGAATACGGGCGGCCAGCACCTTGATGTCGTAGTTTCCGGCCAGCGCGCGGGCCACGAGCTGGTCAAGGTAGGGATCGCCAAAGCCTTTCCACCATTCCGGCACGATGGTCTCGCTCGGCGAGACGCTTACGGCTTCATTGCTGGTCCATGCGGCCTTGGCCGGGGTCTCGGGACGCTTGTAGTCCGGAGCCCGGAATTCCGCGCAGCCGGCAAGCAATGCCGCGCAGAGCGTGATCCCCAACAGCATGGGCACGCGGCGCGAGGCAACGGCGGGGGCAATGACGGGAGCAATGACAGGGACAGAGTGGGACACGATGAGATCCTGCGAGGAACGCCATCGGACATCTGCAGCCCGTCATGGCGCTCGATCTGTTTATTGTGCTGCGGAGCACGACAGCCGCCAACCTCGACATGGGGGTCGGCGCAAAAAAATCGCCGGGGCGGAGGTGTCCCCGGCGAGAAGCTCCCCGATTCGGCCGACTTGCACCGGCTGCATTGATCCGGTGTGCCGGTCCGTGTTCAGGCGTTGTTGGTGGCGCTTTGCGTCGTATCGACCTTGTTCTTCATATGGTCCTGGAACGCCGAACCGTTGCCGAAGTAGCTGGCCACGTCCTGCAGTTGCTGGTTCGACTGGGTGATATTGGTGATGTTGTCGAACGACAGCTTGACGGGGCTGTAGATGCTGGTGATCGGGTACAACGCCATGCCGCCGCTCACGGCGTGCATCTTCGAGGCGTCGAGGGTTTCGGCAGAGGACAGGTCCTTGATGGTCAGCGTGGTCATTTCAGTTCTCCTTGAGAGGAAGGTTTGCTGCGGGTGGTTGAGCATCGGATTGGTGTCGCGCTCGATCCAGATATCGCAGCAACCGTGCCAGGCGCGGGCGCCGCGCCATGAAAGATCCGGAGAACGTTGCAGGACAAGGCTTTGCGGGGAGCCGGGGGCATTCGGAGGGCGACCGGGCATCGAGTGCCGTGATGGTCCTCAGCCAACAGTTCGGGCTGGCAACTGTTGGCTCGACGGCGACAAAAAAAGCGGCGCACATCGCTGTGCGCCGTACCGGGGACGGGCGGACCGCCCCGCCCTATCGCCCCGGAGATCCTTGAATCCTATTTGACGTAGATCGTGATCTTCTTCGAGTACACCGGCGGGTTGGTCGGCATGTGCCTGTCGTCACCCATCAGCAATTGCAGCGTGTGCTTGCCCGGTGGCAGTTCGATCGTCGTCTCGGTTTCGCCCGCGCCGAAATGCAGGTGATTGCGATCGTTTGGAATCTCCTTGTCCAGCGGCGGCAGATCCGTGTCCACCAGCAGGTGATGGTGTCCCGTGTTCGGGAACTTCACATCCTTCGGCGCCACTCCCATATTGCGCAGCCCGAACCACACCTTGATCGGCTTGCCGGCTGGTAGCACCTGGTTGTTGTTGGGGTATCCGATATACAGATAGGCGTTTTTTGGCGCCGGAGTGGGTCCGCTTGCAGCCATCGTCGGTGCTGCCGCTGGCGGCGCAGCAGGTGCCATGGCGGCCGGTGCCGATGCATCGGCTGCCTGCGCCGCGCCAGCCCACGTGAGTACGCCGGCCATCAGCAATGTCATCGCTACCGGAACTGACGTGGTCATGGCTCCCCCGCTTTTGTGCGTCAGCGCACGGTGATCGTGATCTTCTTCGAATAGATCGGCGGATCGAACGGCACATGCTTGCTGTCGCCCAGCAGCAGCTGCAGCGTGTGCTTGCCCGGTGGCAACTCCACGCGCGCATCGGTCTCGCCGGCACCGAAGTGCACGTGATTGCGATCGTTCGGGATTTCCTTGTCCAGCGGCGGCAGGTCGGTATCGATCAGCAGGTGATGGTGGCCGCAGTTGGGGCGATCGACGCCCTTGGGACAGACGCCCATGCCCTTCAGGCCCATGCGCACCCACAGCTTTCCGCCGTCGATCACCGCCCCATCCCCGGGCCAGATGATGTACTCCTCGGCGTTCTTCGGTGCGGTTGTCAGCGGAATGGCCTGCGTGGCCCATGCCGCTGCCAGAGCGGCCAGCAGCGCGCGGAGCAGGTGTCGTCTGGACATACGCGACTCCTCCCGGAGAACAGTCCGCAGCACACGGTACCCCGCGCGGGAGCGGATTCTTGATCGATGTTGTTGCAGCGCTCGGCGATGTGTCCATAGCGTAGGTCGTAAGCCCCTAAAAAGCGAACTTTCGCTGCACATTCGCTGTGCTATCTTGAAACGGCCGGTACCACGTCACGGCAACTCCACACAGCGCGCTGCACCGACTCAAAGGGGCCTGAATATGTGGCGGAAAGTTCTTGTCGCGTCGTTGGTCACGATTGGTGTGCTGCACGTGGGCGCAGGCTGGGTCGGCACTGCAACAAGCTGGATGGCTGCACCGGCGGCCGCGGGCATTCTTCCGAAGAACAGCGATGAACAGTACGAGATTTCCTTCTGGGATTCGATCAAGGACAGCAACTATCCGAGCGACTACGAGGCCTATCTGAAGCAGTACCCGAACGGCCGGTTCGCGGCGCTTGCCAAGTCCCGCATCGAACGGCTGCGCGCGGCGGCATCGGCACCGGCCACGAAACCCGAAGCCAAAGTGGAGTCAAAGCCTGCTGCTGCCGCTCCGGCAGCGCCATCGGCAGCGCGTACGGCACCGGCCTCGCCAACGCCACCAGCGCAACCTCAGCCACGCCCGAAGGCGGCCGGTGCGGTGGCACAAGGCACCGTCACCTACGCGACGGAAGGCGGTGCCGCCAAACCGGGCGAAGCAAAGGCCGGTGAAATTCGCGACTGCCCGACCTGCCCGGTGCTGATCGGCCTGAATGCCGGCAGCTTCACGATGGGTAGTAGTACCAGCGACCCGACGGAACGGCCGCCCCACCATGTGACCATCCCGCACGCGTTTGCAATCGGCAAGTACGAAGTCACGGTCGAGCAATGGAACGCCTGCGCCGATGCCAACGCCTGCCCGCGTATCCCCACCGATCCGCCCGAGGCCCACAAGGCCCCGGCACGCGACATCAGCTGGGACGACGCGCAGCAGTACGTGGCATGGCTCTCCAAAGTCACTGGCAAGGCCTATCGGCTGCCGACTGAAGCGGAATGGGAGTATGCGGCGCGCGGCGGCACCAGTTCGGCATTCTGGTGGGGTGATCAGATGAGAAAGGGCAACGCCAACTGCAAGGACTGTGGCGAGCCGTGGAGCGATGCAGCCCCGGCCAATGTCGGCTCATTCGCGCCAAACCCCTACGGTCTGTACGACATGAACGGCAGCGTATGGGAATGGGTGGCCGACTGCTGGCATACGTCGTACAAGAGTGCGCCCGTCGACGGCCGCGCCTGGGATGAACCGGGTTGCACGGCGCGTGTGATTCGCGGCGGCTCGTGGCGCGAAGGCGCGAGCTACATGGTGTCGTCGACGCGCTTCAAGTACAGCTCCAGCGTGCGCCAGTCGCAGAACGGCTTCCGCGTGGTGCGGGATGCGAAGTAGCTACTTGCCACGCGTGGAAATCTGCACGAGATCGGCGCTCACCTGGTCCTTGCCGTACTTGCTGGCCATCTGCGCCAGCGGCGCCTCGATCGCACGAAGATAGTCCTGACGTGACTCGAATTCCTGTCTGCGCGATGCGAGCAGCGGTGCGGGTGTGGTCAGCAGCACGACCAGCTCCGTGCCGAACGGCTTCGAAATGACCCAGTCGCCGGCATCGCCGATCGTCGCGCTGTAGTTGGCCGGTGCCTGGTTGCCCGGCACCTGCACGCTGGGCACGAGATGCGCGACCTTGCCATCGACAACGAAGTAATCGACATAGACATAGGTGTCGTGCGGCGGCGTGTTGATATCGAGCACCAGCGGCGTGCCCTCGACAAGCTGCCCATTACCGCGCGCGCGCAGGATGGCTCCGCCAGCCTTGTGGCCGGACCAGTATGGCGCGACGATGCGCACCACGTCGCACTTGTCATCGGTCAGTGGCTGCACATCGAACTTCAATGACGAGACGCCGGGAATCGCACGTAGCTGCTCACGCAACCTGCCCACCCCGGCCTCCGAAACGTAGCCTTCCACCTGCAAGGCGCTGCCGTCGACACCGGCCGTGAGCAGCGAGCAGGCCGTGCGTGCAAGGACAGGCGCGACCGCTTCCATCGTCAGCTTCACGGGCGCGGCGGCTGGCGCTGGCGATTGCGGTGTCGCCGGTGTCGCCGGTGTCGCCGGTGTCGCCGGTGTCGCCTCCGGGGTGACCTGGGCGGCCACTACCTCCTTCTTTTCGGTGGGGGCCGTGGCCACCCGCCATGCGTAGAACCCAACGCCGGTGAGAATGGCGACACCAGCCACCACGCCGCCGACGATGATCGGCAGCCTGTTGTCCTCGCGTTGCGGCTCGGCGCCGAGCCCCGCCAGGAAACGCGTGACCGTGGGCGTGCGCGTGGCGCGATCGAGCGACAGCGCCTGGCGCAGTACCTTCCACTGACTGCGTGACAGCGACTTCGGTTGCGTCGGTTTCAGGTTCTGGGCACGCGCCTCGGTGGCGGACAAGCGGTTGTATGGATGCTTGCCGGTCAGGAGTTCATACGTGACGCAGCCGAGCGCATAAATGTCGTCGCGCGGATCGGGCTCGCGGTGCTCGAACATCTCCGGGCTGGCATAGGCCGGTGTCATGCCGCCGAGCGATCCCGGGTCGAACACGGTCTGGTCCGCATCATCGGTGGGCTGCTGAAAGCCGCGTGCGATGCCGAAGTCGATCACCTTGACCTCGCCACGATCGGTCAGGAAGACATTGGCGGGCTTGAAGTCGCAATGCACGAATCCGCGTTCATGTGCGTAGGCCAGCGCGCGCCCCATGCCGGTGATGATCGGCAGCGCCTTGGCATAGGGCATCCCTTCGAAGTCCGGCGCGCGCAGCACGCGGTTCAGCGACTTGCCGGACAGGTATTCCATGGTCAGGTAGACCGTCGAGCCGTCGCGGTCGAAGTCGTACACGGTGACGATGTTCCGGTGCGCGAGCTGCTGCGCCTTGCGCGCCTCGCGCTGCAGCGCCATCAGCGACTTGGGGTGCGCCGCGAACTGCATGTTCAGGACCTTGATCGCAATGTACGGCTTGCGATCCGACGCTTCCAGCTTGCGCAGGTCCAGCGCCTTGTAGACGGTGCCCATGCCGCCCACGCCGAGGCATTCCTCCAGCACGAAGCGACCGTTCAGCGTATCGCCCACCCCCTTGGTCGGCCCCGTCGGCACAAAGCCGCTCACGAAGCTGCTGCCGCTCTGGCTGCCGGCGCTGTTCCCCGTACTGCTTCCGGTATTGCTTCCAGTAGTCGTGGCCGTGTTGCCGGTACCGGCGGGATGCGCCTGCGATGCGCCGCGATCCGACGGCTCGGGTTCGATCCGGGTGGATTCGAGGCGCGTCTGCTCGACACGTGTTTCCTCGCCGTGCGCTTGCTGTCCCACGGCTTGATCCACCGAAGTGGCATGCGGATCGAACTGCGTGGCCACATGCGAATCGATGCGGCGCATCACTTCGGCAAAAACGGCGGCGGGCAGTGGAAAGCGCGTGTGTTCCTCACTGAGCACGCGCGCGAACTGCGAGGAATCGGTTGGGTCCTCCTTGAGCGCCAGATCGACCGACGCAAGGAATTCGTCGCGCGTCAGGCTACCGCGCTGGAAACTCCGAATGAGTTCAGTCAGGCTGGGCATCCGATGCATCCCGGCGAGTGGTGGCTGCGAGTGGTAGCGGCAACAGGCCGCAGCCGCTGCGTCACGGCATATCACCCACGATGGATACTAGTGCGCACCCGGGTCATCCGCAATCCCGGAGGCAGCGGCGGCATCGCGCCGGCGGCGTTGTGCCGCACCCAACAGCGCATGTCATGCCTGTTGGCGCCATCCCGCCACTTCAAGCGTTCCATGCACCGCCCGCGGCCTGCGCACACAGCACCGCTTCTCCCGAAAACCCGCTCCCCACAACGATTTCCCGCCTTTCAGCGGTGGCACGCCGCGAGCTGGCACGCTTGCTGCGATATCTGGACCGAGCGCGACACCAACCCGATGCTCACCACTGATAGTGACCTTCCTCGCTTCCTCTCTAGGAGACTGAAATGACCACGCTGACCATCAAGGACCTGACCTCCGCCGAAACGCTTTCGTCCAGCCGCCTGCAGGCTGTGCGCGGCGGCATGGCCGTATTCCCCATCACCACCGTGTACAGCCCGTTCAAGCTGTCGGCCAACACGTTCACAAGCATCAACCAGTCGAACCAGCAACTGCAGAACGTGGCCAGCTACTTCGGCAATGGCTCGGCCTTCCAGGACCACATGAGCAACGACGTGCACACGACCCAGACCGCCACCAACAACGTCTACGGCGTGCACCCGTAATCCGGGCCTTGCCCGACCAATCGATCCACTCACCGTCGCACCCATCATCCTCTGGAGACTGCCATGAGCACCCTGACCATCCTCGACCTGTCCAGCCACGAAACCATCGATGCCACCCGCATGCAAGCCGTCCGCGGCGGCATGGGCCTGGTGATGCCCTGGACCAGCGTGTATTCGCCCGTCAAGCTGTCGTTCGACTCGCACACCACGATCGACCAGTCGAACCAGCAGCTACAGAACGTGGCCAGCTACTTCGGCAACGGTTCGGCCTTCCAGGACCACATGAAGAACGACGTGCACACGACGCAGACGGCCACCAACAACGCCTGACGCCGCGTCTGCGCACGCCGGTGCGGGAGCGCGCTTCCATGCGCTCCCGCCGCCCCCACACATCATTTGAAGGAGCCCACCATGTCATCCATCATCGTCAGCGACCTTGCCGTCAGCAAGGACCTCGACCAGAAGTCGCTGTGCGCCATCCGCGGCGGCACCGACTGGCTCAACAAAGTTGGCGGCGGCAGCTCGCTGCCCAACGTGACCATCAACATCAACCAGAGCGTGCAGCAGCTTCAGGAAGTGAACGTTGCCGCGCTGAACAACAACAACATCATTGGCGCCAACCTCAGCGGCATCAAGATCGGCGTCGATCCCAAGCAATGGGGCGGCAACTGGGCGGCGGTCTGAACGGCCTGCGTCCGGTGGCGGTCCTGCCTTGATGGCCGGACCGCTCGCCTATACTGAATCGGGCCGCGCCTGCCCCGGCGCTGTCCGGCCGGCGCAATACCGGCTGGCCCAGGGACCAGGCCCGAGAAGCTGGAGAACGCCATGGCACTGATCGTCATCAAGGACTTGCCGGAGAACATGGACCTCGACCGCGAGGCCATGACCGCCATCATCGGCGGCGCCCGCGTGACAGGCGCCTATCGCTGGCAGTCCTCGCACCGGCGCCCCTCGCTTACAAGACTGATCCAGTATCCGGAGGGATTTCCCGGCGCGTCACTGGTTGCAGGGCAGGAACGGGAGGCCGGGTCAAAGCACAAGTAGACATCCACACGCCCGGCCCAAAGAAAAAGCCCGCCAAGCAATTGGCGGGCTTTTGGTTGCGGACGGGCCCGGACCTCCTGGGTCTGCGTCGCCGGCGAACTCCGGTCATTCCCATGCCAAGCATGTTTCCCATGATTCCGCCCATGACGCGGACGTCCATCCGGACCACCCGGACAGTCGAAGAAAACCTGGCAGTGACATCAATGACCGCAATGCCGGGGGCGAGCGGCAAGCCAACCTTGCCGAAGGCAGGATCAGCGGGACATGTCGTCGTCCGCCCCGTACGAGCACGAATGCTCGCGCTCTCGAGTATAGGCAGCGGGGAGACACAATCAAGCGATGTGCATGACACATCTCGTTACCATTAGGATTTTTCGCGCTGCAACAAAAAAATCGGCGATCTGCTATACTCCGCGCCGTGAGTTTCGCACTGTGAGTTCCGCACCACGCCCCGGCCACCGAGCCATGGCGTATCCGCTGCCTCCCAAGATCTGCTCCCTGCCTCTGTCGTTCATCAGAAGTTTCTCTGACAGGCGCCTGGCCAGAACGCACCGCTCACCTGACGCCGCCTCGTCTCCGATCCTGAAGAACAGCCTGTTTATTAGCTGTTTGCCTGCCAGGGTTCCGGTTGGTTCCTGATACCAGTCCGCCCCTGCCTGCTGCCGTCTTGCCAGCTGAGTCTGTCGAACGGCCCACCGATTGGCGCCGAAGCCTTTTTAAAGACTTTGCACTGCGCCCACCCCTTCGCGCACAAGCCAGGGGTGCCATGCATTCATACAAGTAAGACATGACCCAGCACGATCTCCGTGCGGAGCAGCCTTTTGCCTCCGCCACCGACGCATCCGCCACGCCCGCCGCTGCCGTGAGCCCGCTCGACAAGCTCGACGCGATCCTCAATGGTGACGCTGACGTCGCACCGGTCGCCTCGGCCGCACCGGCCGCCGCAGCGGAAGCTTCGGAAAGCGGCTTTGCGAATCTGGGCCTCGACGCCGCCATCCTGCGCGCCCTGGCCGAAGCCAACTACAACAACCCGACGCCGGTGCAGGCGCAAGCGATCCCCGCCTTCCTGGCCGGCCGCGACCTGCTGGTATCGAGCCAGACCGGCTCGGGCAAGACCGCCGCGTTCATGCTGCCCGCGATCCAGCGCATCAGCGAAAAGCCGGCGCCGAATCGCCCGACCGAACCGGCCAAGCGCATGAAGGGCAAGCGCCCCCGCCCGGCCGCGGCCCAGCCGTCGCTGCTGGTACTGACGCCGACGCGTGAACTGGCCCTGCAGGTGACCGAAGCCGCCGCCAAGTACGGCCGCCATCTGCGCCGCATCGTCTGCGCCAGCATCCTGGGCGGCATGCCCTATCCGAAGCAGATGCAACTGCTGTCGCGTAACCCGGAAATCCTGGTCGCGACCCCGGGCCGCCTGATCGACCACATGGAATCCGGCAAGATCGACTTTTCCCAGCTCGAGATCCTGGTGCTGGACGAAGCCGACCGCATGCTCGACATGGGCTTCATCGAAG
>JAFAJB010000154.1 GCA_019236395.1 Cupriavidus sp.
GCAGCGGCCTTCTTGGCAGCCGGCTTCTTCGCAGCAGCCTTCTTGGCAGCAGCCGGCTTCTTGGCGGCAACCTTCTTGGCAGCAGCCTTCTTGGCCGGTGCAGCCTTCTTGGCGGCGACCTTCTTGGTTGCGACCTTCTTGGCAGCAACCTTCTTCACTGCGGCCTTCTTCACTGCGGCCTTCTTGGCGGCCGGAGCTGCCTTCTTGGCGGCGACCTTCTTCACTACGGCCTTCTTGGCGGCCGGCTTGGCGGCCTTCTTAGCCGCCGGCTTTTTCTTTGCAGCAGTTGCCATGGATAACTCCTTCACTAGCGTGAAATATCGAATGACCTAAATTGGCGACCCGACCGACCCGAGACGCGCTTGTCGCGCACCCCAATCGAGCGAGCGATTCATCGGCGCACGACACAACATCGACCGCACGCTAATGAATTCGGTGGCAGGGAGACCGCCGGCGCGGCCTGGCGCGCTCATGGCGGTGCGTTCGCGGCGGGGCGGAATCCGCGAGCGGGCTGCAAATCCAGCGCTCAAGCGGATCTCCGGGCGATGCCGCGCCCTGGAATATTCGATCGGCCCGCACCGCCCGTCATGTCGGCACGCAGCCTGCAAAGAGGAGATATCGGTCAGCAGGCCTGCAGTACGGGCATGGCCTCGCGCACTGCAGACGGCAATCATTCGGGGGTAGCTCGCCCATACCGTCACTGGGCTACTGGAGACTGCACGCGTTGTAAGAAGCCGCTTCGGCTCAGTCTGCGTCAAAGTTCTGGTGCTCCTCGGCTACCCGCCATCACTGCATCGAAGCATCGCTTCATCGTTCCTTCTCGCTCGCGTTCTTGCTTGCCTTCGTGCGCGCTACTCGGTCGATGCAATGAAGAGAGACTCTTGTCAAGGCGAATCATAATTCGTTTGTTCGATGATGTTAAGAAAAAAGTGCAAAAAAACTTGCGCGCAAGAGCGAATCGATCTAATCCACGCACGCACTGCGATGACAACCCCATCGACTCGCACGCCGATCTCAACTTTCACCACCGCTTTGAAGTTCCAACACGAGGTCGTTGCGCAGTGATTCGATGTGTCGCAGAGCGCGTCGATGACATGCGGTCTCACACCCGAACGAGTGCTTCGCATACCAGGCCGATGACTCGTTTCCCGACGTGCGATTCATCGTGCGGCGCCGAGCCTCGCTGATCGGAAAGCCGCATGAACACTGGCTTTCGGGATCATCATCGAGTACACGCATCGCGCGCTCGACGCATGCGCATTGCATCCGGCGTTCGTCGTATCGCGACAAGATTTGGCGCGCGACTTCATGCGCGAAAGCCGTTCGACTCGCGACACACGCCGACGATCGCGAGCTCGCCTGCGCGCTTCGCCACGCATCGATCAGACAGTTGCGCGAGAGCTACGAAAGAGTGATGCGTCAACGCAACGGTTTCGATCGTCGTGACGAAGTCGCGCGTGAGTTTCGATGTCGTCGAGGATGTCGAACGCGCCGATGAAGACCGCTGAAGACGATTTGGAAGCGCGGTCATGGCATCGCCTCACGCATGCCGAGGAAGATCAGGAGCGCGCCGAGGCAGTTCGAACACGCATCGTTCGCGTGACACACATCGCACTGTCGCCACACACCGGCCCGCTGCTTCGTCAGAGATTGCAACGTGCACACGCGGACATGGCATTCGGGTTCCTACGGAGGCGACTGCGGTACTGACGCAGTCGTACTGTGGCGCCATCGCACCACTCGCCCCGCTCGTCGAACGGCTAGAGGAATATCTCGGAACTTCCGCATCCACTGGAATTGCTGCACGACAAGATCTGCGCCAGGCCTCGCCGAGCGGGCGATTGCGTCAAGCGTTACAGTACGTGCCGGTGCGTACGCAAACGGATGTTGGAGATTGCGGCGCGCGGCGACCGACAGTAGATTGGCGTCGCGCTCCGCCAAAACGACCGAAGGCGGACCGCCATTGCAACGCTGAACTGGAGACCTCCATGCGCATGACCGCCCCCCGCACCCTGCTGCGCGCAACCGTGTTTGCCGCTGCCTTTGCCGTCAGTGCCGTGGCACTGGCGCAAGTTACGCCGGCAGGCAAGTGGCAGACGATTGACGACGCCACCGGCAAGCCACGCGGCGTGATCGAGATCAGCGAGAAGGATGGCATCTTCAGCGGCAAGCTCGTGAAGAGCCTGGCGCCGCATGAAGGCCCGCCGACGGTGTGCGACAAGTGCACCGACTCGCGCAAGGATCAGCCGATCATCGGCATGACGCTGCTGACCGGCTTGCGCAAGACTTCCGACAACGAATGGACTGGCGGAGAGATCCTCGATCCGGAAAGTGGCAAGCTCTACAAGTGCAAGATGTCGCTGGCCGACGACGGCAGGAAGCTCAACGTGCGCGGCTTCATCGGCATCAGCCTGATCGGCCGTACGCAAACCTGGTTGCGCGAGCAGTAAGCGGATCGCTCCCCGCTCCCGCCTCCTGCAACTGGTAAGCGGGGAGCCCCCGACACACTCCAGACACGTCACCCGCTGTACAGGCATGTGACAGCTTCCTTCGGTAAGATCGTTTCCCTTCACAACGATAACCGGAGACTGAAAAGCATGTGCCTCTCCCAACGCGGCCGCGCCCTGGCCCTCGCACTTACCGCCACTTCCCTCTTCGCCACCGCCGCACACGCGGCGGACGCGTGGCCGAACCATGTCATCAAGTTCGTCGTGCCATTCACGGCAGGTGGGGCCAATGACCTCGTGGCGCGTGCGGGCGCCGAAGCGGTGAGCAAACGGCTCGGCCAGCCCGTCGTCATTGAGAACCGTCCCGGTGCTGGCGGTATCGTCGGCGCCGACTACGTGGCCAAGAGCAAGCCCGATGGCTACACGTTCCTGGTCGGCGCGGTGGGCACCGTGACCAACGGCCTGATCCGCTCGAAGATGCCCTACGCACCGGACGACCTGGTGCCCGTCGGTCTGATCGCGGTGAGTCCGTCGGTGATCGTAGCCTCGCCGTCGCTGCCGGTGAACAACGTCAAGGAGCTGATCGAGTATTCGAAGAAGCAGGGCGGCGTGCCGTTCGCCACCGCCGGCAGCGGCAGCACGCCGCACTTCGTTGAGGAAATGCTCAAGGAGAAAGGTGCGGAGCTGACCGTGGTGCCATACAAGAGCGGTTCGGAAAGCATCACTGCGGTGATCGGCAACCAGGTCGTGGCAACTTCCGAAGCATCGATCGTGGTGCTGCCGCAGATCAAGGCGGGCAAGCTGAAAGCGCTCGGCGCGACGTGGGACAAGCGCATGCCAGCTGCGCCGAATATCCCGACCACGGCAGAGCAAGGCCAGCCTGAAGTGCGCATTGGCCATTGGGCCGGCATCTTCGCGCCGAAGGGCACTGACCCGGCGATCATCAAGAAGCTGAACGCCGAGTTGAGCGCAGGCATTCAGAACCCTGAAATTCGCGATCGACTGATCCAGAACGGCATCGAACCCGCAGGCGGTTCGGTGGAGAGCTTCGTCGCGTTCATCAAGTCCGAGCGCGAGCGCCTGGGTCGCATCGCCAAGAACGCAAACATGAGCGCCGATTAAAAAACGGTGGGGTCCCCTGCCCAGGTGATCAAATGTATGCACACGGCCCGCATCACGCGGGCCGTTTCTTTTGCACCGCCACAGACACAAATGCGCGACATCTGGCGTACACGGCGGCTCGTGCATCACTTTTCGTCGCAAGTCACTTCGCCTATGTTTTCCGATTAAAACATTTAACCCCGCCACATCCTGTCTGTGAACAACGAACAACGCGAATTGCAACGCGAATCGTTCGCATTTATATTTTCGCTCGCCGTTCACAAGGATCAGGACAATGACTCGCCGCACCCCCGTGGCCACCGCTCTCGTGGCTCTATTTGCTGTTCCCGCTGCCCCTGCCGCACTTGCGCAACAAGCTCCCGCAACGCCCGCGCCAGCGTCGGCCAGCACATCGGAAACCGCACCGGCGACGCTGCGAGAAGTCACGGTCCAGGGCTCGGCCATCCACGACGATTTCAATCCTGGCGGCAGCCAGTTGTCGAAGCTGCCTGCCGATCTGCGTGACGTGCCCCAGTCCGTCACGATCGTGAACCGCGCGGTGATGGACTCGCAAGGCGCAAGTTCGCTGGCAGACGCGCTGCGCAACGTGCCCGGCGTCACGATCGGCGCCGCCGAGGGTGGCCAGATTGGTACGAACATCAACCTGAACGGCTTCTCGGCGCGTACCGACATGTACCTCGACGGCTTCCGCGACCGCGGCCAGTACTATCGCGACACGTTCGCGCTGGACCAGGTGGAAGTCATCATGGGCCCGTCGTCGATGCTGTTCGGGCGCGGCTCCACTGGCGGCATCGTCAACCAGGTCAGCAAGAAGCCGCAGTTGAAGGCCGCCACCGAGGTCACCGGCTCCGTCACTACGAACGGCCTCGTGCGCGCCACCGCCGACGTGAACACCCCTACCGGCGATACTTCGGCGTTCCGCATCTCCGCGATGGCGCAGGACGGCAAGCCGAGCACGCGCGACGAGATGACGGTGCAGGACTTCGGCATCGCGCCGTCGTGGCGCTGGGGCATCGGCACCTCCACCGAGATCACGCTGTCCGCGTTGCTCCAGCACAACGAGGACATGCCCGACTACGGCTTCCCGGCCATCAACGGCCACCCGGTCAATGTCGATCGCAAGACGTTCTACGGCTTCAACAACGACCGCACGCGCCAGGACATCGCGTCGCTGTCGGCCGGCGTCACGCACAAGTTCTCGCCGAACCTGCGCCTGCGCAACCAGACGGCGTTCAACTACGTGTCGACCGATGCGCGCGAAACCGCGCCGAATGCCGTGGGCACGGTCAGCGCCAATGGCACGTTCACCCCGCTGACCACGACCACCCTGCCGCTGTCGCAGCTCTTTGTGCGCCAGCAGAGCCACGACCGCAGCATCCGCGACTACTCGATCTTCAACCAGACCGAGCTGACCGCGGACTTCAATACCGGTCCGGTCAAGCACACGCTGCTGACGGGACTTGAGTTCGGTCACGACGGCTACAACAACCAGAACTACTTCCGCAACGGCAGCTGTGGCGGCACGCCGCTGAATGCGAACGGTGCGACGACTGGCTATGTCGCCTGCACGCCGGTGGTCGATCCGGTGTACCAGGACTCGCCGTCCAACGTGGCGTCGAGCGTGGGCAACCTGCAGGGCGGCTCCGCCAACACGATTGCCGTCTATGCCAACGACTCGATCGAGTTCAGCAAGCAGTGGAAGGCCGTGGCCGGGCTGCGCTACGACCGGTACATCGCCAGCATCAGCAACTCGATCAACTCGTCGAACACGGCTGGCAGCACCGTACTGCCGTTCGCGAACCAGACGGTCAACTTCACGAGCGTGCGGCTGGGCGGCATCTGGCAGCCGACCGAGCAACAGTCTTATTACGTGTCATATGGCACGTCGTTCAACCCGTCGCTCGAGCAGCTTGTCGGCACGGTTGGCCAGCAGTCGCTCGACCCCGAGAAGAACAAGTCGTACGAAGTGGGTGGCAAGTGGGATCTGCGCAACGGCGACCTGTCCGTCAACTCGGCGATCTTCCGTATCACCAAGGACAACGCACGCAGCCAGATCGACGCCACGACCTATGCGCTGACCGGCAAGATCCAGGTCGATGGCTTCCGCGTGGGCATGACTGGCCGCATCACGCAGAAGTGGCAGGTATTCGCCGGCTATACCTACCTGGACGGTGTGATCCAGGACGGCATCGCCGCCGGCACCCAGGGCAAGGTGCCGCTCAATACGCCCAAGCACACGGCCACGGCCTGGACCAGCTACGCGATCCTGCCAAGCTGGGAGATCGGCGGCGGCGCGTTCTACATGTCGCAGCGCTACGCCAACAACACCAACACCGTGCAGGTGGGCGGCTACGTGCGCTGGGACGGCATGATCGCCTACCATCAGCCGAAGTACGACGTCCGTCTGAATCTGTTCAACATCTTCGACAAGAAGTATTACGATGCACTGATCGCGTCGGACGGCGGACGATCGGTGCCGGGTACGGGCCGCACCGCGATGCTGTCGTTCACCTATCGCATGTAAGCGCCGCCGGGGCCGCAGTACCTGGCGGCCCCGATTCACGCTCACTATCTATATAGAGAAGATGCTCGTCCGCATTCCGCAGGTTCTCAATCCCGAGCAACTGGCCGTGCTGTTGCAGCAACTCGAGCACGCGGGCGACGCCTGGGTGGATGGCCGCGTCACCGCCGGCTACTCCGGGGCGCCGGTCAAGTTCAACCAGCAGATCGACGAACGCTCGGAAGTGGCGGCGCAATGCCAGCACCTGGTGCTGAGCGCGCTCGAGCGCAACCCCCTGTTCATTAGCGCGGTGCTGCCGAACGTCGTGTATCCGCCGATGTTCAACCGCTACAGCGAGGGCATGACGTTCGGCCTGCATGTCGATGGCGGCGTCCGTCTCCACCCGCACAGCGGGCGCAAGCTGCGCACCGATGTTTCGGCGACGCTGTTCCTGTCCGATCCGGACAGCTACGACGGTGGCGAACTACAGATCGAAGACACCTATGGCGTGCACTCGGTCAAGCTCGCGGCGGGCGACATGGTGGTCTACCCGTCCACGAGCCTCCACCAGGTCACACCGATCACGCGCGGCGTACGGATCGGCTGCTTCCTGTGGGTCCAGAGCCTGATTCGCGACGACGGGCAGCGCGCGCTGCTCTTCGATATGGACAATGCCATCCAGACGCTGAACCAGACCAATGCCGACGAGCGCGCGCGCCGCACGCTGGTGGGCTGCTATCACAACCTGCTGCGGCAGTGGAGCGACACCTGATCCCTGCCTAACCTCCCGGGGATGAGCGACAAACTTTCCCGGGGTCACCGCATCTAGCCGAACTGCTCGGCCAGCGCCTGCCGCGCCTGGCCGATGAACTCGCCCTCCCCGCGCCGGGCCGCAAGCAGGTAGAACTCCGCCGACGGTAACGCCGGCAGCTTCCAGCCGGCCACGCTTGCGGCATCGAACGGTGCCACCCCCGGCCCGATCGCCGAGGCATTCAGGCACGAAACACCGAGCCCCGCCGCCAGCGCCAGGTGCAGCCCGGCCACCCCCGAAGCCGAATGGGCAATCTCGAAATCACGCTTCTTGCGTTTGAGCATCTGCACGACGAACTGATGCATCGAGCAGGTATCGGGCAACAGCACGAGCGGCAGCGTGGCCTGCGGCGCCTCGGCAATTTCGGGCGCGGCGACCCAGGCCAGTGCCTCTCGCCGAAGTACGGTGCCCGCCTTCCGCCCTTCATGCGCCGCGCCTTCCCCACGTGCACCGATCAGCCGCATGCTCAGGCCGATATCGAACGTATCCATGTCGGCGGCAGCTTCGATCGCGGCACTCTTCATCACTGTCACGTGCAGCTTCAGGTATGGGTAACGGTCGCGCAGACGGCGCAGCATGCCGGCGATCTCGCCAGGGCGGAAGTAGTCGGTCACGGCCAGCCGCAGCTCGCCATCGAGCGACTGCCCACGTAACTCCTGCATCGCCAGTTCGTTCAGCGACAGGATTCGCCGCGCATACTCGAGCAGCCGCGCGCCGGCCGGCGTCACGGCCGCCCCCTTCTTGCCACGCGTCAACAACGGCACGCCAGCGCGTTCCTCGAGCTTGCGCAATTGCTCGCTGACCGACGACTGCGACAGGAAAAGTCGCGGCGCCGCGGCCGACAGGCTGCCGCTGTCCGCCACGACCACGAAGGTTCTGAGCTGATCGGTCTCGAATCCACGCATGGCTGGCTCCAATGATCCGGGATTGATTCGGAATATCCGATGGATACCATCGAATATTCCCGCTTTTCCGATATTTGTGCAACGCCTACGATGACATCACCGCAGCCGGAAATCATCCGCTGCAACCCGAAAAGCAACCCGTTCAAGGAGCCTGTCATGCCCCATCTGTCCCTGCAGATCTCTGGCCAGCCCGACGCAGAACTGACCCGCCGCGCAGTCGCCACGGTCGGCGAACTGACGCAGCGCGTGCTGCGCAAGGAAGCCGGTGTAATCGCCACCACGGTCACGTACATTCCGCGCGAGCAGTGGTTTATCGGCGGCAAAGCGTTGTCGGATTACGCCGAAGGCCGCAATGCGTTCCAGTTCGACATCAGCATCTCCGACGAAACCAATACCAAGGCCGAGAAGGCACGTTTTCTCGCGGAGACCTTTGCGGCCTTGTCCGAGGTGATCGGCGACGTCAACCCCGTGTCGTACATCCACGTGATCGATGCGCGGGCCACTGCCTACGGATACGGCGGCAAGACGCAGGAGTTCCGCCACCAGCACGGCTAGCGCGCGCATTTCTGTCAAAGGTGTCGTGCGGGCGGCTTGCTTGTACTCCGCGCCAATGTTCACTAGTGTGAAGGGCTTGAAGGGCTTGAAGGGCTGCCAACCGTCGTCAGCGCTTCACACCGGAGTCATCGCATGAAGCAAGTCACACTGCCCGGCGGCGAGCGCGTCCCCGCGTTGGGGATGGGGACCTGGAACATCGGCGATCACCGCCATACCCGGGCCGAAGAGATTGCCACGCTGCAACTCGGTCTGGATCTGGGATTGCGGCTGATCGATACGGCCGAGATGTATGGCGAGGGCCTGTCCGAGTCGCTTATCGGCGAGGCAATCAAGGGGCGTCGCGACGAGACATTTCTGGTCAGCAAGGTGTATCCGCAAAATGCGGGCCGCAAAGGTGCGGTGGCCGCCTGCGAGCGCAGTCTGCGGCGCCTGGGAACGGACCGCATTGACCTCTATCTGCTGCACTGGCGCGGCGAGGTGCCATTCGAGGAAACCATGGAGGCTTTCCTCGCGTTGCGGCAGGCCGGAAAGATCCGGCATTTCGGCGTGAGCAATCTCGACCTGGCCGACATGGAAGAGCTGTGGGACGTGCCCGGTGGCGATGAAGTGGCGGCAAACCAGTTGCTCTACAACCTGAGCCGCCGTGGCATCGAGTTCGACCTGCTGCCATGGCTGCGCGAACGCAGCGTGCCCGTCATGGCCTATTCACCGATCAAACAGGCCCGACTACTGCGCAATCCGGGGCTGCAGAGTTTTGCCCGGTCGATCGGGAAGACACCAGCACAGGTTGCACTGGCATGGCTGCTCAGCCGGGACGACATCATTGCGATTCCCAAGACGGGAAACCGGGACCGCCTGCGCGAGAATTTCGCCGCGCTCGACCTGGCGCTGACGGCCGAACAGCTTGTCGCGCTGGACAAGCTGTTCCCGCCGCCACGCCACGCCCAGCCGCTGGCGATGCTCTGAGCGTCGCGCCTGAGCCTGGAGGATGGGGAAAAAGCACCGCGATGATGCGGTGCCGCAATTTCCGCGCCGCAGTACGCCGGCGCGCCTTAGTGCTGCGCTGCCTTGTAGCGTTCCACCTCCACATAGCGCGTGAGATAGACACGCGCCTTCTCCCGTGTATCGGTGGTGACCCGGTCGGCTGCCTGTCGCGCGCTGCTGCGGCCGTGGGCCGAACTCATCTCGGCCATCAGGTAGGACTGGAAAGCATCGTGCATGATTTTCAGTTGTCCCTGACAGGCATTGAGCGCATCGGCTGTCACGTCCTTGGACGAGCCTTTGCCTTCGATGCCGTTGTCGACCTTGCCTTGTACGCAGTCCATATACCTTGCCCGTTCAGCCTGCCAGGCGGGAACAGGCTGGGCCGCTTCCTGCGCGCCCGAAGGGGACGGTGTCTCGGCCGGCGGCTGCGACGAGCATGCCGCCAGCACCGCGGCCAACGGGATCGATATGGCAGCAAGCCTGATCAACCGTCTGGACGACTTCATCGCCCGTCTGGAAAGTTGGAGGGCGGCGGTGCCGGCGTTTGCTGGATTGGGGGCGCTTCTTTGTTCCATGGTTCAAAGACACAGGCGTTCGATACGGGTTCCGGAAGAGTTTCTCTGATTTTGCAAGAAAGTATGACTGAGCTATGTCAGAGACTGCCTCACCTCATGTCAGACAAAATCGCATTTGCCGAGGTGCTTCGTGCGCCTATGCTTTAGAGGCGGTTACAACACATGTATCTCACGGAGGAAATGATGAAACGTCGAACCTTCCTATCCGCCGGCAGTGCCGGGCTTGTCGGCCTGACCGGTCTGGGCGCGCTGGCAGGGTGCAGTGTGACCGGGCCCAAGGATACGGGCGATAGCGCGTCCAAACGTCGCGAGATCGATGTCGGCGCCACCGATACGCTGAATCGCCTTTACTCCACCACCAAGTCCGCCCAGGATCTCGGCGCCAAGGCCAGAGGCATCCTGATCTTCCCCAAACTGCTTTCGGCCGGATTCATCGTGGGCGGGGAGTATGGAGACGGCGTCCTGCGCTCGGGCGGGGCCGACCACGGCTACTATCGCGCAATCTCCGGCTCGTTCGGCTGGCAAGTCGGTGCACAGTCGAAGGCCTTCATCCTGATGTTCATGACCCAGGACGCCTACGACAAGTTCGTGCGCAGCAGTGGCTGGCAAATCGGTGTGGATGCCACGGTGGCGCTGGCCACGGTCGGCGCCAACGGTCAGATCGACACCAACACGGCCCAGCAGCCGATCATCGGTTTCGCGATGACCAACGCGGGCCTGATGGCGGGCCTGAGCCTGGAGGGCACCAAGATTTCGAAGCTCACCATTTAGACCCTGAGTAAGACCCTGAGTAAGACCCTGAGCGGCACATCCTGAGCGGCACCGAGAGCCGCCGGCCAGCCGAAGTAAAGTGGTGCAACAGGCGTCCATGGCGCGAACCGTCCGGTTTCGCACCGTGGACGCCTTCTCTTTTGCGCATCGGTGCGTTCTCTGACCCGTTAGAATTCGTCCCTTCCCCTTTTTTGTACGCGAGGCCGAATTCTCATGTGGTTCAAGAATCTCCAGATTCATCGTTTCTCCGCCCCGTGGACACTCTCCGCCGAAGACGTCGAGGCCAGCCTGGCCAAGCATGCGTTCTACCCGGGCACCAGCCTCGAGATGCAGACTCAGGGCTGGGCATCGCCGCGCGATAACGGCCAGCTCGTGCATTGCGTCAATCGTCAGATGCTGCTGGTGCTGCGCACAGAAAAGAAACTGCTGCCTGCCACCGTGGTCAATCAGGTCACCAAGGCCCGTGCCGCCGAACTCGAAGAACAGCAAGGCTTCAAGCCTGGCCGAAAGCAGCTCAAGGAACTGAAGGAACAGATCACGGAAGAGCTGCTTCCGCGCGCCTTCAGCATCCGCCGTGACACGCGCGTCTGGATCGACCCGGTCAACGGCTGGCTGGCCATCGATGCGGCAGGCACGGCCAAGGCCGACGAAGTACGTGGCATGCTGTTCAAGGCCATTGATCCGCTCCCCGTGGCCAACCTGCACGTGAACCAGTCGCCCGTGGCCGCCATGACCGAATGGCTCGCCACAGACACCGCGCCGGCCGGCTTCACGGTCGATCAGGAAATCGAGCTTCAGTCGAGCAGCGAAAGCAAGGCCACGGTCCGCTACGTCCGTCATCCGCTCGACCCCGAAGACCTGCGCCGCCATATCGCCGCAGGCAAGCGCTGCACGCGCCTGGCCATGACGTGGAATGACCGTGTGTCGTTCGTGCTGACCGACGCCCTGGCCGTCAAGCGTGTGAACGCTCTGGACGTCATCAAGGAGCAGGCCGACGCCACGCTGCACGATGAAGACGAGCGCTTTGACGCGGACTTCGCATTGATGGCGGGCGAACTGGCGGGCCTGCTCGGCGACCTGACCGATGCACTCGGCGGCGAGCGCAAGTCGGATGGCGCCGACACTCAGGCCGAGATGCGCAAGGCTGCCTGACCCCCCACCCCATCCGCGAGCCTGCCGGCGAATTCAATCGAGCGTCAGCACGATTCGCGTGTCCTGCTTGCTGGCACGGCACCAGACGTCGGCCACGTTGATCATGGATTCCAGTTCAAAATCCATCGTGAGGTCGCCGTCGCTTGCACAGGCCAGGATGTCGTCGGCCAGCGTCTTCAGGTAACCGCCCGGCGGATGGTTCGCCGGGCCGCAACCCATGAGCTGGACGCGCGAATCGCGTAGTGCACCGGGTGCGAGCATCAGGCTCCCGGCGCCGCGATCCACTGCCGTGACGACGCGTATGCCGCGGTCAAACACCGAAGCCGGTACGCCATCGCCCTGCACCAGCGCCGCCAGCAGCAATTCCAGCGTGTCGCCCCAGACGAAATCGATCACCACGTCGATGCCGCCTTCCGCGTAGGTGGCGAAGGTGTGCTGCAGGACACTTGGCGGCTGCCCCAGATCAATCAGTGCGTCGGCGCCAAGCGACGACAACGTCTCTGGCCGCCGGCTGGCGGCAACGACGCGCGCCGCCCCCTGCAGCCGCGCGGCCTGCACGGCGAGGCGGCCCACTACCCCCGATGCGCCCAGCACCAGCACCGTCTCTCCGGGCTCGATGTCCGCCCGCGTCGCCAGCGGCAGCCATGCGGTCAGGGCCGGCCCGACCAGCGCGGCCGCCACCGCGGAGCCGACGTCGTCCGGCAGCGGCGCCACCCACTCCGCAGGCGCATATTCGGCCATCGCCCCGAACGGTGAGCGGCTGGTTCGGAAGTAGACTCGCCGGCCATCTTCCAGCCACCCGACGCCGTCGCGGCCGCAAACGTACGGCAACTGCAACGGCATGCGGGGATGGAACCCCTTTGCAATCGCGAGATCGGCCGGACGAATCACGGCGGCCTGAACGCGAACGATGACCTCGCCATCGGCCGGACAAGGATCTTCGAAGGTGGCAAAGCGAGGCGTCTCGCCGAACTGGTGTTGGACTACAGCTTTCATCGATGACTCTCCTGAGGTGGTGTGTCATCGATCGTAGGGAGAGCGCGGACGGAAGTCTGTGAGCCGATTCTGAAAGACAACCGGGGCCCATCGCGGCGCCGCGCAAAGAAAAACGGACATCAGGCTCGTCGCCCGATGTCCGCCCATTACCCGTCCTGGCTGCCGTCTTCTTTACGCGGCAGCAGCCGGCCCCTCAATCCCAGGACAGCGCGCCGCCCGTCTGGTACTCGATGACGCGCGTCTCGAAGAAGTTGCGTTCCTTCTTCAGGTCGATCATCTCGCTCATCCACGGGAACGGGTTTTCCTCGTTCGGGAAGAGCTGGTCCAGGCCGATCTGCTGGCAACGGCGATTACAGATGTAGCGCAGGTAG
>JAFAJB010000217.1 GCA_019236395.1 Cupriavidus sp.
CCTGCCGAGGCCCGCGCCCGGCCCCAAGAATTGCCGTATCGATCACAAATGAAAGTCCTTCTGATTCCCGTAACGCCCTTCCAGCAGAACTGCTCGCTGCTGATCGACGAGACCACGCAGCGTGCTGCGGTATGCGATCCCGGTGGCGATCTCGATCGCATCCTCACGGCGGTCAAGGAGCAAGGCGTCACGCTGGAAAAGATCTTCCTGACGCACGGGCATGTCGATCACTGCGCCGGCGCGGCAACGCTGTCACGCCAGCTCGGCATCCCGATCGAAGGTCCGCAGCAGGATGAGCGCTTCTGGATCGAGCAGCTGCCCGAGCAGACGCGGCGCTTCGGGTTCGGGCACCCCGAGGCGTTCGAGCCGGACCGCTGGCTCGAGAACGGCGACACCGTGACGTTCGGCAACGAGACGCTCGAGGTCTACCACTGCCCCGGCCATACGCCCGGCCACGTGGTGTTCTTCTCGCGCGCGAACAAGCTCGCCATCGTCGGCGACGTGCTGTTTGCCGGTTCGATCGGCCGCACCGACTTCCCGCGCGGCAACCATGCCGACCTGATCCGCTCGATCCGCACCCGGCTCTGGCCGCTTGGCGACGACGTGACGTTCGTGCCTGGCCACGGCCCGGTTTCCACTTTTGGCGAGGAACGCCGCAACAATCCGTTCGTCGCCGATCACCTGATCGACGTGGCCTGATCCATGGCCAAGAAGCAGGCACCGGACACGCGCCCCGAGATCTACGTCAGTACCGACGTTGAGGCCGATGGCCCGATTCCGGGGCCGCATTCGATGCTGTCTTTCGCATCCGCCGCCATGCTGGCCGACAAGACCGTGGTCGGCACGTTCTCGGCCAACCTGGAGACCTTGGCCGGCGCGGCGGGCCATCCGGCCCAGATGCAATGGTGGAAAACGCAGCCCGAGGCTTGGGGCGCGTGCCGGCGTGACCTGCAGCGCCCGGAGGACGTGATGCCGCGCTATGTGGAATGGGTGGAAAGCCTGCCCGGCAAGCCGGTGTTTGTCGCGTTTCCGGCTGGCTTCGATTTCACGTGGGTGTTCTGGTACATGATGCGCTTCGCCGGCCGCTCGCCATTTGGCTGGGCCGCGCTGGACATCAAGACGATGGGCTTTGCGCTGACCGGGCGGCCCTACCGCAAGTCGGTCAAGGCAGCCTTTCCGGCCCACTGGCACGACCCGCTGCCCCATACCCACGTGGCCCTCGACGATGCGATGGAGCAAGGCGCGCTGTTCTGCAACATGCTGGCGGAGATGCGCGCACGGGAGGCCGCGCTGGCCAGCGTGGCGGCCGTACCCGCCGCTCCGGCCGGGCCCGGGAACGAAAGCGATTCCTCACCTGCTTCGTAAGTTTTCAGGGCGATTTCCGTACGGCGCCCAACACGTATCCGATTCTCCGCGTGGTAGCGCCGCCGCAAACGTCACCTATAGTAGAAGCGTGCGAATGGCGGCGTGAATGTCTGTCCGTGACCGCCTACGGTGCGCCGAGGAGGTGTGACCATGCGATTCCATCCCGAATTCCATCTCAAGGATCTTTCCGGCAGGTTGCACTGGCCGCACCGCCCGGGTGTGCACGCCGACGTTATTGCGCATTACCATTCGGCAACGGAAGACGCGGAGGTCGCCAAGGCGACGATCTACGTGAGCGCGGTGACGGCGATCGTACTGCTGGTCGTCCTGGCAGGGATCTCTTTCGGTCAGGAGGTCATGCACTGGCTGGGCGCCGATTAAACGACCCTGCCTGAAGCAAACCACCTGTCTGACCGGCCGGCCTCCACCTGGGTGGAGGCCGGTTCTATTCCGGGGTTGCGCAAATCCAGGGCCCCCAGGCGCCTTCAGCCCAGCAGTGACGCGACGTTCTCCGGCGGGCGCCCGATGGCGGCGCGGCGGTTGCGCACTACCACGGGCCGCTGTAGCAGGATCGGGTTGTCGGCCACGGCGGCCAGCAGTTCGGCATCCGTCAGGCCGGGGTCGGCGAGATCCAGTTCCTTGAAGACGGCTTCGCCATCGCGGATCATTTCGCGCACCGGAACACCGAGCATCGTATGAAGCTGGCGCAGCGTGGTCAGCGACGGCGGCGTCTTGAGGTATTCGACGATCTCCACCGGCTCGCCCAGGCGCTGCGCCGCGGATTCGACCAGCGCCAGCGTTTCGCGCGATTTCGAGCAACGGGGGTTGTGATAGATCGTGATCATGGCAGCTTCCTTCGGCCTCGTCAGGCGGCCTGTTTTTCATTACCCGCACTATATATAACCCCTCGCGCGGCGGGCGGAGTAAGGTTACGGATGTGGCTGGCACGCATCGTGCAACGCCTTTTGCACCGCTGATCCATGGCCAGCGACGACGTGCCATGGCCTATTCCTTCCAGAAACCAACGTGTCCGATTCTGCCGCCCTTTCTGCCGTCCCATCCGCCGTCCTTTCATCCGCCCCTTCTTCCGGTCCTTTGCGCAAGCCATACCGGCTGCGCGACGCCACCCCCGACGACGTGCCAGCGATCCAGGCCATCTATGCGCACCACGTGGAGCACGGCCGGGCGTCGTTCGAGGAAGTCGTGCCCTCGATTGACGACATGCGCCTGCGCTTCGCCGATGTTCTCAAGAAGGGCCTGCCGTATATCGTCGCCGAGCGCGACGGCGAGATTCTCGGCTATGCCTATGCGTCGAGCTATCGCGCCCGCAGCGCCTACCGCTTCGCCATCGAGGACTCGATCTATATCGATCATCGCCATACCGGGGAAGGTCTGGGGCGCGCGCTGCTGGCCGAACTGATCGCGCGCTGCGAAACGGGGCCCTGGCGCCAGATGGTGGCCGTTGTGGCGCTGACGTCGACCGGCGAAGGCGCGGGCTCCGTCGCCGTTCACGAGCGCCTGGGCTTCCGCACCGTCGGCCGGCTGGAATCGGTGGGGCTCAAGCACGGCCAGTGGATCGACACCCTGCTCATGCAGCGCCCGCTCGGCGCGGGTAACGAGACGATTCCAGATTGAGCGTTCCGCCAGTCTGACGCCCCGGGATCAGGTTGCCATGGCCGGCAAGGCCGCGTCGCACCATGCGCGCAGGAGGTCAAAGCCTTGCGCCACCTGATCCGGGCCGCGATTCATGTTTTCCATGCGCAGGACCTCGACACGCGTCAGTCCGATGGTGCCCAGCACGTACTTCAGATACGGCGTGAAGTGGTCCATCTGACTGCCAGGCCCGCTGTGGAATGCGCCACCGCAGGACACCACGGCCAGCACCGGGCGGTCACGCAGCAATCCCTGCTTGCCCTGCGGCGTGCTCTGGAAGGTACGGGCAGGCCGCACGACCAGGTCGATCCACGTCTTTAGCGTGGCCGGTACCGTGAAGTTGTGCATCGGCGTGGTGATCAGCAGCATGTCGGACGATTCGAGTTCGGCGATCAGGGTTTCGGACAAGGCGAGCGCCGATGCCCGGGCGTTGCCAGACCCTGCTGCCATGGCGATATTGGCTTCAGTGAAGGCGGCGTCGATGACAGGCAGGGGGTCGCCGCCGAGGTCCCTGTCGATCACGGTCAACGGGCCGTGATGCGCGGAAAGCTGGTCGCGCAAGTACTGCCCTGCGCGGCGGCTGGTTGATCTTTCGCCGCGTGGGCTGACGTTCAGGTGGAGCAGCGTGGTCATGTCTGTTCGAACAGGTAGTTGAAACGTAGCGCCCTGGCCAGCAAACCATTGCGGTAATAGAAGCGATGGCCAAGAACGTTGTCCAGTGGTGTGTCGAGCACCAGCCGCCCGCATCCTTGTGCCTGCGCCTGCGTCTTGAGCCAGTCCAGCAGTTTCTGGCCGTACCCGCCGCTGCGCGCATCGGCATCGGTGACGAGGTCATCCACGTAGCAGTACGGGCCGTAGACGAGGTTCTCTGCGTGCCGGTAGCCGGCGAGTGCGACCAGCCGACCGCGATCCCACAACCCGGCCATGCGATACCCGTCCTGTGCCTGCCGCTGCCAGCGCGTTACAAGTTCGTCCGCGTCCTTCAAATGCGGGCGCAACTGGTGCATCAGCGGAAAGGATGCCGCGACGTCGGCAGCCGTGTCGATGAGACGAATCTGAATCTGCCCGCTGACGACGGTATTCATGGCCGATCTCCGCCCGCGGCCGGGGGCGGCAAGAAGTGCAGACTCACGGCGATGCGGTTCCAGGCGTTGATCACGGCGATGGCCGCCGCCAGGAACGCCAGCTCGCCATCGCTGAAGACACCGCGCGCGACGGCGAAGGCGGCGTCGCGCGCGGCCAGGTCGGTCAAGTGGGTCAGCGCTTCGGCCCAGCCGAGTGCCGCGGATTCCCGCTCAGAGTAGATCCCCGCATCGCGCCAGCCGGCCAGCAGGTCGAACTTGCGCGGATCGATATCGAGCTTGCGCGCGATATTCAGGTGGAATTGCAGGCAGAACGCGCAACCGTTGATCTGCGAGACACGCAGCTTGACCAATTCAATCAGCGCCTTGTCCAGCCCGGCGGCGTCCACCGCCTTGCTGACGCCACCGAGCGCCGCATAGACGTCCGGGGCTGTTTGGGTGAAGGTCTGGAAATCCATGTCTGTCTCCTTGCGATAAGATGTCAGAGTTCGAAGATTAATGTAAGAGCTCTGATATTATGGCGAAGACCATGAAACCAAAAGGGGGAAAGGCGGCCGCTGCCGCGGATGCCCCGCATATCCCAGCTCCGGGTGAAGGCAAGCGCGGTGAAAGCGGCTATCTGGCGTATTTGCTGCGGCAGGCCAGTGCGGCCAATCGCCTGAACATGGAGCGCCAGCTTGCGGACGTTGGCGTGACCCTGCCTCAGTTCTTCGTGCTGACGATGCTGGGCGCGTACCCGGGCATCTCCGGCGCCGACGTGGCGCGGCTGGCGATGCTGACGCCGCAGACGGTCAGCGTGATCATGAGCAACCTGGAGAAGATGGGCGCCATCGCGCGGCAGCCGCATCCGGTGCACGGACGAATCCAGACGATCGCGCTGACGGAGGCCGGGCAGTCAATGCTGGCTGAGTGCAAGGTGCGTGCGCGGGAAGTCGACAAGCGGCTGCGCGCGGGGCTGACCCCCGAGGAGGAACAGGTCATCCGGCGCTGGCTGGTGAGCCTGGCGACGCCCGACGAAGACCCTGGCGAATGAAAAAAGACCCGCGGACTTGCGCACGCGGGTCGCCATTACAGCAAAGGGGGGTAATGCTCGGTAGGGCCGATCAAGCCATCAGGTCGGAGAGCGCCAGCGCTACCACCTTGGTCGCGCGGTTCAGGTCGTTCAGGCGCAGGTTCTCGTCCGAGTTGTGGCCGCGTGCTTCCATCAGCGTGCGCGGACCGGCACCGTACAGGACGGTCGGGATACCGCGGCTCGTGTAGTGACGCGCGTCCGTGTAGAGCGGCACGCCCTGCACGGGGATCTCCACGCCGAAGACCGACTCGGCACGTTGCTTCAACGCTCCGATCAGCTTTTCGACGCCCGGCAGTTCCGACAGCGGCTCGGCCAGGATGATGCGCTCGACCTTCACCTCGATGCCCGGACGCTCGCGGGCGGCCTTTTCCACCACGGCGCGGATCTCACCTTCGGCGTCGAAGCCGATCTCTTCCGGAATCATGCGGCGGTCCACGCGGAACGTGACCAGGTCAGGCACCACGTTGGTGTTGATGCCGCCCTTGATCAGACCGACGTTCAGCGTGGCGGTGTCGATGCCAAGCACACGGCTCTTGCGCGTGGCCAGTTCGGCGCGCAGGCCGTAGATCGCCTGCAGGATGTGCGTGGCGGCCTCGATCGCGTCCACGCCGGTGTGCGGCATGGCGGCGTGGCCCTGCTTGCCCTTGACGGTGACTTCCACGTGCAGGCAACCATTGTGTGCCGACGTGATGCCATACGAGAAGCCGGCCGAGATCGCGTAGTCAGGCTTGCTCAGGCCTTCGTCGAGCAGGAACTTCGGGCCGATGTCGCCGCCGGTTTCCTCGTCATACGTGAATTGCAGTTCGACGGTGCCGTTCAGCTTGGCGCCCTGCTTCTCCGCTTCCATCAGTGCCAGCACGGCGTACGTGTAGGTGGCGAAGTCCGACTTCGACACGGCCACGCCACGGCCGTACATCACCGGGCCGTGTTCGCTGTCGGCGATCTCGCCGCCGTACGGGTCCTTCGTCCAGCCCAGGCCCGGGGGCACCACGTCGCCGTGGGCGTTCATGGCGATGGTGGGGCCACCATTGCCGAAGCTCTTGCGCACCACCAGGTTGGTCGCGCTGATCATGCCGGCGGCACGGACCTTGTCCTCAGGCACCTTGTGCGCCTCGACCTTGAAGCCGAGGCCTTCAAGCAGTTCCTTCGTGCGCTTGCCATGAGCTTCGCAATCGCCGGGGGGGTTGTCCGACGGCACCTTGACCAGCTCGGCCAGGAACGCTTCCTGCTGCGGGCGAAGTTCGTCGATGTACTGGGTCAGCGTTGTTTCAACGGGATTCATGTTGTCTCGTGCGGTCATATCTTCGTTATCTCGGGAGTCTGTGGGCAGCGTGGTCGATGGCAACGCTTATTGCGGGCGATGGAAGTGCTCGACGAAATCGGCGAACACGCGCGCGGCCGTCTGAGCGTCTTCCGACGTCATGATTTCGGTGGGATGGTGGCTGATGCCACCGTTGCCGCAGCGGACGAACAGCATGGCCACATCGGCGATGGCGGAGATGGCCATGGCGTCATGGCCCGCGCCGGAGGGAAGATGGCGCACGGGCACGCCCTGGCGCTCCACTGCCGCAGCCCATTGGGACTGCAGCCACGGCGCGCACGGAACGCTGGCGGCTTCATGCGTCTTGCGGATCTGCGCGTGCACGTTGCGGCGCGTGCAGACACGTTCGATTTCGGCCAGCACGTCATTGACGGCGGCCTCGCGCTCGGCGTCAACGCCCGCGCGGATGTCGATCGAGAATTGCGCGCGGCCCGGCACCACGTTGGTGGCGCCGTTCGGCACGTTGAACTGGCCGACCGTGCCAACCAGGCCCGGCTTGCCGCCGCAGCGCTTCTCGATGAACAGGCCGATTTCGGCGCCCGCCATCGCGGCATCGCGGCGCATGTCCATCGGCACCGTACCGGCGTGACCGGCCAGGCCTTCCAGCTCGATGATGAAGCGCGTGGCGCCGGAGATGGCGGTGACCACGCCCACGGGCAGGCCCTCGTTCAGCAGCACCGGGCCCTGCTCGATGTGGACTTCGATGAAGGCCAGCACCTGGCTGCTGTCATGCTTTGCAGCGGGCAATTGCGCGGCATCGAAGCCGGCTGCGCGCATCACTTCGCGCATGGTCTTGCCCGAGTCGTCGACGTTGTCGAGCACGTTGTTATCGAACGTACCGGCGATCGCGCGGCTGCCGAGCAGCGTGGCCTTGAAGCGCACGCCCTCTTCCTCGGCAAACCCGACCACTTCGAGCGCAAACGGAAAGCGCTTGCCCTGGCGGTTCCACTCGGCCACGCAGGCGATCGGCAGGATCACGCCGAGGTTGCCGTCGTAGCGGCCGGCGTCACGCACGGTGTCGAAGTGGGAGCCTGTCAGCAGCGCCGGGGCATTTGGCGTGGCGCCTTCATAGCGGCCGATCACGTTGCCGGCGGCGTCGCGGCGCACGGTCATGCCCGCGGCTTCCATCCACTCGGTCAGTTGCGCGGCGGCGCCGTGGTGGGCGTCGGTCAGGTAGGTACGGGTGAGCATACCGGGTTGGTCGGTATGCACGGCAAGGGCGTCGGCCCAGGTCATGATGCGCGTGCCGGTTTCAGCGGACAACGGCGTGGGGGTTGCTGCCATCTCTGTGTGTCTCCTGCTGGTAGTGCATGAGCTCGGTCGAGGGAGTTCCCGGGCGGGCGCCCGGTGCCGTGGCTCTATTCTGTGCGATTCATGTTAGCACAGTGAATTCAAAAATTGCATACAAAAATGATATGCACTATATTGGCCTCCACGCACCGACAATCCGTTGCGGACAATCCGGTCCGGACAGTGGATTGCGTGGATTCCGCCTCAACAGGGGGGCTTTCCGCGCGGGATATGGCTCCCAAGCCAGATTTCCGTGGTGCTACCAGGTCCGCCGCGCATCCGCACTCCCGCGCCATGTGACGGCAGGCATTCCTGAATCAGATCAGGGCCGGCCAGCGACGCGATGACGTCCGCCTGGACCGCGCCCGGCACGGAGACAACGATGCAGCATGCCGTACCCACGCAGCGCGCCGCCGGAGCACGCCTGCACACCCGATTCACCCGCTCCCTGTTCGGTCAGGTACTGATCGCGCTGGTGATCGGCACCCTGCTCGGGCTGTTCTTCCCCGAGTTCGCCGCCAAGCTCAAGCCACTGGGCGACGGCTTCATCAAGCTGGTCAAGATGCTGATCGGCCCCATCGTGTTCTGTGTGGTCGTGGGCGGCATCTGCGGCGCCGGGGAGCTCAAGAAGGTCGGGCGTGTCGGCATCAAGGCCGTGATCTACTTCGAGGTTGTCACGACGATCGCGCTGGCGCTCGGCGTGGTGATGGCCTACGTGTTCCATCCGGGCACCGGCATGAACGTCAATCCGCGCACGCTGGACATCTCGGCCATGGCCGCCTACATCGAGTCCGCCGACAAGGTGAAGAGCGCGGGCATGGTCGAATTCCTGCTCAAGCTGATTCCGAACACGATCATGGGTGCGTTCACCAGCGGCGACGTGCTGCAGGTGCTGCTTGTGTCGGTGCTGTTCGGCTGCGCGCTGTCGGTGGTGGGCGAGCCCGCCCGGCCGTTGGTCAGGCTGATCGACACGTTCTCCCAGACGATGTTCAAGATGATGGGCTTCATCATCAAGCTGGCGCCGCTGGGCGTGCTTGGCGCGGTGGCGTTCACGGTGGGCAAGTACGGTATCGGCTCGCTCAAGCAGCTCGGCTTCCTGGTGATCCTGTTCTATGGCGCGGTCGCGATCTTCGTGGTCGGCGTGCTGGGCCTGATCATGCGGCTGTGCGGCTTCTCGGTGCTGAAGCTGATCCGTTACCTGCGTGCGGAGTTGCTGGTGGTGCTGGGTACGGCGTCGTCGGACAGCGTGCTGCCGCAGGTGATGAAGAAGCTCGAGTACATGGGCATCCGCAAGTCGGTGGTCGGGCTGGTGATTCCCACGGGCTATTCGTTCAACCTTGATGCGTTTTCGATCTACCTGACGCTGGCCGCGGTGTTCATCGCCCAGGCCACCAACACGCCGCTGGCGCTGGGCGACCTGCTCGGCATCCTGGCCGTGGCGCTGATTACGTCCAAAGGTGCACACGGCATCCCGGGCTCGGCGATCGTGATCCTGGCCGCGACGCTTTCCGCGCATCCGGCGATTCCGGCAATCGGGCTGGTGCTGGTGCTGTCGGTCGACTGGTTCATCGGTATTGCCCGCGCGGTGGGCAACCTGATCGGCAACTGCGTGGCCACGGTGGTGGTGGCGGCCTGGGA
>JAFAJB010000040.1 GCA_019236395.1 Cupriavidus sp.
TCGGGTTCTCGCACTTCGCCACGCCCCATTCGCGGTTGATGATGAGCTGGATCGCCAGCGCGCGGCGCACCGATTCGGCAGTCGGCGTGGTGATGGCCTCGTCATACGCGTTGGTGTGCAGCGAGTTGCAGTTGTCGTAGATCGCGATCAGCGCCTGCAGTGTCGTGCGGATATCGTTGAAGTCGATCTCCTGCGCGTGCAGCGAGCGGCCCGACGTCTGGATGTGGTACTTGAGCTTCTGGCTGCGGTCATTGGCACCGTACTTGTCGCGCATCGTCACGGCCCAGATGCGGCGCGCCACGCGGCCCAGCACGCTGTACTCGGGGTCCATGCCATTGGAGAAGAAGAACGACAGGTTCGGCGCGAAGTCGTCGATGTGCATGCCGCGCGCCAGATAGGCCTCTACATACGTGAAGCCGTTGGCCAGCGTGAAGGCCAGTTGCGAGATCGGATTCGCGCCAGCCTCGGCGATGTGATAGCCCGAGATCGATACCGAGTAGAAGTTGCGCACCTGATGGTGGACGAAGTACTCCTGGATATCGCCCATCACCTTGAGCGAGAACTCGGTCGAGAAAATGCAGGTGTTCTGGCCCTGGTCTTCCTTGAGGATGTCGGCCTGCACCGTGCCGCGCACGTTCTGCAGCACCCAGGCACGGATCTTCGCTTCCTCGTCGGCGGTGGGCTCGCGGCCGTTGTCGGCGCGGAAGCGGTCGATCTGCTGGTCGATGGCCGTGTTCATGAACATCGCCAGGATCGTCGGCGCCGGGCCGTTGATCGTCATCGAGACCGACGTGCTCGGGTTGGTCAGGTCGAAGCCGTCGTAGAGAACCTTCATATCCTCCAGCGTGGCGATCGATACGCCGGAATTGCCCACCTTGCCGTAGATGTCGGGCCGCTCGTGCGGGTCTTCGCCGTAGAGCGTGACCGAGTCGAACGCCGTGGACAGGCGCTTGGCGTCCATGCCTTCGGAGACCAGCTTGAAGCGGCGGTTGGTGCGGAACGCATCGCCCTCGCCCGCGAACATGCGCGTGGGGTCCTCGCCTTCGCGCTTGAACGCGAACACACCAGCCGTGTACGGGAAGCTGCCCGGCACGTTCTCGCGCATCAGCCACTTCAGGATCTCGCCGTCGTCCTCGAAGCGCGGCAGCACGACCTTGCGAACCTTGGTGCCCGATAGCGTGGTGGTGATCAGGCCAGTGCGGATTTCCTTGTCGCGAATCTTCACGACGTACTCGTCGCCGCTGTACGCCTGCTTCATCTGCGGCCACATCGCCAGCAGCTTGCGTTCGACGGCGCCGAGCGATGCATCACGTTCCGTGGCCAGCGTCTCGAGCGCCGCGCCTTCCTGGCCGGCACCCTGCAACATCGCACGCGCCGCGCGCAGTTGCTGGCGCTCGCGTGCCAGCGTGCTTTGCTCGACCACGCGGCGATGGTAGCCGCGCACGGTATCGGCCAGTTCCGCCAGGTACCGGCTGCGCGCGGGCGGCACGATCACGTTCTGGCCCGTCGAGATCCGGCCTTCGAGCGTTGGCAGCACGCCGGTCTTCAGCGCGAGTCCGCGCGTACGCAGAGCATCCACCAAACCCTGGTAGAGCATGGTCACGCCATCGTCATTGAAGCGCGAGGCCTGCGTGCCATAAACCGGCATCTCCTCCGGAGGGCTGTGCCATTTCTCGCGGTTGCGCTGCACCTGCTTGGCCACGTCGCGCCAGGCGTCCTGCGCGCCCTTGCGATCGAACTTGTTGATGGCCACGAAGTCCGCGAAGTCGAGCATGTCGATCTTCTCGAGCTGGCTGGCCGCGCCGAACTCGGGCGTCATCACGTACAGCGAGAGATCGACGTGCGGAACGATGGCCGCATCGCCCTGCCCGATGCCCGACGTCTCCACGATGACCAGGTCAAAACGCGCTGCCTTGCAGGCGGCGATAACGTCGGGCAGCGCCTGGGAAATCTCCGAACCGGCCTCGCGCGTGGCCAGCGAGCGCATGAAGATGTTTGGGTGGTCGATCGCGTTCATGCGGATTCGGTCGCCCAGCAGCGCGCCACCGGACTTGCGGCGCGACGGGTCGATCGAGATCACGGCGATCGACAACGCATCCTGCTGGTCAAGCCGGAAGCGGCGGATCAGTTCGTCGGTCAGCGACGACTTGCCCGCGCCACCCGTGCCCGTGATGCCGAGCACCGGCGTGGTTGCGGCCTTGGCCTGCGCGTGCAGCGCGCTGACCAGTGCCGGCGCGGCCTTGCCGTTTTCGAGCGCGGTAATCAGTTGCGCCAGCACGCGCCGATCGCCGGCGGCCACGGCATCGAGCGCGGTGGGGGCGTAGCGTGTCAGATCGATGTCGCAGCGCTGCACCATGTCGGCGATCATGCCGGCCAGGCCCAGACGCTGGCCGTCCTCGGGACTGTAGATGCGCGCCACGCCGTAGGCCTGCAGTTCGCGGATTTCGTCAGGCACGATCACGCCGCCGCCGCCGCCGAACACCTGGATGTGTTCGCCGCCGTGCTCGCGCAGCAGATCGATCATGTACTTGAAGTATTCGACGTGGCCGCCCTGGTAGCTCGAGATGGCGATGCCCTGCACGTCCTCCTGGAGTGCGGCAGTGACGACCTCTTGCACGGAACGGTTATGGCCAAGGTGGATGACCTCGCAACCTTGCGACTGGAGGATGCGCCGCATGATGTTGATGGACGCGTCATGCCCGTCGAACAGCGACGCGGCGGTGACAAAGCGCACCTTGTTGGCCGGCCCGCGGCCCGGGGCTGCCTGCGGCTTGGCTGCCGCAGTCCTGCTCACATCGGAAAGATCAGTCATTGTCTCCACCGCTCTGTTAGAGGCTGATTCAAAATGAAGCGCAGCGGTTCTGGCTAGGCGCGGGGCCGCAGACAGTACAAGTAGTACGGCAAGGCCCCGCAACGACGCCAGAATCATTTTGAACCGACCTCATTTATGTGGCTGGCTGCCACGTCGGCGGTTCTGACGACCACACTGACGAGGGCCGGACGATTATATGACGTTTACGTTAACGTAAGGCAAGGCGCGCACGGGAACGTGAGTCGCCATGGCGGCATCGTCGCACAGAGGGAGGATCGGGTGAAGCGGGCTGGGCACTCCCGGAAACCCCTCAGGGGGCCTCCGGGTCACAGCGGTGAAGCGCAGCTCAGGCGCTGACCTGCGGGCAGTCGCCAAAAGCATCGGTCTTGCGTTCGCCCCAACGGCGTCCGAGCTGGCGGGCGATAAATACGGCGCGGCGCAATGACCACGGCGCCGGGGCTTCCGCCAGCATGAAGCGCGCGCCCCGTGCATCGCCTGACAGCCAGACGCGGTCGCCTTCTGGCAAGGCCATGACATCGCCCGGCCGCAGCCAGATATCGGCGATATGCCCTTCCACGGTCAGCCACAACCTGCCCTCCAGCGCGGTAACGCTCTGGCCGTGCCGGGCACGCCAGGTCACCGGACGGTCCGGTTCATCGAGTTCGAAAGTCCTGAGTTCACGCATGGGGTTCTCCTTGTCGTGCCGGCGCGGCGGAGACGATTCCGGGGGCGCTGCGCCACGCTTCCATTATTCATGGCGAGGTCTACAATCCCATGCACAGTTCCGAACAGTTTTCATTGAACTGTTCAGTAGTTTTTGCTGACAGTTGCCGCCCCCGCCGCATATGAGACTCGTACTCGAC
This sequence comes from Cupriavidus sp., assembly GCA_019236395.1. Taxonomy (GTDB): domain Bacteria; phylum Pseudomonadota; class Gammaproteobacteria; order Burkholderiales; family Burkholderiaceae; genus Cupriavidus. The sequence goes on from JAFAJB010000040.1 coordinate 3,676, forward strand.
CCATCCACAGGCGTACCGCTGACCGAGCAGATCGTTCTGGCCGTCAAATCCTGGATCAGCTCGCGCGAAGCGCCGCCCGGTGCGCGCCTGCCGTCGATCCGGCAATTGGCCGCCGAACAGGGCATCAGCCGTTTCCCGGTGATCGAGGCGTACGACCGGCTGGTCTCGCAGGGACTGGTCGATTCGCGGCAGGGCTCGGGCTTCTACGTTGCCGACAGCACGCTGGCCGGGCGTAGCGGGCGTGGCTGGTCCGACCCGAGCCTGGCGGAAGACCTGTCGATCCATATCATCGACCAGTTCCACCACCCGAGCGGAGCCCTGAAGCTCGCCGGCGGTTTCGTGCCCGAGGAATGGCGCGATGTGGAAGGGCTGACGCAGGCGATCCGCCATATCACGCGCCACGACATCGACAGCGTGATCCATTACGCCACGCCGCTTGGCCATCCGGAACTGCGCCGGCAGGTGCTGACGCGCGTGCGGCAGGTCGGTATCCAGGCCGAGCTGTCGCAGATACTGATCACCACGGGCGCGAGCCAGGCGCTGGATCTCGTGGTGCGCCATCTGCTCAAGCCCGGCGACACCGTATTCGTGGAAGACCCCGGCTACTACAACCTGTTCGGCCTGCTGCGCATGCACGGCGTGCAGCTCGTGGGCGTGCCGCACACGCCGAACGGCCCGGACCCCGAGGCCTGCGAACGGCTGCTGCGTGACCACAAGCCCAAGCTGTTCTTCACGAACAGCATCCTGCAGAACCCCACCGGCTCCACGCTGGCGCCGCCGGTGGCATTCCGTCTGCTCGAACTCGCGCGCAAGCACAACTTCCGTTTTGTGGAAGACGACATCTTCTCGGACTTCCAGCTCAACTTCACCGATCGGCTGGCCACGCTCGATCAGCTCGAGCATGTGATCTACATCGGCGGGTTCTCAAAAACGGTGTCGGCGGCGCTACGCGTTGGCTACGTCGTGGCCGACAAGGCGCTGGTCAAGGACCTGATCGACGTGAAGGTGCTGACCAGCGTGGCGGGCTCCCACTTCGCCGAAGCCGTCACCGCGACGATGCTGGAGCGCGGCAACTATCGCAAGTATGTGGAGCGGCTGCGCGTGCGCACGCGCGAAGTCACCGCCGATGCGGTCCGGATCCTGGGACAGTACAACTGGGACGTGTTCTGCGAACCGGCGGGCGGCAACTTCCTGTGGGCGCGCCCGCGCGGCATCGAAGACTCGCGCGAGCTGGTGACGCTGGCCCAGAACTACGGCATCGCACTGGCACCGGGCCATTTCTTCCGGCCCGGCGGCGAAACCACGGCATGGGTGCGTATCAATTCAGCCTATGCGGGCGAGCCCCGCGCGCGCGCCTTCCTGGAGGACGCGGGCAGTCGCTGATCAACCCTCGGCGTCGCCGCCGTGGTTATGCAGCACCGCGTTGCGGCGCGAGTAGGCAAAGTAGATGACCAGGCCAAGCGCGAGCCAGCACAGGAACGCGACCCAGGTCAGCGCCTGCAGGTGGGCCATCAGGAACAGGCAGAACCCCACGGCCAGCAGCGGCACCACCGGCACGCCAGGGCAACGGAACGCGCGCGGCAGATGCGGGCGCGTGTGGCGCAGCACCAGCGTGGCGACCGAGATCAGCGTGAATGCCGCCAGCGTGCCGATATTGATCAGTTCGGCCAGCACGTTCAGCGGCACGAACGCGGCGATCGCCGCGAACACGATGCCGACCGTCCACGTGGCCGCGAACGGCGTGGCGTGCACCGGGTGCACCGTCGACAACTGCTCCGGCAACAGCCCGTCGCGCGACATCGCAAAGATGATGCGCGTCTGCCCGTAGGTCATCACCAGGATCACGGTGGTCATGCCGAGGATCGCGCCCAGGTCGACAAACCCGGCCACCCAGTTCTGGCCCGCGTACTGCAACGCAAGCGACACCGGGTGATCGACACCCTCGAACTTCGCGAACGGCACGATGCCGGTCATGATGGCCGCCACGATGACATAGAGGATCGTGCAGACGGCCAGCGAACCGATGATGCCAATCGGCAGGTCGCGGCGCGGATTGCGCACTTCCTCGGCCGCCGACGTCACCGCATCGAACCCGATGAACGCGAAGAACACGAGCGCCGCGGCATTGAACACGCCGGTCATGCCGAACGGCGCGAACGGCGCCCAGTTCGCGGGCTTCACATGCCAGACCCCGACCGCGATGAACAGCAGCACCACGCCGATCTTGATCGCCACCATCACGTTGTTGAGCCGCGCCGATTCCTTGACGCCGTAGGACACGATCCACGTGATCGCCAGCATGATCAGGCAGGCGGGCAGATTGAACAGCGTGTGCTCGCCGGGCACGGCGCCCGGCGCGGCGGTGAGCGCGGTAGGCAGATGAATGCCGAAACCGGCAATCAGCGACTGGAAATACCCGGACCAGCCCACGGACACCGCCGACGTTGCCAGGCCGTATTCCAGCAGCAGGTCCCAGCCGATCATCCACGCCACGATCTCGCCGAGCGTGGCGTAGCTGTACGTATAGATCGAACCGGACACGGGAATCGCGGAAGCAAATTCCGCGTAGCACAGCGCCGCAAACCCGCACGCCATGGCCGCGATCACAAACGACAAGGTCAGCGCCGGCCCGGCGGTCAGCGCCCCGGTGCCGGTCAGCACGAAGATCCCCGTACCGATGATGGCCCCGATGCCATCAGCACCAGGTCGACCGGCCCCAGCACTTTACGCAACCCGTCATGCTCGCTGACTTCCAGCATGGCTTCGATGTTCTTGGTGCGAAAGAGACTCATGAGGCAGCTCCGGAGAAAAGTCCGTGCATTGACTATAGGTTGTACTTGGACCCACCGGCGACTCTGGCTGCACATCTTTTGAACGACAGCGATACCGGCGGAAAGGGCGCGATCATACTCGCCGGCGCTGGGGTTGTCATGACAATGCAAAACGCCGGCCCAAGGCCGGCGTTTTGCGCGCACTCCGGAATCGCAGTTGCGTCTGGAGGTGCGGTTGACAGGAAAGTGATGCGTTTATCAGGCGGGGCGGCTGCACTCCAGCACGGCAATCCCTTGGGCAAGGCCGCCTGCGGACGGCGTCTTCCAGGGAACGACCACAACGTGGCCATCGTTCGCACCATCGGCCACGCCCACCCCGTATGAGAAGGTGGTCACTGGGCTCGTCAGGAAGGCGCCCGTGTACGACATACCGCTGATACCGTCGCTGAACGTGCGGTTGTAAGCAAGCGGCGATTCGCCGCCATTTGCCAGCTTGAGTGTCATGTTGAGGTCCAGCGTGACGATGCCATTGACGATCGTCATCCCTGCCGTACCGGTCAGCGTATCGACGGCCCCGGTCGCATTCCGCGACGAAGTCACCCGTGGCGTGCAATTCAGCACGCCGTCCGGTCCGACGGTGCCGGACTGGTTGTATACCGCATACGCAAGGCCGTTCGACGAAGGCACATCGGCGCCAGAACTGGCGTCCGCGATCTTCCCGATCCAGGTACCCAGTGCAAACGTAGCGTTGCCCGACATCGCGCCAACCTGCGTGGAACTGTCGGCCTGATACTTTCCGAGTACACGGAACGCACCATTGGATTCCTGCGTGGCGGCACCCAGCACGCCTTGCGAGAAGCTGCCGTCGGTCATCGCGATGTAGCGTGCGGCCCCGGTGGTCGGCATAAACTGCGCGTCGACCGTACCAGCTACGACGGCAGGCGCGGCGCCTCCCGACGTACCGCCCGTCGAGGCGCCCGTGCTGCCACCCGCCGAGGCACCTGAGCCTCCGTTGTCATCATTACCGCCGCATGCGACCAGCGCGAACGCGCACAATGCCACAGCGCCAAGACGCAGCGCGTTTCCTTGTTCAACCTTCATTCTCAGATTCCCGAAACACAAATCCCGTGCGCGCTACGCGACAAGCGTGGGCTTGCCGGGGGAGGTACGGCGACGCCTGCCACTACGCAATTGGGAAGATCGATCCCCCTGCCGCCTGGTCCATGCCATGACGAACCGGGCAAGCCTATCGATCACATCGATTTCGTTGCTTGAGGGCAGTCAACGCGCCTATGCACAGTCGCAATCTCGTACAAGTGAGTCGAGATTGCGACTGTGCTGACTCAGATCGATCCGGGAAAAATCTGGAAAGAAAAAGGCGCTCCATCAAGGAGCGCCTTCGCATTTCAACGATGCCGTTACGGCATCGACGGAACAGTTACTTCGCCACCGGCATCGTGAACTCCGCACCCTTGGCGATGCTGTCCGGCCAGCGCTGCATCACGCTCTTGTAGCGCGTGTAGAAGCGCACGCCTTCCTCGCCGTAGGCGTGGTGATCGCCGAACAGCGAGCGCTTCCAGCCGCCGAACGAGTGCCAGGCCATCGGCACCGGAATCGGCACGTTGATGCCGACCATGCCGATCTGGATCTGCCGGGCAAAAGCGCGTGCGATGCCGCCGTCGCTGGTGTAGCACGACACGCCGTTGCCGAACTCATGGCGGTTGATCAGGTCCACCGCCTCGGCAAAGTCATGCACGCGCACCACCGACAGCACCGGGCCGAAGATCTCTTCCTTGTAGATCGTCATGTCCGGCTTGACGTTGTCGAACAGCGTGCCGCCGACGAAGAAGCCGTTGTCGTGGCCTTCCACCTTGTGGCCACGGCCATCGGTCACCAGCTTCGCGCCTTCGGCCACACCCTTCGCGATATAGCCTTCCACCTTCGCCTTGTGCGCGGCGGTCACCAGCGGGCCCATCTCGGCGTCGGCCTCCATGCCGTTGCGGATCTTCAGCGAGGCGGCGCGCTCGGCCAGGCGCGGCACGAGCTTGTCGGCCACGTCACCCACGGCCACCGCCACCGAGATCGCCATGCAGCGCTCGCCGGCCGAGCCGTAGGCGGCGCCGATCAGCGCATCCACGGCCTGGTCGAGATCGGCATCGGGCATCACCACGAGGTGATTCTTCGCGCCGCCCAGCGCCTGCACGCGCTTGCCGTGCTTCGTGCCTTCCGTGTAGATGTACTCGGCGATCGGCGTGGAGCCGACGAACGACAGCGCCTGCACGTCGGGGTGCGCCAGCAGCGCGTCCACCGCCACCTTGTCGCCCTGCACCACGTTGAACACGCCGTCGGGCAGGCCGGCCTGCTTGAGCAGGTCGGCGATCAGCAGGCTTGGCGACGGATCACGCTCGGACGGCTTCAGCACGAACGTGTTGCCGCATGCCAGGGCCACCGGGAACATCCACATCGGCACCATGACCGGGAAGTTGAACGGCGTGATGCCGGCCACGACGCCAAGCGGCTGGCGCAGGTTCCAGTTGTCGATGCCGCCGCCGATGTTGTCGGTGAATTCGGTCTTGAGCAGGTTCGGAATGCCGCAGGCGAACTCGACGACCTCGATGCCGCGCGTGACTTCGCCCTTGGCGTCGGAGAACACCTT
>JAFAJB010000098.1 GCA_019236395.1 Cupriavidus sp.
GACTTCCAGGCATTGACCGAACTGCTCGGCAAGAAGATGGAACTGGCTCAGGCGCTGACCCGCGCCACCGCCGCACGCGAGGCGCAGATGATCGCACTGAAGCTGCGCGTGGGCGCCGGCGGATTGCTGATCGGCGGCCCGCTCGAAGCGGGCGTGGCCGAAGCATGGCGCAAGGTGGTGTTCTTCGCCCACAAGGCGCGCGACGCGAACGAGCTCAATGGCGCGATCGTCAACGCACACCTGGAGTTCACGCAGGAAGCGATCCAGGTGCTGCGCCAGGGCGGCGCCGAACCCAACGAAATGTACGGCCGCAACGGCAAGGCCCATTCCTCGGCCGGCGGCGTCAGCCTGGCCGCTGGCTGACACAGGTACGACGGGCACGCGTTAGCCGCAATGGGGGCATCCCGCCAAAGGGATGTAAACATTGCGGAACATGGGGCCCGCTCTATACACTCGAAGCGTTCACTTTTCGGTGATCGCCATGTTCGAGGCCCTGCGAAAAACAACCAGCGCGCTGTTCGACCCCGACCGACGATTCCGGCAGGCCCGCATCTTTCACGCCACACGCGTGGCGCTGGCCCTGCTGGTCTCGATTGCGCTCACCACCGGCATCCATATCCCGCACGGGGAATGGGCCACCATCACCGTTCTTGTGGTCATCGGCGGCCTGCAGCATCACGGCAATATCCGCCGGCGCGCCGCCGAGCGCGGCGCGGGCACGCTGATTGGCGCGATGCTCGGACTCTGCCTGATCCTCCAGGAGGCCTACTTCGGCATTCCGCAACTGACCTGGCTGCTGCTGGCCGTGATCGGCGGCTACTGCGCCTATCACGCCGTGGGCCGTGGCGGCTACGTTGCGCTGCTGACGGCCATTACCGTTGTCATCACCGCGGGGCACGGCAACCAGCATGTCGAAGACGCGCTCTGGCGAACGGTTGACGTACTGATCGGCACGGTGATTGCACTGGTGTTCTCGTTTGCGTTGCCGGCCTATGCCTCGTACTCGTGGCGCTTCAGGCTGGCCAACCTGCTGCGGGCCTGTGCGGCCGTGCACGCGAAAATCGCACGAGGGGTGCGGGACGAGAAGGAGCGGCAGCAGGACATGATGAAGCTCTCCGCATCGCTGGTGCAGTTGCGCAGCCTGATCCCGTCGGTCGCCAAGGAAACCGGCGTGCCTGTGCCCGATCTCGAGGAGGTGCAACACAGCGCGCGGGTCTGCATCAGTGCGCTGGAAATGCTGGCGGCCATCGATCCGGAGGCCGCCGAGCCATCGGACGAAGAACGTGATCTGCGCGATCTGTTGCTGGAGATGGCCAGCGCGCTGGAAGCCGGAGACGAGACGATGGTGCAGGAGAATCTTTCACTGCCCGAACCGCACCCGGACGATCCTTCGATCGGCCACAGCTCGTATGCCTTCCTGACCCTGCACCTGTCAGGCGAGGTCGGCCACTTGCGCGACCACCTGGCGCAGATGACCGAGCAATTCCGCTTTCCTTACGCCGGCACGCGCTGAAGTTACTGGCGATCTGAAATCGCGATGCGCAGCGCCAGCGCGCCAAGCACCGTTCCCATGACATAGCGCTGCGTGCGCAGCCAGCGTTCGCTGCGCGACAGAAACGCCGTGATGCCCGATGCGCCAAGCACCAGCAGGCAGTTGACCGCCCCGCTGACGCCGATCTGGACCGCACCGAGCTGCAGGCTCTGCATCAGCACCGAGCCATTCTCCGGATGCAGGAATTGCGGGAAGAACGACAGGTAGAACATGGCCACCTTGGGGTTCAGCAGGTTCGTGACGAATCCCATGCTGAAGAGCTTGCGCGGCGGGTCCGCCGGTAGCGTGCGCGCCTGGAACGGCGCCGCGCCGCCCGGACGCACCGCCTGCCATGCCAGCCAGAGCAGGTAGGCCGCCCCGGCCAGCCGGATCGCATCGAATGCAAAAGGCACCGCCATCAAAAGCGCCGTCAGGCCGAACGCCGCGGCCATCAGGTGCACCAGGAATCCGAGCAATACCCCCGACAGAGAGATCAGTCCCGCCGCGCGGCCCTGGCACAGTGCGCGCGATACGCAATAGATCATGTTCGGCCCAGGCGTCAGCACCAGGATCAGGCTGGCCAGTGAAAAGAATGCGAGTTCGTGCCAGTTGAGCATGGCGTTATCCGTCGGACGATGGTGGATGCGGGGGAAGAGCCATTATAGGGATTGAACCCGGGCTTTGCCGCGGCACCATCGACATGGCTTATTCGGCACATTTCCTGGCGCTATTCCTGACTTTGCCACTCGGACTCTTCTATAAGATATAAGAATCGCAAATCCTGGCTAGCCCGCATTCTTTCCTAGATCGATGATTTTGAATGCAATTGTCTCCATGAAGACAACAGGATAGCCATACCGCCCCTGAATCCCGTTGCATACATTGCGCAAATTTCACATGAAGGATCACACCTCCGCCATGCAAAATGAGGCAAAATTCGAGTCTTGCCTCGAACCGCAACCCGGAAGAGGCATCTCCCAACCCGAATTTGATGCGAGATAAGCGATGAGCAACCAGCAGCCAACCATCATCTACACCCTAACCGACGAAGCTCCGCTGCTGGCAACCAGTGCCTTCCTGCCCATCATCCGCACGTTCACCGGCCCGGCCGGCGTCAACGTCGAAACCAGCGACATCTCGGTGGCTGGCCGTATCCTGGGCGAATTCCCCGAATTCCTGACCGAGGCACAACGGGTGCCGGACAACCTGGCCGAACTGGGCAAGTTGACCCAGTCGCCGGACACCAACATCATCAAGCTGCCGAACATCAGCGCATCGGTGTTCCAGCTCATCAGCGCGATCAAGGAACTGCAGTCGAAGGGCTTCAACATCCCCGACTATCCGGAAGATCCGAAGAACGAAGAAGAAAAGGCCATCCAGAAGCGCTACTCGAAGTGCCTGGGCAGCGCCGTGAACCCGGTCCTGCGCGAAGGCAACTCGGACCGCCGCGCTCCGGCCGCCGTGAAGAACTACGCGCGCAAGCACCCGCACAGCATGGGCGAGTGGAGCATGGCCTCGCGCACGCACGTGGCCCACATGAAGCACGGCGACTTCTATCACGGCGAAAAGTCGATCACGCTCGACCGCGCACGTGAAGTCCGCATGGAACTGGTGACCAAGAGCGGCAAGACCATCGTGCTGAAGCCGAAGGTCGCGCTGCTGGATGGCGAGGTCATCGACAGCATGTTCATGAGCAAGAAGGCGCTGCTGGCCTTCTACGAAGACCAGATGGAAGACGCGCGCAAGACCGGCGTCATGCTGAGCCTGCACGTGAAGGCGACGATGATGAAGGTGTCGCACCCGATCGTGTTCGGTCACGCCGTCAAGGTCTTCTACAAGGACGCGTTCGCCAAGCACCAGAAGCTGTTCGACGAACTGGGCGTGAACGTCAACAACGGCCTGGTCGATCTGTACACGAAGATCGAGACGCTGCCCGAGTCGAAGAAGGAAGAAGTCATCCGCGACATGCACGCGTGCCACGAGCATCGCCCGGAACTGGCGATGGTGGATTCGGCCAAGGGCATCTCGAACCTGCACGCACCGAACGACGTGATCGTTGACGCTTCGATGCCGGCCATGATCCGTATCGGCGGCAAGATGTGGGGCGCCGACGGCCGTACGAAGGACACCAAGTGCCTGATCCCCGAGTCGACCTTCGCTCGCATCTATCAGGAAATCATCAACTTCTGCAAGACCAACGGCGCCTTTGATCCGGTGACGATGGGCACGGTGCCGAACGTTGGCCTGATGGCCCAGAAGGCCGAAGAGTACGGCTCGCACGACAAGACCTTCGAGATCGCCGAAGACGGCGAAGCCCGCATCGTCGACAACGCCACCGGCGAAGTGCTGACCGCGCTGACCCAGCAGGTCGAGCAGGGTGACATCTGGCGCATGTGCCAGGTGAAGGATGCTCCGATCCGCGACTGGGTGAAGCTGGCCGTCACGCGTGCCCGCAACTCGGGCATGCCGGCAGTGTTCTGGCTGGACCCGTACCGTCCGCACGAAGCCGAGCTGATCAAGAAGGTGGAAACCTACCTCAAGGATTACGACACCAGCGGCCTGGAAATCCAGATCATGTCGCAGGTTCGCGCCATGCGTTACACGCTCGAGCGCGTGATTCGCGGCCTGGACACCATCTCGGTGACCGGCAACATCCTGCGCGACTACCTGACCGACCTGTTCCCGATCATGGAACTGGGCACCAGCGCCAAGATGCTGTCGATCGTGCCGCTGATGGCCGGTGGCGGCATGTACGAAACGGGTGCAGGCGGCTCGGCACCGAAGCACGTGCAGCAGCTGGTGGAAGAAAACCACCTGCGTTGGGACTCGCTCGGCGAATTCCTGGCCCTGGCCGTGTCGCTGGAAGAACTGGGCATCAAGTCCGGCAACGCCCGCGCCAAGATCCTGGCCAAGACGCTGGACGCGGCAACCGGCAAGCTGCTGGACAACGCCAAGAGCCCGTCGCCGAAGACCGGCCAGCTCGACAACCGCGGCAGCCAGTTCTACCTGGCCATGTACTGGGCCCAGGAACTGGCCGCGCAGAAGGACGACGCCGAACTGGCGAAGGTCTTCGCGCCGCTGGCCAAGACGCTGACGGACAACGAGAAGACCATCATCGGCGAACTGGGCGACGTGCAGGGCAAGCCGGTGGACATTGGCGGCTACTACATGCCGGACGCCGGCAAGCTGTCGGCCGTGATGCGCCCGAGCAAGACGCTGAACGCAGCGCTGGAAGCGGTGAAGTAACGAGTCACCCTGCCCATCTGCGCGCTGTCATCCGCCCGGTCGTTTCGACGGATGGCGGCGGATGGAATCAAGAAAGGCCCCGGTACTGCTCCGGGGTCTTTTTTATTTCCAACGGGGAACTACACTAGTCAGCACCTGCAGACTCTTCGGACGAGGTGCTCGCCATGCCTGCTCCTGACGCCGGGCGCTCAGTGCGCCTCCTCTTCATCTGCCTTTGCTTTATGGTCTGGCTCGGCGGCTGCGCGGCGCTGACTGGTCAGGAACCGCTGCGGGTCTCTGTGGCGGGAATCGATCCGATGGAAGGCGCTGGTCTGGAGATGCGTTTCAATGTCAAGCTGCGCATTCAGAACCCCAACGACGCGCCGCTCGAATATAGCGGCGTGTCGCTGCAACTCGATCTGAATGGCCAATCATTTGCCAGCGGCGTCAGTGACCAGAGCGGGGTCGTGCCGCGATTCGGTGAAACGGTGATCGAGGTCCCATTGACCGTGCCGGCATTTGCCGCGGTGCGCCAGGCATTCGCCTTCGCGGGCAGCGCGAAGGCGGGCAGCATCCCATATGAAGTCCATGGGCGATTGGCTGGTGGCGGCATGGGTGGCGGTACCCGTTTCTCCGATCAGGGCAAGCTGTCGCTGCCAACTGACAGCATGTGAACTGCCGACCCGTCAGGCAGGTTCCTGTACCAGCGGCTCATTCCCGCTTGCCTCATCCTCTTCCAGCACTTCCACTTCGCGGCCAGGCAGGAACAGGTTCAGCACGACAGCAACCAGCGCGCCAACTGTAATCCCGGAGCCAAATACTTCCTTCACGAATGCGGGCAGCTTGCCGAGCAATTCCGGGCGAACCGTCACGGCAAGACCGCAACCGATCGACACCGCAATGATCAGGCTGTTGCGCTTGGTCGGTGCAGACTTGCCCAGCATGTGAATGCCCGCTGATACGATCATCGCGAACATCATCAGGCCCGCACCGCCAAGCACTGGCTGCGGAATCGTCACCACCAGTGCACCGAGCACCGGGAACAGGCCGGCCAGCACCAGCATCCCGCCGGTCAGCGCCACCACATGACGGCTGGCGACACCGGTCAGCGTCACCACGCCGACGTTCTGCGCGAACGTCGAGACAGGCGGGCTCGACAGCAGCGCCGCAAACGCCGAACCGACACCATCGCAAAGAATGCCGCGTGCCAGTTTCTTGCCGGGTATCGCTGTTTGCGTGGCCGAGCCCAGTGCCATGAAAGTGCCGGTGGTCTCGACGATGGTGACCAGGAACGCCAGCGACATCGCGGCGATGCCCGATACCGGGAAGCTCATTCCGAAATGCGCGGGCTGCGGCAGCGCAAATACGGGCGCGTTGTGAATTTGTGAGAAGTCGACCATCCCCAGCGCCAGGCACACGAGATAGCCGATCATGATGCCGAGCACCACGGCCGACGCCGAAACGATACCCTTGCCCCACTGCACGAAGCCGATCACGAGCAGCAGCACAAGGCAGGCAATCGCCAGCGAGCTCGGTGCTGCGTAGTTGGCGCTGCCAACACCACCGGCCGCCCAGTCGATCGCCACCGGAGTCAGCGAGAGGCCGATCATCGTCACCACCACGCCCGTCACCGTATGCGGGAAGAGCTTGCGAATCGTCGGCATGAAGAAGCTGCCCACGATCATCACCATCGAACCTGCCAGCGATGCCCCGAGAATGCCGGGCACACCATGCTCGAGACCCACGCTGATGCCGGCGCCGACGAACGTGAAGCTCGTTCCCATGACGCAAGGCAGGCGAATGCCGATCGGCCCCACACCCTTGCATTGGATGATCGTGACGATGCCTGAGCCCAGCAACGCGGCGTTGACGAGTGCGATGATCTGATCAGGTGGAAGTTTCAGCGCACCACCCAGGACGAGTGGCACGGCGATGATGCCGCCGAGCGCAGCAAGCAGATGCTGTGCGGCAAGCAGCGTAGTCGTCAGGATCGGTGGACGATCCTCGACCTGGTAGAGCAGTGTCTCCATTCTCTGGTCTCCTCTAATTTTTAATCCCGGTCATCGCCGAGTATGAAGTTGGCGTTGTATCACCCGCCCCACGCCACTACATTTGACAAGCGTGATAGACCCTATCAGCATGCATGGCCGCGACGAACTCGCGCACCGGCATGGCCTTGCCGAACAGCCACCCCTGCGCATACTGCACGCCCCTGGCGGCCAGGTACGCCGCCTGTTCCTGCGTCTCCACGCCTTCCGCAATGACCGCCAGGCCGACATCCCTCGCCATATCGATGATGTGCGCCACAACGTGCCCTCTCACCGACTCCGTGCCGATGGCCGACACGAACGACTTGTCGATCTTGATGCAGTCCACGTCAAGCGAGCCGAGGTACGACAGTGACGAGTAGCCGGTGCCAAAATCATCAATGGCCACGCGCATGCCAAGCTCGCGCAGCCGATTGATGTTTGGCACGACACGCTCCGCCTGCAGCAGCACACCTTCCGTCGCTTCGACCATGATCGCGTCGACGCCGCATGCTTCCCTGACGGCACGTACGCGTTGCGCGATCACAGGGTCCGCCAGGTCCTCCGCGGATAGGTTGATCGAGAAATAGAGTGCTGCTGCAAGCTCCGAAGGCAGTACACGCGCATCGGCCACCAGCAGGTCGAGCATTCTTTCGGTGACACGCCTGATGCGACGATGACGTTCCGCCAGCGGGATAAACCTGTCCGGGGCAATCCACTCCCCGTCTCGCTGCCAGCGCATCAGCGCCTCGGCACCCACCCACTTCCCGCTTCCCAGCTCGACGATGGGCATGTACGCAAGCGATAGTTCATGGCTTCGCAACGCCCGGTCAAGCTGCCACAGCAAGCCATGACGCTGCCGGATTCGCAGTCGTGTCAACAGAACCAGTGCGACACCGAACAACACGCCGAACGGCACCAGCCACATCGCGGCGTTGCGCCAC
>JAFAJB010000250.1 GCA_019236395.1 Cupriavidus sp.
GTGGAAGCCGAAGTGCTGGCAACGCAGCGATTGCGGCTGCTGTCTGGGCCACGCGGCCCCTATCCGTCCGCGGATACCGCGCCGGCGATCACCTGTTTCGCAATATCCGGGTAACGGGAAAGCGGTAAGGGGCCTCAGCCAGCCAGCGGCAGGCTTACCGAAAACGTCACCCCGTTGCCGTCGATGCCCGGCGACAGGCTGATCCTGCCCTGCGCGGCCACCACGATCTCCTTGACGATGGCCAGGCCCAGGCCGCTGCCTTGCTGGTGAGGCTGCGCATTGCGGTAGAAGCGGTCGAACACCTTGGGGCGCGCCTCGGGCGGAATGCCGGGTCCATTGTCGCTGACCGACAGCGTGGCATAGCCCTGCGCCGCGGAGACGGTCACCGTGACCTCTCCGCCGTCCGGCGTATAGCGAATGGCGTTGTCGACCAGATTCGAGATCACCGCAACCAGCATCCATTCGTTGATGCGTACCCGCACGCTTTCGGCGCGAATGTCCGCGCCCAGATCGATCTGCTTGCGCTGGGCCAGTACCACCAGATCCTCCAGTACCGCTGTCACGGCCGGTACCAGGTCCGCAACCGCCTGACCCATGCCCGGGCCGCTGGCGCTCTGTGCCTCCGCCTGCGACAACAGCAGCAGCTTGTTGACCAGATCGGTCATGGTCTGCGTGCTGCACTCGGCCGAGCCGATGATCTCGCGCAGCCTGCTGTCGTCCTGCACCTGCGTGGCGTATTGCAACTGGGTGCCGAGAATGGCCAGCGGGGTGCGGATCTGGTGAGCGGCATCGGCAATGAAGCGCTTCTGGCGGAGCACGTGTTCGTTGAGCCGCTGGATGCACTGGTTGATGACCTCGACGATGGGACGCAGCTCTTGCGGCAGATCGCCAGCCCTGACCGGTTCCAGGTCCATCGGGTCACGCCCGGCCACTTCGTTGCGTACGCGCAGCAGTGGGCGCAGTTCCACGGTGAGACCGCAAACCACGAGCAGCACGGCCAGCAGCAGCAGAACGACCTCACGCGTCAGCGCCGGGATGCTCAGCGTGCGTACCAGGTCCCGGTTGCCCTTGAGCGTCTGTCCCACCGTCACCATGACCTTGTACGTATGGCCATCGTTGAACATCAGGCGCGAAAGCTGGACCACGCGAACCGGCAGGCCCTGGAACGTGGTCGGGTAGAACACCGGGTTGCCGGCTCCGGCCAGCGGCGGTCCCAGGGCCGGATTTCCGGCCAGGACCCGCCCGGCATCGTCCACGACGTTGTAGAAGACCTGGTCGCCGAACGGCGAGTCGAACAGCGACAGGGCTGCCGGGGGAACGTGCACCAGCAGCCGGCCGTCGAACCAGTCGACCTGACCGGCGATGACTTCGGCCGAAGCCTGCAGCGCGCGATCCTGCACGCGATCGGCGGTGTCCACGGCGCGCAGGTACGACGCGTAGCCGGTCACCACGACGAACGCCGCTAGAGGCAACAGCAGCCACAGCAGCAGCCGGGCGCGCAGGCTGTGGATCATTGCTTCTGCTGCAGCAGGTAGCCAAGCCCGCGCAGCGTCATGATGGTGGCCTGGCAGCCCTCCAGCTTCTTGCGGATGCGGTGGATGTAGATCTCCACGGCGTCCTCGCTGGCGTCATCCTCGATCGCGTAGATGCCTTCCATCAGCGTGGCCTTGGAAACGGTCTTGCCCTGGCGCTGCATCAGGATCTCGAGCGTGGCGTGTTCCTTCACGCGCAGCGCCAGCAACTGCCCCTGGACGTAGAACTGGCGCGTGTCGTTGTTGTAGGTGAGGTTGCCGCAGTTGAGTTCGGCCTGCTTTTCGCCAAGCTGGCGGCGCGCGAGGGCCTTGATGCGCGCCAGCAGCTCACGCACTTCGAATGGCTTGACCAGGTAGTCGTCCGCGCCCAGGCCCAGGCATTCCACCTTTTCGTCGACGGAACCGCTGGCGGTCAGCATCAGCACAGGCACGTTGTTGTGCCGCGCGCGCAGCCGGCGCAGCACGCTCTTGCCAGTCAGCCGGGGGAGTTGCAGGTCGAGCAGCACCACGTCGTATTGCTGGGTCCGCAGCAACTGATCGGCCGCCTCGCCGTCAAGTGCCGTATCGACCACGAAACGCTCTTCCTTCAGTACCTTGACCAGCCAGTGGACGAGCGAGTCGTTGTCTTCGATCAGCAATACCTTCATGAACCGCTCTGTCTCTATCTGTGAGGGGGGCTGTTGGGGACGTTTCCAGACCCACAGTGAACGCCCGGACAGGCCTGTCGGTGTACCGGGGATTTCCCTTGGGCGCGAGGAAAGCTTGGTGAAGGTTTCGGCTACCTAGAATGGCTTCGGCCGTGCAGTCCCTGCGCGGTACTACCAATCAAAGAACAGAAAAGGATGGAGACAGGCATGAAAATCTCGCGGACCCGCGCGTTGGCCGCCGTGCTGTCCCTGCTGGCAGTGTCTGGTACTGCACTTGCGGCGGATGACGGTGGCAAGCTCACGATCATGGTCGGTGGCGCTACCAAGATCATCTATCTGCCCGCCAAACTGACCGAGCAACTCGGCTACTTCAAGGAGGAAGGGCTGGACGTCGAAATCCAGTCGCAGCCGGCCGGTGTCGATGCCGAGAACGAACTGCTGGCTGGTGCCGTGCAAGGCGTGGTGGGCTTCTACGATCACACCATCGACCTGCAGAGCAAAGGCAAGGAAGTCGAGGCCGTGGTCGTGCTCGGTCAGGTGCCCGGCGAGGCCGAGATGGTGGCCACCAAGGCAGCGGGCCAGATCCGGAGCATGGCCGATATCAAGGGCAAGACGCTTGGCGTAACCGGACTGGGTTCGTCGACCAACTTCCTGACGCAGTACCTGGCGTTCCGGGCTGGAGTGTCATCGAGCCAGTTCACGGTGCTGCCGGTTGGCGCAGACACCACGTTCATTGCCGCGATCCGGCAGGGCCGCATCGATGCGGGCATGACCACCGAGCCGACCATCTCGCAGCTGCTGAAGACCGGCGAGGCGCAGGTGCTGGTGGATCTGCGCACGGCGGAGGGCACCACCCAGGCACTTGGCGGGCTCTACCCGGCGTCGAGCCTCTACATGCAGCGCGCGTGGATCGACACCCACAAGGACCAGGTGCAGAAGCTCGCACGCGCCTTCGTCAAGACGCTGCACTTCATGAAGACCCATACCGCCGATGAGATCGCGCAAAAGATGCCCAAGGACTACTACGGCAACAACCGCGACCTGTATGTCAAGGCGCTGGGTTCGTCGATGCCGATGTTCACGGCCGACGGAAAGATGCCGGCAGGCGGCCCGGAGACCGTTCTGAAGGTGCTGGCCTCGTTCGACCCCACGGTCAAGGGCAAGCACATCGAGCTGAGCCGCACCTATACCAACGCGTTTGTCGACCAGATCAAGTAGGTCATTGAGTAGGTCATCACCACGATTGCGTAGGCCGGTGAGGGCCGGCCACAAGGATTTCTTCATGACTGATTCTGTATCGCAGGACACGCCGGCCATCGAGTTCGATCGCGTCTCCTGCCGCTTCATCTCGCCTGACGGTTCCGCCACCGTCGCCCTGCGCGATTTTTCGCTGACCGTCGGCAACGGCGAGTTCGTGGCGATCGTCGGGCCCACCGGCTGCGGCAAGTCCACCACGCTGAGCCTGATCACCGGATTGCTGCGTCCAAGCTCGGGCGAAGTGCGCGTGATGGGCAAGCGCGTCAGTGGGATCGATCCGCGCATCGGCTTCGTGTTCCAGGCCGATGCCGTCTTCCCGTGGCGCACGGTGCTGCACAACGTGGCGGCGGGCCCGCTGTTTCGCGGCAGTTCGCGCGACGCGGCGTATGACCTGGCCGAGCAGTGGATTCGCAAGGTGGGGCTGGCGAAGTTCGCCAATCACTATCCGCATCAGCTCTCGGGCGGCATGCGCAAGCGCGTGGCGCTGGCCCAGACCTTTATCAACAACCCGCAGATCCTGCTGATGGACGAGCCGTTCAGCGCGCTCGACATGCAGACCCGCACGCTGATGCAGGACGAGCTGCTGCAGTTGTGGTCGCAGAACGCCGGGTCGGTGGTCTTCGTCACGCACGATCTGGAAGAGGCGATTGCGATGGCGGACCGGGTGCTGGTGCTGACGGCGCGCCCGGCCACGCTCAAGCGGGTCTATGAGATCGATCTGCCGCGCCCGCGCGTGACCTCCGAGATTCGCTACGACAAACACTTCGTGGAGCTTTCACGAGAAATCTGGGCCGACCTGCGTGAAGAGGTCCACATTGACTGACGCCGACAATATGACCATGGACGCGAACATCGCATTTGCCGCGCAGGACCAGGCCTTCGAGGCGCAAGCCCGCGCTCGCGCACGCCGCCGCTACTGGCTGATCTTCACGCTGCGCATCCTGCTGCTGGTGGTGGTGCTGGGCGGCTGGGAACTGGCCGGTCGACTGCACTGGATCGACCCGTTCTTCTTCTCGATGCCATCGCTGATCGTTGACCAGATCCAGGACTGGTTCGTGAACGGCACCTCGCAAGGGCCGCTGCTGACGCAGGTGTGGGTGACGCTGGAGGAAACCGGGCTGGGCTTCCTGATCGGCTCGGTGGCCGGTGTGCTGTGCGGCATCGTGCTCGGGCGCAACAAGCTGCTGGCCGATGTGTTCAGCATCTATATCCAGATCGCCAACTCGATTCCACGCGTGGTGCTTGGGTCGATCTTTGTCATCGCGCTCGGCCTGGGCATGGCGTCGAAGGTGGCGCTGGCGGTGGTGATGGTGTTCTTCGTCGTATTCGGCAATGCCTTCCAGGGCGTGCGCGAGGCTGACCGCTACCTGATCGCCAACGCCCAGATCCTCGGCGCGTCGAAGCGTCAGCTCACGTTCTCGGTGGTGGTGCCGTCGGCGCTGAGCTGGATTCTGGCGAGCCTGCATGTGAGTTTCGGCTTTGCACTGGTGGGCGCGGTGGTGGGCGAATTCCTCGGCTCCAAGCAGGGCATCGGCCTGCTGATTGCCACGGCACAGGGCGCGTTCAACGCCAGCGGTGTGTTCGCGGCGATGATCGTGCTGGCCGTGGTGGCGCTCGCCGCGGACTATCTGCTGACCAGTCTGGAGAAGCGCCTGCTCAAGTGGAGGCCGAACCCACTGGGCTGAAGCCTGAAACCTGAAGCGCTCGCCGCGCTGGCACGATTCAAGGTGCCTGCCGATCGTCTCCATTTCCCACGCC
>JAFAJB010000115.1 GCA_019236395.1 Cupriavidus sp.
GAAAGGCATCCATCTTGTCGATTGCGGCACCAGTGGCGGCGTATTCGGGCTGGAGCGCGGCTTTTGTCTGATGATTGGTGGCGAGGTTCACGTGGTCAAACACCTGGAGCCTATCTTCAGGAGTATTGCACCGGGATTCGAGGCAGCATCGCGCACGGCCGGCAGGACTGGTACGCCCACGCCAGCCGAGCACGGCTATCTGCATTGCGGTCCCAACGGCGCGGGCCACTTCGTAAAGATGGTTCACAACGGCATCGAGTACGGTCTTATGGCGGCGTATGCGGAAGGCCTGAATATCCTGCGCAATGCCAACGTCGGCTGGCGACCGCGGGCAGCAAATGCCGAATCGGCTCCGCTGCGCGATGCGGAGTGTTACCAATTCGACTTGAACGTTTCCGAGATCGCGGAGCTGTGGCGCCGCGGAAGCGTGATCGGGTCGTGGCTGCTTGACCTTACCGCAGCCTCCCTGCTGACCAGCCCCGACCTGACGGGCTATGCGGGCCGCGTCGCCGACTCTGGGGAAGGGCGATGGACGATCGTGGCGGCCATTGACGAGTCGGTGCCAACGCCGGTACTCAGCGCCGCCCTATATGAACGTTTCAGCTCGCGCGGTGAGGCGGACTTCGCCAATAGGGTCTTGTCTGCGATGCGCAAGCAGTTTGGTGGATATGACGAGACGACGAAGGAAGAACACAATGATGAATCGCAGTGACAATGATGCCCCGCATGCTGACGCCCAGGTGCTGAATGTGCTGGTGGTCGATGTCGGCGGTTCCCATATCAAGTGCGTCGCTACCGGCCAAAAGAAGGCGGTTTCGTTCAAGTCTGGCCCGAACCTGACGCCAGGTCGAATGATGAAGACTCTGCGGGAGATCACCGCGGACTGGGAATACGACGCCGTGTCGATTGGCTATCCGGGTGTCGTCCTCGGCGAGCGGATTCCAGCCACGCGCCGGAGAAATATCCGAGCTACCGGGGAGGCGCCAAATGAATGCATCTCGATCCAACCCAAAGCTGGACGATCTGTGTATCAATACACTGCGCTTCCTGTCGGTTGATGCCGTGCAACGGGCCAACAGCGGGCATCCCGGCTTGCCGCTGGGAGCCGCGCCGATGGCCTATGCACTTTGGACGCGCTTCCTCAAGCATAGCCCCAGCAATCCGCGGTGGTTCGACCGTGATCGCTTTGTGCTATCCGCTGGGCATGGCTCGGCGCTCCTGTATAGCCTGCTCCACCTCTCAGGCTATGATCTTCCGCTTTCGCAGCTACAGCAATTCCGGCAATGGGGCAGCATCACGCCGGGCCATCCGGAACGTAACCTGACGCCGGGCGTGGAAGTCACCACCGGGCCGCTTGGTCAGGGCTTTGGCAACGGCGTCGGCATGGCGATTGCGGAAGCAAACCTGGCCGCGCGGTACAACCGTGACGACTACCGCGTGATCGATCACTTCACGTACGGAATCGTGAGTGACGGCGACCTGATGGAAGGCATCGCCTCGGAAGCCGCATCGCTGGCCGGGCATCTGCAGCTGGGCAAGCTGATCTACCTGTATGACGACAATCGGATCACGCTGTCGGCGGGCACCGACATGACGTTCACCGAGGACCGTGCGCGACGCTTCGACGCATATGGCTGGCACATGCAGGTGGTGCCCGACGGTAATGACCTGGCGGAAATCGAGCGAGCGATCGAGGCGGCGCGTGCGGAAACCGGGAAGCCTTCACTGATTCTGGTGCGCACGCACATCGGTTACGGCTCGCCCAACAAGCAAGACACTTTTGAGGCCCACGGGTCGCCACTGGGCGTGGAAGAGGTCCGCTTGACCAAACGGAACCTTGGCTGGCCAGAGCAACTGTCGTTTTATGTTCCCGAGGAAGCACGCGCGTATTTTCGCGAGGCGGTTTCACGGGGAAAGAAGAGCGAGCAGGCATGGCGTGACAGGTTTTCCGCGTATGAAGCGGAATTTCCCGAACTCGCAGCGGAGTTGGTGAACTTGATGGAGGACAAGCGCGATGCGCGCCCAGACGTAGCCACACGTCGGGACGAGTGGGAGCGCCATGTACCGCAGTTTCCGGCTGACGCAAAAGGCATGGCCACCCGTGTCGCTTCGGGCAAGGTCATGAACGCAATTGCCGCGCATTTGCCAGCGATGATGGGCGGCTCGGGGGACCTTGATCCGTCGACGCATACAGCACTGATCGGTCTCGGGGATTTTCAGCATCCCGGCGCGAGTGCGCGCGACCGGCAAGGCTCGGAGGGCGGCTGGAGTTATGCAGGCCGCAATCTGCATTTTGGCGTACGCGAACATGCAATGGGCGCGATCATGAACGGCTTGGCGGCGCATGGAGGCACCTTGCCGTTCGGCGCAACGTTCCTGGTGTTTTCCGACTATCTGCGTCCGTCGATCCGTTTGGCCGCGCTGATGGGATTGCATGTGATCTACATCTTTACCCATGACAGCATCGCGCTCGGCGAGGATGGATCTACGCACCAACCCGTGGAACAGCTTGCCAGCTTGCGTGCAGTGCCGCGCCTGATCGTCGTGCGTCCGGCCGATGCCAATGAAACTGCGAGCGCCTGGCGCGTTGCGCTCAGAACATGCGACCGACCGATAGCACTGGTATTGACGCGGCAGAGCGTCCCTACGCTCGACAGGACGCAATTCGCTGACGCCGATGGACTGCTGCGCGGCGCATACGTACTGGCTGATGCGACGGACGGCAAGCCGGAACTGATACTGATCGCCAGCGGGTCGGAAGTTGGCTTGATCGTCGCTGCATACCAACATTTGTCCGCACTGAATATCAAGGTGCGTCTGGTCTCGATGCCAAGCTGGGAATTGTTCGACGAACAGCCGCAGGAATATCGCGATACCGTGCTGCCGCCGGTGGTTGGCGCAAGGCTCGCGGTCGAGGCTGGCGTTTCGCAGGGCTGGCATCGGTATGTCGGCGAGCGTGGGGATGTGCTGATGGTGGATCGCTTCGGCGCCTCGGCGGCTGGGGATGTCATGCTGCGCGAGTACGGTTTGACGGCCGATGCCGTCTGCCAGCGTGCTCTCACGCTACTTCATCGATAAGTAGCGCATCGGAGCGTCGCGAGTGGCGCCGAACTCATTGGCGCCTTGTGCCTTGGTCAAGCAGCAAGGCCGTGTTGATCAGGGCAATATGCGACAGCGCCTGGGGAAAATTTCCGGCCATGTGGTGCTGGACCGGGTCATACTCCTCGGCCAGCAGGCCAACGTCATTGCGGAGCAACAGGAGACGTTCGAACAACTCTCGTGCTTCCTGCAGGCGACCAGCCAGCGCATAGGCATCCGCCAGCCAGAAGCTACAGGCGAGGAATGATAGCTCCTCGCCGGGGAGACCGTCCGGGGTGCGCGATGGCAAGTACCGACGCACCAGGCCATTGGCCAGCAATTCGTCTTCAATTGCCCTGATGGTGCCGAGCATGCGCGGATCCTTGCCATCGATGAATCCCACCATCGGGAGCAGGAGCAGGCTCGCATCGGTGGTGTTCCCGCCGAAGATCTGGACAAAGCTGTTGCGTTTCTGGTTGAAGCCGTGGGTCAGTACTTCGGCGCGAATGGCATCCCGGAGGACGCGCCAATGCGATGCAGGGCCCGGCCAGTCATGCATTTCCACGGTCTTGATAGCGCGGTCCACAGCGACCCATGCCATGACCTTGGAAAACGTGAAGTGATGGCGCCCGCCACGGACTTCCCAGATGCCTTCATCCGGTTGCCGCCAGATTGCGGCAAGATGTTCGACCAATGCCCGTTGCAGTGCCCACGAGTCCCGGTCGCGGGGCAAGCCTCCCAGCCGTGCCTGGAACAGGGCGTCCATGACTTCGCCGTAGACATCAAGCTGAAGTTGAGTCGAAGCGAGGTTTCCCACGCGCACGGGGCGTGCGCCCTTGTGTCCCGACAGCCAGTCCAGTTCCCATTCCCCCAGGTGACGCTCCCCCGCCACGCCGTACATGATCTGGGTCTGCGCGGGACTGCCGGCCACAGCGCGCGTGAGCCAGGCTCTCCAGGCCTGTGCCTCTTCAAAATAGCCCGCCGCCATCAACGCCAGTAGCATGCGTGTGGCGTCGCGCAGCCAGCAGTAGCGATAGTCCCAGTTGCGCACTCCGCCTGGCGCTTCGGGCAAAGAGGTGGTGGGTGCGGCGACGACGCCACCCGTTGGCCAGTAGGTGAGGGCCTTCAGCGTGAGCAGGGAGCGCCTGACCGGTCCCCTCCAGTTGCCTCCGGCCGCACACTTGCCGGACCAGTTCTTCCACCAGCGATCTGTCCTTTCCAGTTCGTGCAATGCGTCCAGCGGAACTGGCGCAGCAAGATGGGATGGCGAATAGGTCAGTACGAACGGTATCACCTGATCGGCCTCGATCGTGAACTCGCAGATTGTGGCCAGTCCCTTTCCACATAGAGGCGCGGGCGTGCGCAGTACCACCATGGCGGGACCAGCCACGGCACGGATGCCATCTTCGTGCTCCAGGCGTGTTACCCAAGGCACCGTCGCACCGTAGTCGAAGCGCAGGGTGAGATCCATCTTCATGTGCACTTTGCCGCTGCGGCCGCACACAAGCCGGACCAGATCCGTGCGATCGTCAGAACTGGGCGTGCCAAGACGGATTGGCATGAAGTCGATCAGGGTCACCACCCCTTCGGGGTGGACAAAGACGGTTTCAAGTACCAGACTTCCGGACCGGTAGTGACGCATCGTCCTGCCGCCCGGCACGGCCGGGGCGATCTGCCAGCGGCCATTCTCTCGTGTGCCCAACAGCGCGGCCAGGCAAGCGGCCGAATCGAAGCGGGGCAGGCACAGCCAGTCAATGCTGCCGTCGCGGCAGACGAGTGCTGCGGTCTCGCAATCGCCGATTAGTGCATAGTCCTCAATGGAAGCGGCCATAGCAGTCGGATCAGATGGCACGGCAGGCAGTCGGCGTCGGAACTGAACGGCGAACTCGCGTGCCGGCTCGCCAGAGTGGAGCGGCAAACAGCTGGGCCCGTGCTGGTTGGCCCGGGGCGCAGGGTGACCCCATCTGATGTTTTGGATCGCTCGCGTAACACCAGAGTTCCGGGGAGCCGCCCGTTCACACCAGGCCGTCCTCCGCCCACTGCTCGAAGCGTTTGCAGAACATGCGGTTTGTATTGTGGCGTCATTTGAAATGCATCATGTGGTGATATATGAGAACGGCCGTTTGCCCGGCGCCATCGCGTCCGCGACTATGGTTGGCGGAGCAATAGTGCGACCGGCAGTGATACCAGCACCTCGCGCATTGCCAGTTTGCCTAGCGGCGCGTTGAGGATCGTGCCAGTCAGTGCGTCGATCCAGACGCTGGGGTTCGGAGCGCTGGCGTCCAACGTCGTATCCAGCCAACATGACGGCGGAATGCATGGGTGCACGGGATTGACGTAGCGCGCTGCCAGGCGGGTGACGATGACAGCCGCTTCCTGGCCGCCTGCCGAGCGTGTGAATGCAAGCACCTGCGGCGCGAGTGGTCCTTGCGCCAATAGGGGACGGTAGCGCCCATTGTCGAAGAGGTCGGCTTGCTGCCTGCGTACGGCAAGCACGCTGCGTATCAACTGTTGCTTGATGCGTCCGTCCTGCCAATGTGACATCCAATGGGCCCAGGGAGCGGTGCAGCCCAATTGGGCTTGCAGGCGGGCATGATCGGGCACGCGGCGGTTGTCCGGATCCACCAGGCTGAAGTCCCAGCTTTCGCAGCCCTGGTAGCGGTCCGGTACCCCCGGGGCAGTGAGCAGCACCGTGACCTGCGCCAGGCTGTTGATCGCACCAGCCGCCGCTACGCGCCGCACAAATTTCCCAATGGCCGCCAGCACGCCGGAATCGGGCCATCCTGCCTCAAGTCTCTGCAGGAATGCCTCGCAGGCGTCTTCGTAAGTTAGGTCGGGACAAGTCCAGTTTCCGTGCAACTTGGCTTCGCGAATTGCCTTGCGCTGCCAGTCGCCGATGCGCCGCAGGAAAGCGGCCCGTGCGTCCTTGGCCTTCAGTGCGTCTGCCTCCATGGGCCAGGCGCCCAGAATCGTTTGATATAGCATCAGCCGGTCGGCGGGTTCGGGCCTGCGCGGTAGAGACGCCAGCAATGATGCGCAGTTGTTTTCCCAACTGGCGACGGCGTCCGACCAGTCCCCGGCCACCTCGCTGAGCACGGCTAGCCGCATGCGCGCATCTTCGCCTCGCTTGTGGTCATGCGTGGCCGTGGCCAGCATTGCACGAGGAAAGTGCTGTGAGCGCTCCGTCATGCAGGCATGGAACTGCGGCTCGGATATCGCCAATGTGGCTGGATCGCTGCCGACTTCATTGCGCGACAGCAGCCGGCCAAACCGGTAGAACGCCGTGTCCTCCCCAGCCTTGGCGGCAAGAGCGGGCATCAGTTGCTGCAGTCGCCGACGGATCAGGCAAGGGATGCTGCCCGGAGACGAGTGGTCGCGCAGGCAATCGAGAATGAAGTCTAGCGCCGCGATTTCGTCCGGGGCCAACTCGGCGCGCGCCGTGCTGACGGCATCCTGCAGGATGCCGTTCTCGATTTCCACTGCGCTACTGTCACGCAGTTGCGGACAGTCATCGATGTAGCTGCGATAGACCGCGATGGGCGTCAGCAGCGCCGCCACGGCCCGTCTCAGGGCGGAGAGTGTCAGGTCGCGTGTAGCCGGGTTCTGCGCGGCGTAGCGATGCAGGCAGACACAGAGGCCTTCATATTCCGTGATGAGATGGCGTGTCAGGATCAGCCGTCGAGCGGCTGACGCATATTGCTCATAGCCATCCCGCCGGCCGCAGGTGCGCTGCCACAGTGCCGTAAGCGATGCTTCTCCGTCCGCACAGTGCAGAACGGCGCTAATTTCATTCATGAAGTCATACCCGGTGGTCCCGTCGACTTGCCAGTCCACCGGTAGGCGCTCGTGCGGACCGAGAATCTTCTCCACGATCAGCCATGGCCGTGGCAGAGGCTGCGCGGCTGAGCGCCGTGCTGCGTGCAACGTGAGGTGCGCGCGCATCTGTCGGCAGTACTCGGCTGGGTCTGCCAGCCCGTCGACATGATCCACCCGTACCCCATCGATATACCCTTCGCGCAGCAGCCGGAAAACCAGAGCATGCGTGGCCGCGAACACAGGCGGATATTCCTGGCGCAGACCGACCAGGTCACTGATCTCGAAGAAGCGGCGCCAGTTGAGGGACGCGGCCGCAGTGCGCCACCACGCCAGGCGGTAGTGCTGGCGTTCGAGCAAGGCGTGCAGTCTCTTTCGGCCCTCAATATGCCTGGCGTCGAACCAGCCTGGGTCTGCCGCCGCGTTTGCCGTTGCCTCCAGGCAGTGTGGTGCCAGTGGCAGATCGTGTTCGAAATAGCGCAAGCTTGCCGGGCCGGCGGTGCTTGCAGGCTGCACCTTCAGATGGCCCTGCTCGATCGCTTGCCAGTAGGGGTCCGCCAGAATCGGCACGAGCACCTTGCCTTGCAGCGCGGGGTCGCGCGGCTGCCAGTCAATGTCGAAATATTGGGCGAAGGCGCTGTCCGCCCCATGGGCCAGTACATCGCGCCACCAGGCATTGTGGGTGCTGTCCGCGGCCATATGGTTGGGCACGATATCCAGAATCAGGCCGAGCCCCGCGGATCTTGCGCGCTGGGCCAGTGCGACCAGAGCTGGTTCTCCACCGAGCTCGGCCCGAATGCGCGAGTAGTCCGTCACGTCATAGCCGTGCATCGAGCCAGGCCTCGCGCCAAAAACCGGTGACAGATAGAGGTGGCTCACGCCCAGCCTGGCGTAATAGTCGACCAGTCTCGCGGCGTCTTCCAACGTGAAGCCCGGGTGCAATTGCAGACGGGCAGTGGCGCGTGGCGGGATGGGTGCGCCACTTGCGCGTTGCGAAGCTGCCAATTCAATTGGCACTGGCGTCGGGGCCATTTCCCTGCAAGCCGTCTGGTACGCACATCATGGCCACGCAACTCATGGGCGGCAGCGAGTGGGCCGCCAGTGCGGCGGCGTGGCCGGTTTCACTCTCGTGCAGCAGCAGTGCGGCGCCTGGTGGCGCGGAACAAGGCACTGCCGCTTCTCCGAGATTGAGCCAAAGCAACAGCCTTGCGCCGTCACCCAGTTGCCAGCGTGCACAGAGGGCGGCCGGCCCGAGGACGTCTACGCCTTCGCTGCGGCTACCTGGCAGCCTGGCCAACAGATGACGTTGGCGAATGGCAAGGAGGCAGCGGTAGTAATGCGTCCAATCGTTCTCGATGTCCAGGGGCGGGCGTGAGGCCTCGAACGTGGCTGGGTCATTCGGGTCGGGTATCGAAGCGGCACAGGTTTCGTCACGGAAGGCATGGGCGGCTGCAAACTCGCGCCGGCGACCGTCGCGCACGGCCTCTGCCATAGTCGGCGAATGACTGGTGAAGTAGAGGAACGGCGTGTCCGTGCCGTTCTCCTCCCCTATGAAAACGAGGGGTACCTGAGGACACAGAAGCAGCAGCGACACGGCAGCGCGCAGTGCGCGCGGATCGATCAAGCCGGCAAGCCGTTCGCCGAACGCACGGTTACCGGTCTGGTCGTGGTTCTGCAGGAAGGTGACGAATGCCGTCGGTGGCAGGTGGGCACTTGCCTGCCCGCGTCGCACGGCCGCGTGCGTTCCATCTCCCGCACGCGAGCGATACGACGAGACTTCTCCCTGGTAGGCAAAGCCTTCTGCCAACACACGGGCGAGGTGATGTACTGGCGATTGGTTGCCTTGCCCGCTGTAGTCGACGTAATAGCCCTCCGTTTCCCCGGTGAGCAGCACATGCAGGGCATGATGGGCGTCGTCATTCCATTGCGCATCGTAGCCGGCTGCGAGCAAGCCCGCATTGTTGTTGTCGTTCTCCAGAATCAGGTGGATCTGGCGGCCAGCGCCGCCCGCTGCTTCCAGGCTGTCGCGCAATTCTCCCGGCAGCGCGGCCAGCCAGCCGTCGTCGTCCATGGCGTGTACGGCGTCCAGACGCAGACCGTCGAGGCGGAATTCTTCCAGCCAGTAATAGGCGTTCTCGAAGAAGAAGCGCCGTACTTCCGGACGCCGATAGTCGATGACCGGACCCCATGGCGTTTTTCGGTCGGTACGGAAGAAATCGCTCGCGTAAAGACTCAGGTAGTTGCCCTCCGGACCGAAGTGGTTGTAGACCACGTCCAGCAGCACCATCAGACCAAGGTCGTGCGCGTGGTCTACCAGTGCGCGCAGTTGATCGGGCGTGCCGTAGGCGGATTCGGGCGCAAACGGCAGTACGCCGTCATAGCCCCAATTGCGGGCGCCCGGAAACTCCGCCAGTGGCATCAGTTCGACGGCAGTGAATCCCATGTCTGCCAGGCGCTTCAGCTGCAGTGTGGCGCTTGCGTAGCCGCCGCACAGGCCCACATGCAGTTCGTAGACGATGGCCTCGTGCCAGGGGCGGCCGCACCAGTCCGGGCATTTCCATGCATAGGCGCCCGTCGCTGATGGCAGGCAGGCGACGCTGGGGCCGTGGACATCATCCGGTTGGAATCGTGAAGCGGGGTCGGGCACGGTGGTGCCGTCGTCCAGGCGGAACCAGTAGCGTGCGCCATCGCAGCACGGCACCGCGGCCAGATACCAGCCATCCTGTGCCAGCGTCATCGGTACCGGGCCCATGCCGGCGATTTCCAGTCGCACGGCCTGGCCATGGCGGGCTGCGTCCGGTGCCCACAGCCGGAAACACACACGCCCGTCGTCAAGCCGGGCCGGTCCGAAAGCATAGCGGTACCGACCGTCCCCATTCGGCGCATCGGCAGGCAGTATGCTGGCCGTGATGCGCTCATGATGGGTCAGCCGCGACCCATGGGGACGGGTGGCGGATGCAGGCCAGGATAATTTCGTGCTCATGATCAACTCCTGTCGGGGGGCGGATCCGGGACCTGGAAACGGGGTTTCGGCCTCGCAATCTAGCCTTCACGCGAGTCTGCATTCGCCCTTCGGGGCCCGCCAGCCGCGCGGTGCAGTAGTTGTACCGGAACCGGTTCGGCCTTCCAGATGCGTTCGCAGTACTCGCGGATGGCGCGGTCCGACGAAAAGCGGCCCGAACGTGCGCAGGACAGCACCGACATGCGTTGCCAGCGCTGTGAGTCCCGGAAGGCGTTGCTGACCCGCTCCTGGCAGTCCATGTACGAGGCAAAGTCTGCCAGCAGCAGGTAGGGGTCGTGCCGCAGGTGTTCATCGAAGAGCGGACGGAACAGCGTGTGGTCGCCGCGTGAGAAGAAACCTTGGTGGATCAGGTCAATCACCGCGCGCAGTTGCGCGTTGTTGTGATAATAGGTCGCGGGGTCGTAACCGCCTGCCTTGAGCGCATTGACCTCACCCGCGGTCAGCCCGAAAGAAAAGAAATTGTCGGTGCCGATGGCATCGCACAGCTCGATGTTTGCGCCGTCCATGGTGCCAACAGTGAGTGAGCCGTTCATGGCGAGTTTCATGTTGCCGGTACCGGAGGCTTCCTTGCCCGCCAGCGAGATCTGTTCGGACACATCTGCGGCCGGGTAGATGCGTTGCCCGATAGTGACATTGAAGTTTGGCAGGAACACTACCTTGAGTCGGTCGCGCACTTGCGGATCGCGGTTGACCACTTCTGCCACGCTTGTGATCAGGCGGATCAGCAGCTTGGCGTGGAGATAGCCCGGAGCGGCCTTGCCGGCAAAGACGAAGGTGCGTGGCACGATGTCCGCGTGCGGATCGGACTTGACGCGGTGATAGAGCGCGATAATGTGCAGTACCGCGAGGTGCTGGCGCTTGTATTCATGGATGCGTTTGACCATCACGTCGAACATCGATGTCGGGTCGACGGCGATGCCCGTGCACTCCCGCACGAGTTGCGCCATCTCGACCTTGTTCTGGTGCCGCGCGTCCTGCCACTGATGGAGAAAGCCCGCGTCTTCCGCGAATGGTTCGAGTGCCCGCAGTTGCTCCAGGTCGGCCACCCAGCCATCGCCTATTGCGTGAGTGATGCGTTGCGACAGGCGCGGGTTGGACAGCGCCAGCCAGCGGCGCGGCGTGACACCGTTTGTGATGCTGGTGAACTTCTCCGGCCACATCGCATGGAAGTCTTTCAGAACATCCTCGCACATCAGTTGCGAGTGCAACTTGGCCACACCGTTGATGGCGTGGGAGCCCACGCAGGCAAGGTTTGCCATGCGCACCTGCCGCTGGCCGTATTCGCCGATCAGTGACAGCCTCGCCAGGCGCGATTCATCGCCATAGAAGCGGATGCGTACCTCATCGAGGAAACGCGCGTTGATCTCGTAGATGATCTCCAGATGGCGCGGCAGAACACCGCCGAACAGCGGTAGCGGCCATTGTTCGAGCGCTTCCGGCAGCAGCGTATGGTTGGTGTAGGCAAACGCTTGCTGGGTAATGTCCCAGGCGTCGTCCCACGCCAGGCAGTGGTCGTCCACCAGCAGTCGCATGAGTTCGGCAATGCCGACGGCGGGATGCGTGTCGTTGAGTTGTACCGCGAACTTCTCGTGGAATCGCGTCACGGGCATGCCATCGGCCGCCAGCAGACGTAGCATGTCCTGCAGCGAGCAGGCCACGAAGAAATATTGCTGCTCCAGTCGCAGTTCCTTTCCCTGCTGAGTTGCATCATTAGGGTAGAGCACCTTGGTCAGGTTTTCGGAAGTGACCTTCTTGCTGACCGCGCCCAGGTAGTCGCCACGGTTGAAGGTAGGAAAGTCGAAGGCCTCGGT